>JBNKLQ010000287.1:0-7564 GCA_050292445.1 Promineifilaceae bacterium (SeqCode) | reverse complement strand
AGGCCGGGGATGAGGTAACGGCCGTTCCCTGCAATAATCTTCGTGTTCTCCCCGATGGTGTGGCTGGCATCCGGGCCGACGTAAGCGATACGGCCGTCTTTCACGGCCACATCTGTGTTAGGGATGATTTCGCCGCTGTGGACGTTGACCCAACGGCCGTTTTGGATGACGAGATCGGCATGTTGGCGGCCCATCGCCACATCGACCAGGTTGGTTGCTACTGCGTGCCATGGTTGTCTATTTGTCATCTCTCCCTCCACGGTTTGGTTCATTTTTTAGTGAGAATTGGAGGGTATTATAGCAGGAAATTCGACTGGATTTTGGTACGAATTTTATACGAAGGCACGAAGGATGGAAGGAACAAAGAAAACCTTTGTCTCTTGGTTTCTTCGTTCCTTTGTAATAAAAAAGACCAACTCATTGTGGGAAACGGCCGTTCCACACCCCACTCGCAATACTTTCCGCCTCCAACTGGCAGCCCTGCGCCCCAATGGGGAACAAAAAATAGACCGGAACCCCCAGCGTGTAGGCTATCGCCGCTTCCATCAGCGAATTGGCCCCGATGTAGCCGTCTATGCCGTTTTTGGGATAGTTGGCGATGAGAACTGCCGTTGACCGCCGAATATTGTCCAGATGGGTATCAATGTACGTTTTCTTCCGTTGAATGCGCTCTTCTGCATTCAAATCTTCCCAGCGAAAGCCAGCCTCGGCGCGTTGCGGCGTGAAAACTGTCCAGTCGGAAGCGGATAGCTCGGTGGCAATCGCTTCCATCTCATCAATAAAGTCCATCGAACCGCAAATAGACAGTACCTGTTGGGACATGCATTGCTCCTGAAAAAAGTCGTTTGCTAAAGCCAGTTAATTTTATACGAAGGGACGAAGGGTGGAAGGAACAAAGAAAACCTTTGTCTCTTGGTTTCTTTGTTCCTTCGTCATAAAAAAACGACCGTTTCCCCACAGAAAACGGCCGTCCCAATCTCTAATCTCCACTTCCCAATCCCTAAATCTTCTCTTCCAAAAACGCCATCAGCTCATCCAGCGGCACGTCCATCCGGTCTTTTTCGCTGCGGCGCTTCACTTCTACCTTGCCTTCCTTGAGGCCACGGTTGCCAATGGCGATGCGCCAGGGAATGCCAATTAAATCGGCGTCGTTGAACTTGACGCCGGCGCTTCCCTCTCGGTCATCGTAGAGCACTTCGTAGCCCGCGCTGGTGAGATCTGCGTAAAGCTGGTCGGCTGCTTCGCGTACATTGTCGCCCTTACCCAAGTACATCAAATGGATTTGGTACGGGGCCACGCTTTCCGGCCAGATGATGCCGTAGTCGTCGTGGTGCAGTTCCACGATGGTGGCCATCAGCCGATCCAGGCCAATGCCGTAGGAACCCATAAAGATGAACTGCGGTTTGCCATTTTCGTCCAGGTAGGTGGCGTTGGTGGCGGCGCTGTAGCGCGTGCCCAGCTTGAAGCAGTGTCCTGCCTCGATGCAGCGGCGCGCCTCTAAGCGGCTGCCGTTGGGCGCTTTGTGACCCGTGTCTGCCTGGGCAATGTCGGCCATCTGGCTGATGGCGTGGTCGCGGGGGTAGTTGGCTCCGGTGTAGTGGTAGCCGTCGTCGTTGGCCCCCACCACAAAGTTGCCGCCCGCTTCGATGGACAAATCGGCCAGGACGTAGACGCCAGACGACTGCAAATCGGGGGCAATTTTCAGGCCAATGGGGGAGGCGTAGCCAGGCGTAGCCCCGGCAGCCACGATTTCTTCATCGGTGGCGGGACGCAACACGCCGCCACCCAAAGCGTTGATCATTTTGACTTCGTTAACATCCAGATCGCCGCGCACCAGACCAAAAATGAAACGGCCGTCATCCTCACGTCCCACAGCAGGCGACCACCAGTAAAAAACCGCTTTCAGCGTCTGGCTGGTAGGCACGCCGATAAAGTCCGCCACCTGCGCGATGGTTTTGCAGTTGGGCGTTTCTACTTTGGTCAGTGGTTCCAATTCAGCAGGCTTTTCCCCTTCGCGGATGAATTCGGCTGCTTCCACATTGGCCGAGTAACTGCCATCTTCTGAGGTGATGTAAGTGTCTTCACCGCCTTCGTGAGGGACCACAAATTCGTGGGAAGTCTTGCCACCCATTGCACCCACATCGGCGTTGATGGCTACGGCGGGCGTCCCGGCCCGCTCAAAAACGTTGTAGTACGCCTGGAGCATCTTGGGGTAGAACTCATCCAGCGCTTCTTCGCTGGTGTCCAGGCTGTAGGCATCCTTCATGATGAATTCGCGCAGGCGCATCAGGCCACCGCGAGCACGGGGTTCATCGCGGAACTTCTTGCTGATGTGGTATACCAGCTTAGGCAGGTCGCGATAGCTTTCAATCTCGCGCAGCGCCAGATCGACGACCACTTCTTCATGGGTGGCCGAAAGGGCGTATTCGCGCCCGCCGCCCGCCTTCACCTTCATGAGCACGTCCATCGTGTCCCAGCGGCCGGTGGCTTGCCAGGTGGCGGCGGGGTGAATGTTGGGCATCCACATTTCTTGCCCGCCGATGGCGTCCATCTCCTGAGCCAAAATATCCCAGATTTTGCGCAGTACGCGATAGCCAAAGGGCATGTAGGTGTAGATTCCGGCGCCTAACGGCCGTACAAAATTGGCCCGGATCAGCAATTGGTGGCTGATCATCTCGGCGTCGGCCGGGGCTTCTCGTAATGTTTTGCCAAATGATTGTGATAAACGCATAAAGATTCCTGTTAACCACAAAGTGCGCGAAGGACGCAAAGGAAAATTCAGAAAAACTTTGCGATCTCTGCGCACTTTGCGGTGAATTTTTAGATTGTTAGCCAAACAAGTTTTGCTGCACGTTTGACGGCAGCATTAAAGTATAGCAGTCAACAAAAAGGGCGTCAAAGTGGTGAAAATGCCTTAATTTTTCATGATTACAGGAGAAAATATACCCATTTTGGGGGGCAAACCCTTGCCAACTCGGGGATATTGATCTAACATGGTCAGCCGTTGCCTCTCGTGGCAAATTTACAGAGGCATAATTATAAAAATCTGAACTGAACCTTTTTAGTGAGTCAGTTCGGAAATTCTATTTTGTACAAGGAAGGAAAAAATGGCATACAGTTTTACAAATTCAAAAGACCGCACCTATTTCTTACACCGCAAAGACACAACGTTGAAAAACGGCCGTACCCAAACAATCTACTTCTTCGCTAAAGAAATTAAAGATGGGTCCCTCGACGCAGTTCCAGATGGTTACGTTGTTTCCGAAAGCCGTAACGGTTTGCCCGTTCTGAAGAAAGCGGGCTAAGCTGGCCGCTTGCTAAACGGTTTACCGTTGAAAACAAGGAAAGCTCCAACTTTTTGTTGGGGCTTTTTTGTTGGCTGTTTAGTAATGGTTTTCTCTGGCAACATTTTCCTAAATTTGAGGGAAAATTGTTTGCTTGTCCGCCATTGTCGTGTTATATTTCATCTCCTAGCCCGCCGCGCGGGCTATCTTTATGTGAAAGCGAAAACAAAACTTGCCTTAAGCAAAGCGCAATCGTTGAAAAAATTCGCGGAATAGAGCCGCTGGAGATGGAATTATGTCTGATTTACTACTAAAAGCCTTTGATGAAACAAAAGAATCACTGCCAGAGCTGGCTGTTGGGGATGATGTCACTGTACATGTTCGGATTAATGTTGGTGAGCGTAACGAGCGTTCCCAAGTTGTGCGTGGTACCGTCATTCGCATGCGCCGCAGTGGTAACAACAGTAACTTTACCGTACGTCGTATTGCTTCCAACGGCGTTGGTGTGGAACGTACCTTCTTGCTGAATTCCCCCCGCATTGAAAAAGTAGATGTACACCGTCATGCTTACGTTCGTCGGGCGCAGCTGTATTATTTGCGCAACCGGACGGGTAAATCGGCTCGGCTGCGGGAAAAGCGCGTTTTTTAGGAATTGACATTTTCCGTGCAACGGCCGTATCACCATCATGACTTTGGTGTGTTAGCCGGGCGCGGTGTGGTGCCGCCAAACCAGATTAATTATCTGGCACCAAAAACTGGGTGAAAGCATCATGGCTTTCACCCTTTTTGTTTCCTGTTTTTGTTTGTAAGACCCCACAACCTGGAGATGGGCATGATCGCAACAACACGCAAACCATTAATTGGCTGTACAACCTACCGAAAAACAGCTGGCGAATCCTCACCAATAGATATTTTGGGGCTGATGCCTTCTTATCTGGAAGCTATTGTCGCGGCTGGGGGCATCCCTGTAATGATTCCGTTGGGGCTGAGTGATGATGATTTACGCGCTGCCATTCAGCAAATGGATGGTATTTTACTGCCCGGCGGCGGCGATATTGAGCCAGGTGTCTACCAGGGGCAGGGTCATCCCACTGTGGGCGGTGTTGATGAAGATCGGGATCGGGTGGAAATAACGGTGGCGCGTACGGCCGTTGCCCAGCAAAAACCGCTCCTGGCCATTTGTCGTGGTTCGCAGGTGCTTAATGTGGCTCTGGGCGGTTCGCTTTGGGAAGATGTGGAACTGCTCATGCCCCAGGCAATGCACCATGAATACGTACACAGCCATCCCCGCAACTACCTGGCCCACAACGTCACCATCGAGCCGGATTCTCTCTTAGCCAAGCAGCTAGGGATGACGGAAACGGCCGTTAACAGTTTGCATCATCAAGGAATCCGCCGGCTGGCCACTGATTTGCGGGCAACGGCCGTTGCCCCTGATGGTCTCATTGAAGGCGTAGAAGTGATGAATCATCCGTTTGCCCTGGGCGTACAGTGGCACCCTGAGAACCTGATCCACAACGCTCCGCATATGCTGGGGCTGTTCCAGGGATTGGTAGAAGCGGCTTCCCAGCCGGTTATCAGTTATCGGTAAACGGTAAGCGGTAAATCGGGTTCTCCCTCACCGATTACCGTTTACGGAATACCGAATACCGAAAAATGGGCAAACAACAACCCATCGGCGTATTCGACTCAGGCGTAGGCGGGCTTTCTGTTTTGCGCCATTTGCAGGCGCAACTGCCTGCGGAGCAGTTCATTTACCTGGCCGACCAGGGACATGTGCCCTACGGTTCGCGTTCTGCCCAGGAAATTATTCAATTTAGCCAGGGCATTACCCAATTTTTTGTACAACTGAACGTCAAGGCAATTGTGATTGCCTGCAACACTGCTTCGGCGGCGGCGCTGAGCCTGCTGCGGCAGCAGTTTGATCTGCCGTTTGTGGGGATGGAACCGGCGGTGAAGCCCGCCGCCCAGCAAACCCAAAGCGGTAAGGTTGGTATTCTGGCGACGGGCGGCACCTTTGCCAGCGACCGGTATGCTCGGCTCACGGCCAGATACGCACAGGGCGTTACCGTTTGGGAAGATCCGTGCGTGGGTCTAGTGCCTGAGATTGAAGCGGGTCGCTTGGACAGTCCACAGGTGCACCAAATTTTGCAGCAGGCGCTTACGCCGATGTTGGCCGCAGGGGTGGATACGGTGGTGCTGGGCTGCACGCATTACCCTTTTGTGCTGCCGGTGGTGGAAGGGATTTTGGGAACGGCCGTTCCCATTATCGATCCGGCCCCAGCCGTCGCCAGGCAAACCGGCGTGGTGCTGCGCCAGCACCGTTTGCAGGCCGATGCTGCGCAGTCTGGCGGTGTGCGCTTCATCACCACCGGCGCGGCGGAACCGTATGCCTGGCAAGTTGAGCGGTTGTTAGGGTTAAGTGGGGTTGGGGTGGAAACGGCCGTGTGGTACGGTAATCGGTTATCTGTAAACCGTAATCGGTAAGCTGTTTACCGATTACCGTTCATCGCTTACCGATAACCGTTTTTTTTCGTATAATCTCCCCGTGAGACGACGTAATCCAGACCGCTGGCGAGCAATTGTAGGACGTTTGGGGCGCGAAATGACCATCTGGTTAGCTACCGTGCGCTTCGACGGCCGTCCCCACCTGGCTCCTGTCTGGTTTATCTGGCTCGACGAAAAAATTTACTTTGCCACCGGCAGCGATACCCAAAAGTTTGTCAATATGTACCGCAATCAATCTGTCTCCCTGTCTCTGCCCGATCCTCAGAGTGTGGTCATTATCGAAGGCGAAGCTCATGTGGCCGACCGCAGCACAGTAGACGTGTTGGCCGACTATTTTTATCATAAATACGAATGGGACTTCCGCTACGACGATAGCACCACCTGGCGGCTCATTGAAGTGACGCCGTTCAAAATTTTGGTCTGGGGGGACGGCTACGACGAAATGGAAGGCATTCGGGTCCTTTAGAAACTGTTAACAAAAAGAGGCCGGATTCTTACGAGAATCCAATTTTTAGCGGGTACAGTAACGACCGTAATCTGCCGCAGTATATTTTGCAGATGAATTCCATAAAATCTGCGGCTTAACCAAAACAAGGAAATAAACATGCGATTTGACAGATTTACGGAACGCGCCCAAGATGCGGCCGCCAGAGCATACGAACTCACTCAGGAATACGGCCATACCCAGGTCGATACGGAACATCTTTTTCTCGCGCTTATGCGGCAAGAAGATGGTGCTGTTCCCCAACTGCTTGATCAATTAAAAGTTGACGTTGCTGCCATTCAGCAGCGTTTGGAAGAAGAACTCAAGAATAGTCCCAAAGTCTCTGTTTATGGGGGCGGTGTGGGGCAAATTTTTTATACGCCCCGCATTCGCACGGTGCTGGAATTGGCCCAGGGGGAAGCGAATCGTCTCAAGGATGAATTCATCTCAACCGAGCACCTGTTCCTGGCCATTTTGAGCGAGCGCAACACGCCCTCCGCCCGCATTTTGCAGGAGTTTGGTGTCACCCGCGAGCGTGTATTGAACGGTATTCAAGAGCTGCGCGGTGGCGCACGGGTAACCGACCGGCAGGCGGAAAGCCGTTACCGTACCCTGGACAAATACAGCCGCGATCTCACTCAGCTGGCGCGTGAAGGCAAGCTGGACCCCGTTATTGGGCGGGATGATGAGATTATGCGTGTGGTCCAGGTGCTGAGCCGTCGTACCAAGAACAACCCGGTGCTTATTGGCGAAGCTGGCGTGGGTAAAACCGCTATCGTGGAAGGACTGGCGCAGAAAATCAACAAAAATGACGTACCGGAAAACCTGCTCAACAAAAAGGTTGTCTCGCTCGATTTGGGCGCGATGATTGCCGGTAGTCGTTTTCGAGGTGAATTTGAAGAGCGCCTGAAAGCGTCGATGGAAGAAATTCAACGGGCGCAAGGCGAAATTATCCTTTTTATTGATGAGCTGCATACCGTTGTGGGTGCTGGCTCGGCACAGGGCGCAATGGACGCTAGCAACATGCTCAAGCCTGCCCTGGCCCGTGGCGAACTGCAATGTGTGGGCGCCACCACACTGGACGAGTACCGTCAATACATTGAAAAAGACAGTGCCCTGGAGCGCCGCTTTGCTCCGGTGTTTGTTGATGAGCCGTCGGTAGACGACACGATTGAGATGCTGCGCGGCCTGCGTGGGCAGTACGAGCAGCACCACAAAATCACCTATTCCGATGACGCCCTGGTGGCGGCGGTAAAGCTGTCTCAGCGTTATGTGATGGACCGTCGTC
>JBNKLQ010000286.1:3882-7570 GCA_050292445.1 Promineifilaceae bacterium (SeqCode) | reverse complement strand
GCACGCTTTAATTCCAAAATCACTTTTGACTCATAGATAAATTCATACTGGTGCGGATCGGGTTCGGCCGGGAATTGGCGTGCGCCTAGCGCCGCCGGGAAGGCAAAGGCCAGTTGGTCATCGGCCTGCGGCACGCGCGGGTGGGCTGCCAGGAATTCATCGTTGCCAAAGAGGGTAAGCCAATTGTTGATGCCGCCTTCCAAAATATACACATTGGGCACACTTTCAGCTTGCAGCGTTTTCCACGCTTCGGTTGCGGCCGTTTCGTCATTGCTCATCACAAAAAAGACCGTGTTAGCCGGCTCCAGATGCAGCGCAGGCACCATCTCAGGCAATTCTTCTGGCAGCACATGCTGTGCATCCAAAATGTGGAATTGGTTGTAATCCGCTTCGCTGCGCACATCCAACATGATCACCTTGAGGCTGTCATCGTGGAGTTTTTCCAGCATTTCGGCGGGATGCACCTGCACGGTCCGTTCCTCCAGCGCCGCCGTTTTCTCATCTGCGATGCGGTTCCAGCGATCCAGCGTAGTGGGCTGACCAATGATGATCAGGCCAACAGCAGCCAGCGCCAAGCCACCACCCGCGCCAATGCGCCATTTCGGTTCCTTAGCCGCATCCATGCCGCCAAAATATTGTTCCAGCTTCTCCGAACCCCAAAACATGAAGAGGGCCATCAGCACCACCAGCAGCACAACGGTGCCGGTGGACAAACCCAGCCATTCCGGCAATGTGAAGCGCCCCATATAGGAAGAGTTCCAATATTCGCTGAATCCGCCAACGGTCTCGCCAAACAGGAAGATGCCAAAAAATACGCCCAGGACGAAGAAGATGCCGTCCAGCTTGAGCGTGGCCGCTGCCACCAGCGAAGTGCCGGGGCAAAAACCGCCGATAATGAACCCCACACCCATGATCAAACCGCCAACGATGCCAGGCCACAAATAAGTTGGGTTAACATAAACCAGGTTGTAATCTAGCAATCCCACGCCAGATGCCAGGAAAATCAGCACCATGGCCACAATGATCGCGCCAAACATCACTTTGATCACAGTCATTTCTTTAAAATAAAATTGGGCGGCTAGCTTTTTAGAGTTGCCAAATCCGGCAATTTCCAGCACATAACCAAAAGCAAAGCCAACGAGTAAATAAACAACGTAAGAACCCCAATGTCCGAGGAGTTCACCGAGTGGTAAAGGAAAAGTAGCCATTGTTTGCTCCTTAATGGAACGCTGATTTGCCTGATTCCCCTGATTTTGAAGCTCTAAATCAGGTAGATCATGGTAATCTGCGTCCTATTAATCAGTTCCACAGTTTGCGGACGAAATAAGCCATGGCGTAGCCGCCGCCAAAAACGGCAAACATAAATGCCCAGCTCCCCACAGAAAGCACCGCGCCACCAGACAACGCCTGCCCAGAAGTACAGCCACGAGCAAAGCGGGCACCGTACCCCATCAGCGTGCCACCGATGAAGGCCATGAGCCAGCGCTGCCGGGTAGAAATTTGGGGGCCTTTGTTGGTTTCTAGTTTGATACGGCCGTTTCGCCAGCCTGCCACAGCCCCACCAAACACTGTCCCGATGGTCAAAAAGACAATCCAGCTGTCCAGCGGATTCTTCTCACCCCCGGCCATCGTCAACAAGTACGCGGTGCGATCGACATGCTCGGGAGCGATAGCGTCTTCCACCACCATTAGCAGCCGGTTCAGGCCACCAGACGCGCCCAGGCCACTGCCCGTTATAAAAAAGGCAGCAAATAGAACGATGCCTAATAAAATTGCAGCGTAATATGGATTTACATAATCCTTAGCAACGCGCTTGCTAAAAACACGAAGCCCTTTGCGCGTTTCTGATTTTGGTGAACTCAAGGTCGTCATAATTGCGATCTCCTCTTAATCATGGGCTGCGGCGGGGTCGTGGACTTCCACTTCGTCCCAGCCCAACATCATCGACTTAATGCCCGCCATTGGCGTGTGGCCAGTGGTGGTCAAGTAAACATGCATCACAATAAAGGTGGCAAACAGCCAGGCGATTAGCGTGTGGAACGGTGCCAGGAACGGCAGTCCGCCCAATCGCGCGGCAATTTCTGGCCAGCGCTGCGCGCCCCACATCAAAATGCCGGTGAGGATTTGCAGCGGCAGTAACACGTTCAGAATGCCAAAGTAAGTCACCTGCTGCAGCGGGTTCAGTTTGCGCTCCGGTACCTTTTCAAACGGATGCGGCTCATTGCGGAAAATGCCGCGCACGTAGAATAGGCTTTGCTCAATCGCCTGGTCGAAGAAGCCGCGTGGCCGAGGCAAATACTGCTTAATCTCGCCGCTGACCAGATGATAAAAGAGCGACAGGAAAGCGTTGATGACCAAAATGGCGGCCAGAACATTGTGAATCTGCACCATGTAGGCAAAACTGAATGCGCCAAATTTGTCTGGTTTGTGAATGATCAACCCCGTGACGATGAGCAGCAGGATGGCCACGGTTTGCAGCCAATGCCACAGCCGCTCATAAACGGAGTACATGTATAGTTCGCGCAGGCGTGGATGGCTAGGCGGTTGGCGGCGCAGGGCAGCGTAGCGTAATCCACCGTGCACGATCACCCCGGCAAACACCCCCAGAAACAGGATGATGCCAATCCAGTCAATCACGTTTACGGCGTTGTGGCCCAAAATGTAGAGTCCGGCTTCGGATGTTTCCAGCGAGTATTGCAGCGCCCCATTGTCTGTCACCGAAAGCGTACCATTGAAGCTGCTGCCACCGTCATTCACGAAGGTCGGCTGCACGCCACCCGGCAGGTAACTAGCCAGCTCAAGCGGCTGACTAATGCGCGACTCTTCGCCGTGGCAGGTACCGCAGTCGCGGATGGCCCAATCGGCCCCACCCACGTTGTGGTTGATGCTGTACGGTTGAATCTCGCCACTGATGCGGGGATTGTCCAACCCTTGGGCAGCCAACCGCTCAGTGATGAGGTCAACTTTGGCGTCACTATCCAGGGTAAGTTCGGTGTCGGAGAGACGGCCGTTTCCATCCCCATCAAACAAAGCCAATACCTCGTCAGCATACGCGTCCCCATCAAACCAGGCCACTTGCAGATCCTGTTCAAGTACTGGGCGCTCTAGATTACCATAGACCCAGAACCAGGTAGAAACCAGGTTGTGCGGGGCCAGCGTCGTGCTGCCGTCGGCGTTTTCACGGGGGAGCAGGACCGGCTGGTAGCCCGTGATCAGGCTGCTGGGCTGGCCAAGCTCACCGTCGATGCCCCGGTACTGGCTGAGGGGCGTGCCATCGGCTTGCAGTACCGTCCAATCAATGACCTGTTGGGCAGGCGCATAAATTTCGCCGATGTGGCACGACTCACAGCTCACCGCATCCATATGCCGATCTTTGTAGGGCAGCCAGTTGTGGGTTACTTCGATACTGTGACAGTCGTCGCAGCGGCGCAGGCTGTTGTCGTACTGCGGCGCAAGCGTACCCTGGGCGCTAGACCCTGTGGCAAACTCGTGCAGTGGCCGGTAGAGATATTCGCCAAAATCAAGGCGGCGTGGGTCGAAGAGCAAATGGTCGAGCTGGTCTTTATCTGTCTCTTGGTAGTAGACGGGGTTGTTAAGCGCATAATGACAATCAACGCAATCAACCACGCGCTCCATGTGGATGTCCCAGGAGCGGGAAAGTGTTTCTTTGTCAGCCAGATTCAGGCCA
>JBNKLQ010000286.1:0-3872 GCA_050292445.1 Promineifilaceae bacterium (SeqCode) | reverse complement strand
GCCGGAGTTGAGCAGCCGTTGGGGCGACATGACTTGCCCGGTGGTGAGCGTACTCCAATCGCCAATTTGCAAGCTTTCCAGCGTCAGCGGTGTGTTGAGGTCGGTGTGGACGACGCCGTGGCAGTTGCCGCAGTTGGCGTTGGTGGGATCCTGGACTTTGACAAAACCGTCCATCAGCAGACCCTCTTCGTCAAAAGCGTCGCGGTTGTATTGGAAACGGCCGTCTGCCGTCATTTCCACAACCTCGCTACCAGACAACGTAGCCGTGCTGGCCCATTTGAATTCACCTGCCTGCATCGTGGCAATGCGGGCATCGTTGTTGGCATCGGGCAGATGGCACAAGAAGCAGTCCATCTCCGCCACGCCTGATTCCTGCCAATCCCAGCCAACCTGTTCACCCGTCGCCGGGTCAACGACGCTGGCGTCCAGGCTGTTGGCATCAGGGGCTAAACTCAGCAGCGGCTCCCCATCCTGGCTGGTAACGGCCGGGCCACCGCCCACATGCCGGTCGCTGAACAGCATCAGCCAGCCGGGCGTGGTCAGGTCAACCAGGTCGTCACCTTCGGGGGTGAGATAATGGTAAACGAGCGGATTCCATTTACCAAAGGTGCCGGTGCTGACATCCCAGGAACGGCCGTTGCCCGTCTCTCCTGCCGCGCTCATTTCACTCAAACCAGCATCCACATGGAAGCTGTGTTCAGCGATGAAGTCGGTGTCGTGACAGCTACCGCAGGTGTTCATGGTGGAAATAGGTTCATTGGTTTCCAGGACGTTGTTGCCATTGGCATCCAACAGCTCAAAGTTGGGATGCAGCGGTGGACCAGTGGGTGTGGGTTCCGTTGGTGTTTCGTCCTGGGCCAATGTTTGTTGAGCGACCAGCAGCAAGACTGCCAGCCCCAGTAAAGCCATTACCCAAAATTTTGCAGAAGGAAGTTGAAACTTTCTTAGATTGTTCATCGAAAATCCATGAAGAGTGACGCAGAGTTTCGCGAAGGAGCCACAGAGGTACACAGAGAAAAAAGAGAAAATCTTAAAAATCTCTGTGAAACTCTGTGTAATCTCTGCGAAACTCTGTGTTCCATTTTTTAATCTTGATAAGCGCTGGTGAACTGGTCCCGACCGCCCCATTCCATTGGGTCGCCGTAATAACCGAGGGCTTCCCAATCCATACGGCCGTCTTCGCCGTGGCAGTCAGTGCATTGCAGCGCATTCTCTTTAGGCTGCACCATGTGGGACAAATTCCAGTACATCTCCGTCGGGGCAAAACCATAAGAACCGCTAAACAACATGCCGGTTTCTTGGGCACCCAGTTCAGCCGCCAGCGCCCAATCGAACTCAGTCCAGTAACCACCTTCACCCACTGTCTTGGGTTGGATCAGGTAGTTGTACTCTGTGTCGTAAATCTGGTTGCCATTATGTACTTTGAACGGCCAAATAAGCGAATTCGAGTCATCGATGTTGCCCAGCGGCTCATTGATGAGCGTCGGCTGGGTGGGATCGATGGTGTCACCCAGCAGGTAGCGATCCGCCGTACCGTTGTACCAGATGTAATCGGGCATGAAGCCACTTTCGTAGACAAAACTGCCCTTGATGCGCAGGTAAACGTGCGGATCTTCGGGGATTGTTTCGTCCCCGGCCGTAGACCAGTCCCAATCCATCTTGGTCGGTTGGCGTACGGCTCCTTCAGGGATGTGGCAGGTTTGGCAAGCAACGGTATTCGTGTGGTCGTTGATGCGATCATCTTCATGCAGGGTGCTGTTGTGGCAGTCGGTGCAGGCCAGTCGGTTCTCATTGTCTACGCTCACGGAGATGGAGCGCCCCTGAATCTGATGGTCTTCCGTCTTATGACAATCGACACATTGGAAGTCGTACCGCCCCATGTGTACGTCAATGTTTTCCGAGGGGAAGTAGAGACTTTCATCCAGGTCGCCGTGCTTCACAGCGTTGCCGCCGCCGCCATTAAAGTGGCAGCTGCCGCAATTTTGCCGCGTTGGGGAGGCTACGCTTTGCGCAGCGGCCACCAAATCAACACCCTCGGCGGGGCGTCCGGCGGTGCTTTTGCTGTACAGGCCGGTGTCGGCGTGGCAGACGAGGCAATCGACGTTCATCTCTTCGCTAAAGTCGAAGGTTTCATCTTCCCAACCATAGCCTGCGTGGCAGCGGGTACAGCCTGGCTCGTTCCCCTGGATGCCGATGCAATAGTTGTTGATCTGGTTGGCTTTGCCAATGGTCACTGGTTCATCTCGACCTGGCAACATCACCGGTTCACTTTCCCAGGTCCAGTGAACAGTCTGGGTCATTTCGTGTCCGGCTTCTTCGTGACAATCGAGGCAAACGGCCGTAACCTCCGGCCCTGTCTCCAATGGTCCCTCAATCAAATCTGTGTGGTCCGTATGCGGGATGGGATCATCCACATTGGCCCACGGATCATCCGCCTTTACCGGCTCGTTGGGAATCCAAATAATGATGGGAATCGCGATGAGGAGCAGGGTAGCGGTTAATCCAACAATCCAAATATATTTGAACGTTTTCATTGGTTCTCTACTCTTCCGGGGTGGGTCAGGCAATATAAAAACGGCCTGATGAAGTTAACTTCACCACGCTGACAATTACCTGATTTGGTTGATAAATACCGCAGAAAGCCCCCCGTCTACTGGCTTGGTGCGGATCAAGACAATGGTTAATGGTTAAGCTAAAACATTTGCCTGGCGATCCAGGGCATCGCGCAAAATTTGGCGCATGCTGTTCAGGACATCAATAATGCGTATATCGGTGAGGCTGTAAACAACCGTTTGGCCATCTCGCTCCGTTTGGACCAATGAGCGCTGCCGCAACACCTGTAGATGACGCGAAACGGTAGGTTGTGGCATCCCCAGATCCTCGGCCAGGGCAGAGACGTAACGTGGTTCGCCATGCAGTGCATATAAAATTTGAATTCGCTTAGGATCGCCCAGTGCCTGGCAGATGTTGCTGTGTAATAAGCGTAACTCTTCAATTTGGGGAATATCCATCAGTTCACCTTATTGCTTATTAATGTATTCGCCTATCCGAATACGTCGAAAGTATAGAAGATGGCTATTTGAAGCGTTAGCGATGAGTGTCACACAGTTCTTGTGACAAATGTCACAAACGGCAATTTAGCAATATGCTTGTCTGAAAGGTCGAGCATATACAGATTGCTTAATCAAATTCGGTGGGAAGATGGGGATTGTTGAGATGTTGAAAAAGGGTGTGGATTTGTGAACGCGTGACGCGAGCGGCTGAAAGGTTTGATGGTAGTTCCGCCAGAGCAAAAAAGGCAACTTTGTCTGTTTCTAGGCTGGTCTGGGGCGAACCGCTAATGATTTGGCAGTGGAAGAAAAGTTTGTAGACGTGTTGTAAATACGGCCGTTCCCCCCACAAATTGCGATCAAAACAAGCGACTAACTTGATGGGCTTGGTGAGATAACCGGTTTCTTCGAGAATTTCTTTGGTTACGGCCGTACTGGGCGATTCCCCCACATCAATCCAGCCACCGGGCAGCGTCCACAGCTGATCCTGCCGTCCCCGCACCATGAGGATTTTGCCATCCTGAAACACTGCCCCGCGCACATCCAGCTTGGGCGTAGCGTAGCCGATATTTTCGGCAAACAAGTCGGCAATTTTTTCTACATCCACTTGGCTATAGTTGGCCCCAATCTCTGCGGCAATCTGGCGAATGGCCTCGTAACGCTCAACATCGAACGGATCTTTCGCGTATGTCAACCCGTTTTGGGCAACGGCCTGTAACCGCTGTACCCATTCCAGCCACTTCACCTGGTCACCTTGTCAGCCTGTCACCAGCGTTCGTAGAACGCCTATCCCTGGCGAAAACGCAGATGCACCGCACCAAG
>JBNKLQ010000285.1:0-7576 GCA_050292445.1 Promineifilaceae bacterium (SeqCode) | reverse complement strand
TCATTCGCACCCAGTTGGAAGATGGTCAGATGAGCTTCCGCAACTTATTGCAGCGGGTGAAGGAAACCGCAGTTGGCGCGTTTACCCATCAAGCACTCCCTTTCCCGGCGCTGGTGGAAGCCTTAGGATTGGCCCGCGATGCAGCCCATTCGCCCGTCTTCCAAAACATGTTTGTCTGGCAAAAAGCCCACGCCGCACATCACGGCCTGACGGCGCTGGCGCTGGGTCAGGCAGGCGATGAGATCGAGCTAGGCGTACTGCGCTTCACGCCGCTGGCGCTCACCCAACAGGCTTCACAGTTTGACATAACGCTGGCAATGGCCGAGATCAACAATGAATGGCTGGCCACCTGGGAATTCAATACGGACTTGTTCAACGACACCACCATCGAACAAATGGCCGGTCATTTCACCACCTTGCTCAGTTCAATTGTGGCCCAGCCAGACACGGCCGTTTCTCAACTCCCCCTTCTCACCGATGAGCAAAAACATACGCTGCTGTACACGGTGAATGATACGGCCGTTCCCTACAATCTCGCACGATGTTTGCCCCAACTATTTGAAGACCAAGTCGCCCAAACTCCCGGCGCACCTGCGCTGACGTATGCCGACCAAACCCTCACTTACCACCAGCTCAACCAAAAAGCCAACCAATTAGCCCATTTCCTCATCGCCCAAGGCATTCAGCCCGATGTAATGGTGGGCGTTTGCATGGAGCGCAGTTTGGAGATGGTTATTGCCCTACTGGGCATCATCAAGGCAGGCGGTGCCTACGTACCGATTGATCCATCTTACCCGGCCGAACGCCTGCAATTCATGCTCGAAGACTCCCAGGTCTCAATCCTTCTCTCCCAGCAGCATTTGGTAGCAAGTGAAAATTCACAATTCACAATTCACAATTCACAATTCACAACTATCAGCCTGGACACCGATTGGCACCAAATCGCCCAACACCCCCAAACCAACCCAGACGTCCCCCTCACGCCCGATCATCTGGCCTACACCATCTACACCTCCGGCTCCACCGGCAAACCCAAGGGTGCCATGAACACTCATCGTGGCATCGTCAACCGCCTGCTGTGGATGCAGGACGCCTACCAGCTCACCGCCGATGACCACATCCTGCAAAAAACGCCGTTCAGCTTCGACGTTTCTGTCTGGGAATTTTTCTGGCCGCTCATCACCGGGGCCAAACTGGTGATGGCCCAACCAGGTGGCCATCTGGACAGTACCTATCTGGTGCAGCTCATTCAAGAAGCCCAAATCACCACGATGCACTTTGTGCCCTCCATGCTGCAAATCTTCCTTACCGAGCCAAACGTGGACCGCTGCACCTCACTGCGGCGCGTCATTTGCAGCGGCGAAGCCCTGCCCTACGACCTGACCCAGCGCTTTTTTGCTACGCTGCACCGCAGCGCGTTGCCAGAATGCGAGCTGCACAACTTGTACGGTCCTACCGAAGCGGCCATCGACGTGAGCTACTGGCAATGTTTACGCGATGATCCGCGCCAGATGGTGCCCATCGGCCGCCCCATTGCCAACATCCAGCTCTACATTTTGGACAAACATTTGCAGCCCGTGCCCCAAGGCGTGGCTGGCGAACTGCACATCGGCGGCGTAGGCGTAGCCCGTGGCTACTGGAACCGCCCCAAATTAACTAAGGAAAAGTTCATTCCAAATCCTTTTGACAAGGTGACAAACCAACCGGTCACCCCCTCCCCCTTGCTCCCCTGCCCCCCTGCTCATCTCTACAAAACCGGCGATCTCGTCCGCTACCTGTCCGATGGCAACATCCAATTCCTGGGCCGCGTGGATCACCAGATCAAGCTGCGTGGCTTCCGCATTGAGTTGGGCGAAATCGAGAACCAGCTCACCGCTCTGCCCAGCGTGCGCGAAGCATTGGTCATGCTGCACACCGTCAGCGCCGACGACAAACGGCTGCTGGCCTACCTGGTGCCGCAAGATGGTCAGCAAATCGACATTGCCAAGATTCGCACGCAACTGCAAACCATCCTGCCCGACTACATGGTGCCCAACCTGTTTGTCCCGCTGGATGCCTTCCCCTTGATGCCCAACGGCAAGGTCAACCGCCGTGCGCTGCCTGCCCCGACGCTGCACGTGGCCGACAAAACGGCCGTTCCGCCACGAAGTCAGCTAGAGCAGCGCATCGCTCAGGTATGGCAAAAAGTTTTGAGCCTGCCGAAAGTCGGCATTCACGACAACTTCTTCGATTTAGGCGGCCATTCACTGCTGCTGGTTCAAGCCCAGCGCCAGCTACAAGAAGCATTAGGGCGCGAGATTCCACTGGTGCAATTTTTAGAGAAGCCCACCATTCACGGCATAACCCAGCTGCTGCTGGCGGATGGGGAAGAAGTTGTTGTGCGCCAAACGGCCGTTCGCCAGCAAGACGATATTGCCATTATTGGGCTAGACGGCCGTTTCCCCGGCGCAACTAATCTGGAACAATTCTGGCAAAACCTGCGCGACGGCATCGAAAGCATCCAGGTGCTGGATGACGAAGCGCTCGATCAGCTTGGTGTGCCCCAACATTTACGCCAGAATCCCGACTTTGTGCGGGCCGAACCGCTCCTGGCCGACATCGACCAGTTTGCCGCCTCATTTTTCGGCTACGCCCCCAACCAAGCCAAGCTGCTGTCCCCGGAACACCGTCTCTTTTTAGAGGTCGCCTGGCACGCTCTGGAAAACGCGGGCTACAGCAGCGAACAGTATCGGGGGCAAATTGGCGTTTTTGCGGGGATGGGCATGAGCACCTACCTGCTCTTTAACCTGCTCAACCATCCCGACGTAGACCCCAGCGACGACAGCTTTGCCATCATGCTGGGCAACGACAAAGATTTTCTAGCCACCCGCGCCTCCTACCATTTGAACCTCACTGGCCCGAGCCTGGATGTGCAAACCGGCTGCTCCACCTCATTGGTAGCCACCCACCTAGCCTGCGAAAGCTTGATGAACGGCCAGTGCGACATTGCCCTGGCTGGCGGCGTTTCGGTGGAAATGCCGCAGCGCGCGGGTTACATCTACCAACCCAGCGGCATCGCCTCGCCAGACGGCCACTGCCGCCCCTTTGACGCTGCCGGACAGGGTACCGTTTTTGGCTCCGGCGTCGGTATCGTCGTGCTCAAAAGATTGTCAGACGCGATCGCCGATGGTGACACCATTCAGGCAGTGATTAAGGGAACGGCCGTCAACAACGATGGCAGTCTCAAACTTGGCTACACTGCGCCTAGCATCAACGGCCAGGCAGACGTGATTGCCAAAGCCCAGGCCGCCGCTAACGTTACCCCCGACACCATTCAATACATCGAGGCCCACGGCACGGCCACGGAATTGGGCGATCCCATCGAAATCACGGCGCTGGCCAAGCTGTTCAAAGGCAGCAGCGAGCAAAAAACGGTCATCGGTTCCGTCAAAAGCAATGTGGGCCATCTAGATTCGGCCGCAGGCGTGGCCGGTCTCATCAAAACGGTGCTAAGCTTGCGGCACAAGCAGATTCCACCCACCTGTCATTTTGACACGCCCAATCCCAAGCTGAACCTGGCTCAAACCCCATTTGAAATTAACAACACGCTGCTGCCCTGGCAAAACGGCCGTTCCCCACGCAGAGCAGGTGTCAGTTCCTTTGGCATTGGCGGCACCAACGCCCACATCATTTTAGAAGAAGCCCCGCAGCCAACCCCGTCTGATCCAGCCCAGCCGTGGCAGCTGCTCCAGCTTTCTGCCAAATCGACTGAAGCGCTGGAAACGATAACCCAAAATCTAGCCGATTATTTAGAAGCCCAGCCCGACACCAACCTGGCTGATGTGGCTTACACATTGCAAACCGGCCGCCGCACCTTCACCTACCGCCGCATGGTGGTCTGCCAAGACGTGGCCGATGCCAGCGCCACCCTCCGCGCCGTGGACCGTGAACGCATTTTGAACCGCACCCAGGCGGAGCAAACACGACCGCTTATTTTCATGTTCTCTGGGCAAGGATCGCAGTATGTCAACATGGGGCAATCGCTGTACGAGACGGAACCGTTGTTCCGCGAAACGGTGGATGAATGTGCTGAGATTTTACGGCCGTTCCTCACCCTCGATTTACGCGATTTAATCTACCCTAAAGCCGACAAAGCAGAATGGGCCGCTGAACAGCTAAAAAACACAGCGATTACCCAGCCCGCCCTCTTCACCATCGAATACGCCCTGGCCAAATTGTGGCAATCCTGGAGCTTACAGCCTGAGGCCATGATCGGCCACAGCATTGGCGAATACGTCGCGGCTGCCCTGGCTGGGGTCTTTTCGCTGCGCGATGCCCTGCACACCGTCGCCAAACGCGGCGAACTGATGCAGGCAATGGCTCCCGGCAGCATGTTGGCCGTCTCTCGACCCGCTGATGAGGTGGAAAATCTGCTGCCGGAAACGCTCACCGTCGCCGTCATCAACAGCCCGGACAGCTGCGTGGTGTCTGGCCCAGACGAAGCCATCGAAGCACTGGCCGAACAGCTAACCGCACAAGACATCCAATGCCGCCGTCTGCACACCTCCCACGCCTTCCACTCACCCATGATGGATGCCGCCCTGGAGCCTTTCATCGCCCATCTGCAAACCATAAAGCTAAACTCGCCTAACGGACCGCTCATCTCTAACGAAACTGGCGACTGGATGACGGCCGAACAAGCCACCGACCCTGCTTACTGGGCACGACACCTGCGCCACACGGTCAACTTTGCCGCCTGTATTCAAACCTTGCGCACCCTGGGCGATGCCATCTTCCTGGAGGTGGGGCCGGGCAACGCCCTGGCAACGGTGGTCAAGCAGCAGCTAGATAAAAACGCGCCGCAACTGGCTTACGCCACACTGCGCCATCCCCGCCAGAAAGAAGATGATCGGATACGGCCGTTAACCACCATTGGCCAACTCTGGCTGGCAGGGCTGCCTGTGCAGTGGGAACAGCTTTACCAACACCAAAACCGGCGACGGCTGCCGCTGCCCGGCTATCCGTTTGAACGGCAACGCTACTGGCTAGACCCACCGGCCGAAAATCAGCCGCGCCACCTGTCTGCCAAGAAAAAAGCGTCGCTGCCGGACTGGTTCTACCTGCCCACCTGGCAGCACACCCTGCCGCCCACCATGACCCAGCAATATCTTCTGGACAAAAAAGCCAACTGGCTGCTCTTCATCGATGAATCCGGTCTGGGCGACCGCCTTAACGGCTTCCTGCGCACCAATGAACAGCACGTCACCGTCGTCATGGCCGGGGACCAATTTGCCCAGCTGGATGAAACCGTCATCACCATCAATCCGGCCAACACCGCCGATTACGACACGCTCTGCCAAAAGCTGCACGGCGAAGGCAAATGGCCCGATCACATCGTGCATTTGTGGAATGTCACCACAGAACCCATCGACCCGGCAGCGCAAACGGAAAATGCCTTTTACAGCCTGCTCTATCTGGCCCAGGCGCTGGACAAAGTGCGCAGCGAAGAAAGTACCCAGCTACATCTGGTAGCCAACCACCTGTACGCCATTACCGATGCCGAGACAATCACCGCCGAAAAACGGCTGCTGTCCGGTCCGGTCAAAGTGCTGCCACAGGAATTCGAGTGGCTCAGCACGCAGGTGATTGATGTGCAGCTGCCCGCACCCAATTCCTGGCTGTGGGGGGAGACGGTGCAGCTGCTGCTGGCCGAATTTGGCGTCAACCAGATGGATGCGCCTGCTGAAACAATTGCGTATCGTGGCCGGGGGCGCTGGGTATTGGAATATGCGCCTGCGCCGCTTAACCAAGATGCCGCTGCCGTACCCCGTCTGCGGCCACGGGGCACCGTGCTCATCACCGGCGGTTTGGGTGGATTGGCTCTAGCCACGGCCGAAATGCTCACCAAACAGGCACAGGCACGGCTGGTGCTGCTGCACCGCTCCCCCTTCCCACCTCGCGCCGAGTGGGAGGATTGGTTGGTGGCCAAGGGTGCGGAAGACCACACCAGCCAGCGCATTCACAAGCTGATGGCCTTGGAAGCAGATGGGGCTGAATTATTGCTACTCCAAGCAGATGTGACGGACAAAGAAAGTTTGGCAACGGCCGTTTTCCAGGCAGAAACCAAATTTGGCGAGATCAACGCAGTGTTCCACGCCGCCGGTGTGGCGGGTGGTGGCCTGGTTCAACTCAAAACCCGCGAGGCGGCCGAGACTGTTTTGCAGCCCAAAGTACAGGGCACCCGCAATCTAGCGGCCGTTTTTGCCGAGAAGCGACTGGACTTCATGCTGCTGTTTTCCTCGCTAACGGCCGTTTCCGGCGGCATTGGCCAGATCGATTATTGCGCCGCCAATGCCTTTTTGGATGCCTTTGCCCATGAAGCTGAGGGGGAACGGCCGTATCCCGTCATCAGCGTCAACTGGGGCGACTGGGCCAACATCGGCATGGCGGCCGAAACCGAAGTGCCCACCATTATCAAACAGTGGCGGCAGCAGCAAAGCAGCCACGCCATCTTGCCCCACGAAGGGCAGGAAGCGCTGCAATACATTTTGCACCACCTGCCCCAGCAAATTTTGGTCTCGCCGCGCTACCTGCCCGCCGTCATTGCCGATGGCGACAAGCTCACCCTGGCCTACGTGTTGAACAATCTGGCCCAGGCAGCTAAACCAGCCGTCAGTCGGGACCAAGAGTGGGATTATGTGGCCCCGCGCAACAAAATCGAGCAGCAGATTGTGGCCATCTGGCAAGAGACTTTAGAAATTGAGCAGGTTGGCGTTTACGACAACTTCTTTGAATTGGGCGGCAACTCACTCGTGGGCATCAAGCTCATTAACCGCATCAACGAAACGTTCCAGGTACACATCTCCGCCGTGAGCCTGTACGAGCAGCCCACCGTCAGCAAATTAACAGAGCTGATCACCCAAATGCAGTCAGATGATGGCGAGGTGGAAGATGACACCTATACCGAACAAGTAGATCGTGGCCAGCGCCGCCGCGACCGTCGCCGCAGACAGCGTTCCACCGCCCGGCGCAAGTGAGAAGTGAAAAGTAAAAAGTGGTTCTACTGAAAAAAAATTTCAACCGCAGAGACGCAGAGAACGCAAAGATTTTTCTCTGGAAGTTTTCAAAACTCTGCGCCCTTTGCGTCTTTGCGGTTTATTTTTTCAGCGAACAAAATGAAGAGCGATAAGTAAAACATGAGTGAAGAAACTATTGAAAATCAATTTGACGGCACCGAAATCGCCATCGTGGGCATGGCCGGGCGTTTCCCCGGCGCGGCCAATGTGGATGAGTTTTGGCAAAATATTCGCAACGGCGTGGATTCGATACGGCCGTTAACCCCCGAAGAAGCCCGCGCCGCCGGTGCCAGCGAACAGCAGCTGCAAGACCCCACCTTCATCAAGGTCAATTCTGCCCTGGATGAACTAGATGGTTTTGATGCCGACTTCTTCGGCTACAACCCGCGTGACGCCGAAATCATGGACCCCCAGCAGCGCGTCTTTTTGGAAAGCGCCTGGACCGCCCTGGAGCATGCGGGCTATGACCCAGCGCAGTACAACGGGCTGATTGGCGTGTTTGGCGGCAGTACGACTAGCTC
>JBNKLQ010000284.1:0-7577 GCA_050292445.1 Promineifilaceae bacterium (SeqCode) | reverse complement strand
GACATTTGCGTGGCGCTACCAAAAGGTCAACGCCGATTATTTGACCGATCACAGCGCGGCAATTCAGCTAACCGACGAGCAGCTTCCAGAAAAAATGCTGCCCACCGTTCTCGAACTGTTCAATGATGAGGAACGACTCAACAAGATGCGGGCAGCGGCCAAAGCTTTAGATATTCCCAACGGTGCGCTAAATCTAGCACAGCTCATCGTTGACACAGCAAAAGGGGTGAAGAAGTGATTAGTCTAGGCACAACGTTCTGGATCTTGGTCGCTTTTTTTGGGTTAATTGGTGCCTTGCGCGGCTGGACAAAAGAAGTGATTGCGACATCTGGGCTGATTCTCTCATTATTTGCAGTGAATCAGTTTGGTACACTGTTATTTGGCATGCTAGGTGGAACGGGTGGCGATGCAGCTGCTGAAGCATTTTCGCCTGAAAGAAGGCAGTTTTATATATTGGCAACGATTCATTTGTCATTTGCCTTTTTTAGCTATCAAGGACCGGTTGTCGCTGGGCGTAGAATTGGTGAAAGGCTTCGTGTACGAGATAACTTTCAAAATATTTTGTTAGGGTTAATTGTGGGCAGTATGAACGGCTATTTAATAGTCGGATCTTTGTGGTCATTTTTAGAATATCGCCTGATTGCTGCAACAGAGTGGAAACGGTTAGATCCGGGAATTCCTTATCCATTTGATGTAGAAACCATCATCCGTCCTGCTCTGGACACAGATTTATATGCATTTTTAGGAAACATGCCAATTCCAATTTTGGCACCCTACCTGCCCTATCTGGTAGTTATCGTATTTTTATTTGTGATTGTTGTTTTGATCTAGTATTGCGTTCTGCAAATGAACACAATGTTGTTATGTAAAAAGCAATACTTAAACAGTCCGGGAAGTAACTTTTCAAAACATGGTAAGCACTTCTCCCGGACTGTACTAGTCCAGTCTCTAGTACAGTTGGGCGCAAATAACCCAACAGAAGAAAAAGCATATGCGCCCAACTGTTTACGTGTTTCGCAGCAATTGTTAACTATTGGCTTATTTAAGTCGCGAAACACTAGTCGGAAAAGTTTAGTCAAACTGAATCAGTCGAACGGTAATCAGTAATCGGTTCACTGATTACTGATTACAAAATTGCTGATGAATGACAACGAGGGCGTATGAATCGTAGTAAAACATTGGTTGTGGGTTTGGGTAATCCTATCCTGGGCGATGACGGAGTTGGCTGGCGTGTGGCGGAGGCAGTGAAAACGGCCGTTCCCCACACAAAAGTCGAATTTCTGGCCCTGGGTGGCTTAAGCCTCATGGAGCGGCTTATCGGCTACGACCGGGTGATCATTATCGATTCAATCCAGACGCAAAACGGCCGTATCGGTGAAGTCACCTCCTTTCCTTTGCAGGCATTACCGGATTTGTCGGCGGGGCACACCACGGCCGTTCACGACACCTCACTGCAAACCGCTCTGGCCCTGGGCCGTCAGATGGGTGCCACACTGCCCGACGACATTATGATCGTGGGCATCGAAGCAGCGCGTGTCTACGATTTTTCTGATGAGCTGACGCCGGAAGTGGAAATGGCGATACCCCAGGCAGTAACGGCCGTACTTAAACTGCTGCACACCACTCCAGAGATCGAGTGTTTAAGCACACTATAAACAAAAACAGGACGCTGATTTGCCTGATCTTCCTGATGTCGCACGGCGACCGCTTCGCGATCAGGCAAATCAGCGTCCCATTAAATTAGGAGGAAGAGATGGTTTCTCCCGAACTTTTGCGACGTTATCCCTTTTTTGCGTTTATGACACACCAACAGCAGCAGGAAGTGGCAATGATCACAGATGAGGTTGAAGTGCCTGCCAACATGATCCTATTTAACATTGATGAAAAGGCAGATGCTTTGTATCTGCTCATGACTGGCAGCGTTGATTTACACTTTGTTGTGCTTGACGAGAATCTACCAGCGCTGCGCAAGGATTTCATGATCGGCACGATCAATCCAGGGGAGGTGTTGGGTATTTCGGCGTTGATTGAGCCGTATAACTTGACGTCAACGGCCGTTGCCACCCAACCCTGCACTGTACTCAAAACCGACGCCCTCGCCTTGCGCGATTTGTGCGACCAGGACCACGACCTGGCCTATGGCCTGCAAAAGCAGCTGGCCCGCACCACGATGCAGCGCCTGCACGCCACTCGCGTGTTACTCGCTGCTGCCACCGCGCCTGTTTAAAAACTTGACGCAAAGGCGCAAAGGTGCAAAGAGGCAAAGGTGCAAAGAGGCAAAGAATAGTTAAATTCCTTCCTTCGCACCTTCTAATTCTTTGCGCTCTTTGCGTCAAAAATTCTTCTACTGAGACTACCAATTTTGCAGAATAATTAATAACACCTGCGCGAGGATGACGTTGATGATGATGGCGAAGGGGAACATGAGCGTGTAGCCGATGCCCGGCAGCGGATTTTGCGCCTGCTCTTCGGCATAATCCAAAACGGCCGGTTGGGGGGAGATCATGCCCAGTAACAGGCTGAAGGGAATGCGCAGCAGCTTGTTTCCCAGCCACAGCGCCAGCAGCGTTGTCACCACAATTAGCCCAAACCCAAGTGCAAAAATGAGCCAGCCTGCGCCGCTGGCAAAGGCGTTCAGGAAGGCATTGCCGGAGCGGACCCCGACTGCCGCCAGCAGTAAGATCAGGCCAAACTGGCGCAGCGTCAGGTTGGCGCTGTAGGGCATCTTCCACAGGATGGGGCCGGTGCGGCGCAGCGCGCCCAGCACCAAAGCCACCAGCAGCGGCCCGCCAGCCAGTCCCAGTTGAAAGGTGATGCCCCCCGGCAGCGTAATCGGTATCAGGCCGATGAGCCAGCCGACGGCGATGCCCAAGCCCACTGTGAGCAGATTGACGTGGCTGAGCTGAGCGTAGGAATCGCCAAACAGTTCCACGAGATGAGGAATTTCTTCGCGAGGAGCCAGGACGCGGATGCGGTCGCCCCACTCCAAGACGGTGTCGCCACGGGCCAACAGCTCCACATCGCCACGACGGACGTGGGAGACAATCGCGCCGTGCGCCTCACGCAGGTTGAGCGTGACCAACTGCTTGCCGGCGATGTCGGGATTAGAGACAAAGAGACGGCGGCTGGTGTAGACAGCGTGGTCGTGCAGCAAATCCTCGGCGGAACGCTGGCCGAAGTCGGCTTCTATCTGAGCCATCGCTTCTGGCGTTCCGGCAATCACAATTTTGTCGCCCACCTGAAACTGCGTATCGTTGCTGATGAGGCTGATCGCATCACCTCGGTACAAACGGCCGAATAACACATCCCACGCATGTTCGCGGCGTAACTGGCGCAACGGCCGTTCCGTCATCTCACCTTTAGTCACCTCAATGGTGCAATATTGCAGGTCGCGGGCGATGGGGTATTGGTGGCGCAAGCGGTACGCTTCGTCGGCAAAATCAACCGGCCAGAGGCGCAGCACCACGGCCAGCACCAGCATTCGGGCCAACACCCCCAGCGGATAAACTACGGAAAACCCGACGACAGCATCGGAAACGGCCGTAGCCGACCCACCGCGCTGCCCAATCAAATCCAGTACGCTGGCCAGGGCAGGCGTATTGTTAGACATGCCGGTGAAGATGCCCACCGTCGTTGCCGGGCTTAGGTCCAGGGCAAAATAAAGACCCAGGAGCAGTAGTGCAGGCAGCATCATAATGCCCACGATGAACAGGACTTCACGCATTCCTTCCCGGCGGAACTTGCTAAAAAAGCCGGGGCCGTTGGCCAGCCCAATGGTGTAGACAAACAGGACCAGCCCCAAATCGAGGATGATTTGCGGCAGTTGCAGCGCTGGGTCCACTGCTCCAAACGCCAGACCGACGAACAAAACGGCCGCAACGCCCATGCTATTACCCCCAATCCGAATTTGGCCTAGCAAATAGCCAATGGCAACGACCAAAAAGAGCAGCAGCAGTGGATTAGCTTGCAGTAGATCAATCAATAGCGGCCTCGTCGTCTGTTTCGCCAGTTTGTTCTACTATGTTTTCCTCTATCATGGTTTTTTCAGGTTCCGGTTGGTCGGAGGATTCTGGTGCTTCGGGGCGAAGCTGGAAGCGCAGCAGAATATGGCCCAGGCGAATTTCGTCGCCATCTTGCAGATGGCGTGGGCTAAGGCCAAGCCGGTCGTGGTTTAAAAAGGTGCCGCTGGCGCTGCCTTCATCATACAGCCAGTAACGGCCGTTCCGCCGTCGAATCCTTGCATGCAATCGAGCCACCGAAGGATCACCAAATACAATCTGGGCTACCTCGTAATCCCGGCCAATGGCCATATTATCTTCATCAATAAAGATGTCCGTGCGGTTGCCGGGGGCATCTTCCACCAAATGCAGCGAGGCGATTAGCGTATCATCAACTTCGTCTTGCGTTTCGTCTGCTTCGGCCGTTTGCCGTCTGGGGCGGGGACGTGATGCTACTTTGAAGTAGCGTCGCCGCCACCAACGGATGAGGACAAGCACCAGTCCCAATAAGCCCAACCCGGCCAAAATAAGCAGCCAGTCGTCCCTGCTTACCGTGCTGGTGACTTCTGTAACGCGCTCGATGGGGCTGGGCGTTGGCGTGGGGGCTGGCGTGGGGGTAGGGGGATCGGGGCGAACGGCCGTAATCGTTAGCACAACCGTTTCTGTTTCCGCCGTGTAGCCCAGCACATCCGTTAACTCGACACGCAGACGGTAGGCCCCCGTGTCCACTGAAAGCACATTCCAGCTCAGGTTAATGATGCCAGCCTCATCTGGTTGGGGCGTGTTGAGCTGTGGCTGCTGCTGCCCATCGACAAAGAGGGAAACGGCCATAATCTCACGCGGCAAATCATCTGGCCAGGACAGTTGAACTGGAATCTCCAAGGTTGTAGGTTCCAGGTCGATGAGGGGGGAGTCGGGCGTGCTGCCTTGCCGTTGAACGGCCGTCGTGGGCAAAGCCAGTTCAATTTGCGGCGGAGTGATCTCCAGCACCATTTCCGTGCTGGCTGTCAGCGTGCCGATGTTGACCGTGATAGGATAACGGCCGCTTTCTGTTTGCAGCGATTTGTAGCGGATTTGGGCCTGGTTGCCCTGCCGCTGCCAGATTAAAAAGAGCGAATCTGCCTCTTCTGGGCGAGGGATGTGGGCGTAAAAAGCGCGAGTAGGCTGGTACAGGGCAGCGGCGGCATCAATCTCATCGAAGCTGGCCTGTGCCCCCAAGATGGCGGTGAAAAGCGGCAGCTCAACGGCCTGGGCATTGGCTACGATGGTTTCAAAATCGAGAAAGTGGCTCAGGCGGCGCGCTTCGCTGAGGAGGAGGATGGCCTGATAACGGCCGTTTTCCTGAATTTCGGCCGCATGATCTATCGCTTGCAGCATCATGCTATTGATCGGCACGTCTTCCGGCAGCGCTGGTTCGTAGTTTTGGATAGCACTCACCAAACTATCGGGGGAGTTGGCATCCTGCACTAAAAATTGGCCTGCTTCGTTGGCGGCGTCTGGCACCAGCAGCGAGATGCGGTCCAGCCCAGAGGGATTCATGAAGCGGCTGGCATAGCGTTGCAGCGTTGCCTGCACCATTTGCAGTCGCGTCTCGCTGCGCCCTTCATCAATAATATTGAGCGATTGGTCAGCATCCAGCACAAATATAATATCTACGCCGACCGGGACAAACTGCATGTCGGCATTGGCAATGGGCACGCCATTTTCTCGCAGTGCCAGCCGCGACAAATCCGATTCGGCCAGCGGCGCACCACGAGCATCGCTGCTCAACACGTTTAACGTTACCTCGGGAAAGCTGGACAGATCGGGTTCGCTTAGCCGCAGCTGCACATCCTCTTGCGCCATGGCAGAACTTAAAAATATCAAACCGCAGATTGCGCAGATAAAAAACGCAAAAAAACTGCGTAATCTGCGCAATCTGCGGATAAAATGTTCATTCTTTTGGACCATTTTCTTCATCTTCCGCAGGCGTACCGCCCAGAGCGCGTAGGTTGTTTTATGTTTACTTTCTGCGCTCGGTTTGTTATTATAGCACGGTAAATCCAGGGAGAGAGGCTCACATGATGCGAACAATTAAAAGTGGCTGGCTGCGATTGGTTTTGTTGCTCACAATGGTGCTGCTGACGGGAACGGCCGTATTGGCTCAAGATGCGACCCCCAGCGTGGCCCAACTGTTTATCACCGGTAGCGATGTGAGCAGCCTGCCCAGCGTGGAGCTGCGCCTCTATGGTCGTGATGCTCAGGGCAACCCGCTCGACTTCTCCCAGGAAACCCTCACCATCTTGCAAAACGGCAATCCCGTTGGTCCGATTGAGTACCAGGGCGTGCATACCGCCGGGACCTTTACCGTGTTCCTTATCGATATTCCGTCTGGGGTGGTGGATGAGCTGCCGCCGCTACAATCTGCCATTGAGAACTACGTTTCCGCAGGCAACATGACCGAGCAGGTTGATTCGGTTGCCGTTTATCAGGTGGGGGATGCCGAAGCAACCCAGCTGCTGGAGCCAACCGGTTTTTATAACAGTGTGCGTAACTTGTTTGCTACGCCGCTTGACCCAGAAACAGGGGCGACGGCGCTCATCGATAGCGCTACCAGCCTGTTGGCCGAGTTGGAAGCCCTCAAGCCTAATCCAGACATGGCTACCTCGCTGGTTCTGGTAACAGATGGCACCGACGTGGTCAGTACGCGTTTTGAAGAGGATGATTTGGTGAATCAGGCGCTGCAACTGGGCGTGCCTGTGCATACCATTTGGCTGGACAATGAAGACATTTCGACGCCATCCGTTGGCCAGGATTTTCTGGCAAGGGTCGCGGCGCAAACCGGGGGCATTGCTGTCCAGCTGGACAATACGGCCGATTTGCCCCTTATCTGGAATCGCATTGGTGGTTTTCGTGACCAAGCCCGTATCCGCTATACGGTGACGATGCTGGAAGCTGGTAATTTCCCCGTAACGGTCAGCCTGGCTAACAATCCAGGTGTATCGACCGAAACGACGATAGATATTCCCAATAATTTACCCAGCGTTGTCATTAATTTGCCCACGGAAAGCCGCACGTTG
This sequence comes from Promineifilaceae bacterium (SeqCode), assembly GCA_050292445.1. GTDB lineage: Bacteria > Chloroflexota > Anaerolineae > Promineifilales > Promineifilaceae > Leptofilum. Next base: position 520 of record JBNKLQ010000284.1, on the reverse strand, counting down.
TCCTTACCGAATTTAGAGGAATCAGTGCGATTGCAGTTTGATACGGCCGTTACCTGGCTGGATGGCGTCGAACGGGAAATTACAGCGGCTCAGCTCAAAGTCAATGACGTGACATACGATGTACCTCTGGAAGATGTGAATAACTTCCAGGCAGACATCACCAGCCTGACGTATGGTAATAACAGCGTAGAAATGATCATCATGGATGATCAGGGAATACGAGCCAATAGCCCCATTGTGGTGCTTACCGTTAACGAGGGGCGGCAAGACATTCCCGATGCGCTAGATGCGGGCAGCGGCCTGCTTGGATTAGTGCTGCGCTTTTTGCTGGTGGTGTTTGCTTTGATTGTGGTCCTTGCCGTGCTGATTTGGCTGTGGCGGAACGGCCGTCTCACCAATTTGGGTAGTCTCATTCCACGTGGCCCCTCACGTCCCCGCGAGCCGTTTGCCGAGCAGCAGCAGGCCAGCTACACGCCCACGCACACCGTGGCTTACCTGGAAGTGCTGGAAGCGGTGTCAC
>JBNKLQ010000283.1:0-7627 GCA_050292445.1 Promineifilaceae bacterium (SeqCode) | reverse complement strand
ATCGCTTTTTTTAGTTACCAAGGCCCTGCCACGTTCGCTGGCAGGCGGATTGGTGAAAAGCTACAGGCGCGAGATAGGCTGCAAGATAAGCTCCTAGGGTTTATTGTTGGAGGCGTTAATGGGTATTTGATAGTAGGCTCACTTTGGTCATTCTTGGAGTACCGGGTTCAACCAACTGGTGACTGGTTGCGGTTACCTTCAGGTGAATTCTATCCATTTGATCTAACTGTTTTAGCGCGTCCTGAGGCAATAGCCGGGCTAGATTCATTGATTAGCAAGCTACCGTTGCCGCTGTTGGCACCCTATTTACCGTTTTTGGTAGTGATTGTCTTTTTATTTGTGATTATTGTAATGATTTAGCGAGAAATGTCATTCTGAGCCGCAGGCGAAGAATCCCTCTCAAGTTCGCCGGATGAGGTTGTGATGGAAAGCATATTCCTCGCTTGATTAAGGTTTTAGGGATGCTTCACTTCGTTCAGCATGACAAGCAATTTTGGAAGTTTTCGACGTGATTCAGGATTTGTGTTTAGAGATGAGTGATAAACCGTTTGCTTTGCAGCCAAATATGCACATTCATCTGATCGGCATTGGCGGATCGGGTATCTCGGCGATTGCCAAGGTGCTGCTGGGACGCGGCTTTGTCGTGTCTGGTTCTGACATGCAGACGAATGAGATTACGGCCGCTTTGCAAGCCGACGGGGCCACGATTTACCAGGGGCACGCTGCCGACAACATTGCTGGCGCTGATCTATTGGTTATTTCCTCCGCCATTCCTGAAGAAAACCCAGAGCTGCAAGCCGCTCGCGAGGCCGACATTCCCGTAATGAAGCGCTCCGACTTTTTGGGGCACCTGATGGCCGACCGAATTGGTATCGCCATCGCCGGAACGCATGGCAAAACCACGACCACCGGCATGTTGGCCCACATCCTGATGGAAGCGGAGCTGGACCCGACGGTGATTGTGGGTGGCATTTTGCCTTCTTTGGGCAGCAACGGCCGTTTCGGCGAAGGTGACTATTTTGTGGTCGAAGCCGATGAATACGACAATATGTTCCTGGGCTTGAAGCCAGAAGTGTCCATCATTCTCAATATTGAGCATGATCACCCGGACATTTTCCCCAGCGCAGCGGATTATCGGGCAGCGTTTGAAAAGTTTGCCAAGCTACTGCCAGAAGGCGGTCATTTGGTGGCTTGTGCGACAGACCCAGAAACGGCCGTTTTGCTAGAAAAACTCAATCTGTCCGGTGTAGAAACCAGCACCTACGCCATTGGTACCGCCGAAGGCCAGCAGCCCAAAGCCGACTACATGGCGCTCGACTTGCGCTCTAACCAGCTGGGCGGCACCGATTTTCTGGTAGAAACGGAAGGGCAAATGATTGGCCTGGCTCGCCTGCGCCTGCCGGGTGAACACAATGTGCTCAACGCGCTGGGGGCCATCATCGTCGCCACCGATTTGGGCATTGATTTCAACATCATTCGCAGTGCTTTGGGCAGCTTTAGCGGGGTCAACCGCCGCTTCGAGACAATTGGTGAAGTGGCCAGCGTCACCATCATTGATGATTACGCCCACCACCCTACCGAGATTGAAGTAACGCTAAAAGCAGCACGGCAGCGCTACCCTGGGCGGCGCATTTGGGCCGTGTGGCAGCCACATACTTTTAGCCGCACCAAGCTACTGCTGGACAAGTTTGCCACTTGCTTTGCCGAAGCGGATAAAGTCGTGGCCCTGGACATTTACAAAAGTCGGGAAACAGATTCACTGGGATTGGATACGGCCGCCGTCCTCAAAGCAATGAACCATCCATCCGCCATCCATATCCCCAACCTGGAAGATGCGGCAAAATATATTTTAGATAGAGTCCGGCCGCATGACGTGGTCTTAACGCTAGGCGCAGGGGACGGCAACAAGGTGGCCCAGCAAGTTTTAGCAGGCATTCAACTGTGGAGTGATGCATGAACGTGAGAACCTCAATACGAGTATCAGCTATTCAGGAATTTCAGGCAGCTTTTGGCGACCGGCTAAAGCTGGATGAACCATTGGCGCGGTACACTTCGGCCCGCGTGGGTGGGCCAGCCCAGCTATTTTTGGTGGTGAATTCGGCGGCGGAGTTGGAAACGGCCGTTACCATCGCCTACGATAAACGCATTCCTTACACCTTGCTCGGTGGCGGCTCCAATATTCTCGTCTCTGAGTACGGCGTTAGCGGCCTGGTCATCATGAACAAGGCCCGCCACATTAATTTTCGGCACACCGGGGCCAGCGTCATCTGCACGGTGGAATCCGGCATGAACCTCTCTTCGCTGGCCCGACAGTGCATTGGCAAAGGGCTGGGCGGCCTGGAATGGGCCATCGGCGTACCGGGCACGGTCGGCGGTGCGGTGGTGGGCAACTCCGGTGCACACGGCTCCGACATGGACAGCAATTTGCGTGCGGCCGTCGTTTGGGAACCAGGTCGTGGCCAGCGCATCTACAGCAATCCAGAGATGAACTACGGCTACCGCGACAGCGTCCTCAAGCAAGAGCAAGGGCGCGAACTGTCCCGCCGCGTCGTCCTCAGCGCCGAATTAGAGCTGACGCCTGAGCCGGTTGATGTACTCATCGCCCGCGCCGATGGCTTTACAGCCCATCGCAAGCAAACCCAGCCCGGCGGGGCAACGGTTGGTTCCATGTTTAAGAATCCAGAGAATTATTATGCGGGTTATTTGATCGATGCCGCTGGCCTGAAAGGATTCCGCGTCGGTGGGGCCCACATTTCGGAAAAGCACGCTAACTTTTTTGTGAACGAAGGTGAAGCCACGGCCGAAGATATTCGCGCCCTCATTGCCGAAGCGTGGAACAGCGTGCGCGAGCAGTTTGGCGTGGAGCTGGAGCTGGAAGTGGAGTTGGTTGGTGACTGGGACTTTGAATAATTGTTATTGGTAAATAGTTAATTGTTAATGGTAAAAACCATTCACAATTTGCAATTATTTTATGACAAAAAACGGTAAAAACAGGTTACGGGTCGGTGTTATTTTCGGCGGTCGGTCGGGCGAGCATGAAGTGTCGCTCAATTCGGCGCAGTCGGTGATGCGCGCCTTGAATCCAGACAAGTACGAGGTGATCCCGATTGGCATCGATAAAAACGGCCGTTGGCTCACCGGCGACGTAGTAGGCACGCTGACCGAAGGAAAAACCAGCAGCCGCCATGCCACCCTGCTGCCTGACCCCCAAGCAACCGGGTTGATGCAGTTGGATGAGGGTGAAAGCGTAGGCTTAACGGCCGTATCCCAACTCGACGTCATTTTCCCGGTACTGCATGGGCCGTATGGCGAAGATGGCACGGTTCAGGGCCTGCTGGAGCTGGCCAATCTGCCTTACGTGGGCGCAGGCGTGGTTGGTTCGGCTGTGGGCATGGACAAAGCGATCTTCAAGCATGTGATGGTGGCCAACGGACTGCCCGTTCTGCCCTGGGTGCTGGTGCACAGTAAGGAGTGGCACAAACGGCCGTATGACATCATTGCTGAAGTTGAGGCGATTCTGGTCTATCCTGTTTTCACCAAGCCAGCCAACCTGGGTTCCAGCGTGGGCATTAGTAAATGCAACAATCGGGATGAATTGCACGCCGGGCTGGACGAAGCCGCCAACTACGACCGCCGCATCGTCGTGGAGCAAGGCGTAACGGTACGCGAGCTGGAAGTATCGGTGCTGGGAAACGACGACCCGGTAGCCAGCGTGGTTGGCGAGGTACGCCCTCGCCGCGATTTTTATGATTACGTCGCCAAATACGTCAGCGACGACTCGGAACTCATCATTCCAGCCGATTTATCTGAGGCACAAAGTGACGAAGTGCGCCGCCTGGCTGTCCAAGCTTACAAGGCGATTGATTGTGCTGGTTTGGGCCGGGTGGATTTATTGTTGGATGTGACAAACGGCCGTCTCTTTCTCAATGAAATCAACACCATTCCTGGCTTTACCCGCATCTCAATGTATCCCAAACTGTGGGAAGCCAGCGGCCTGTCTTACAGCCAGCTGCTAGACAAACTGATAGACCTGGCGATTGAGCGCCATGAAGAGAAAGAGCAGTTGAAAACAACACGAGAATAATTGAGTGATAGATCAATTATGAAACGACGAGCAAACCAGCCAAAACGACTACGCAAACAGCCCAGGATGCGGCGCATGGATTCTGCCATGCCGATGCCGCGCTTGCGCGTGCCTAAAAAAGCGCGTCGTCGCCGCCGCCGCAACCAGGTGCGGGCACGGGTGCCCATGGCCACGCTGCGCCAGGTATTGCTCTCGTCGCGCTGGCTTAGCCTGGGGCTGCTGGCCCTCGCTATTTATGCCATGACGCTCATTGGCCTGGAAGAACAATTTTACCTGACAGCTATCCCCGTTGAGGGCGTTATTTCGGTGCCTGCCACAGAGGTAGTGCAGGCCAGCAGCCTGGCCGGGTCGCACGTTTTTGCCGCCGATCCGGGCGCAGCGGCGCAGCAAATTATGGACAGTGTGCCAGGCATCATTTCGGCCACGGTCACCCTTGGCTGGCCCAACCAGGTGCTCATCAACGTCACAGAAGATTCACCCATTGCCATTTGGGTGGAAGGCAGCAATCAATTTTGGGTTACCAGGAACGGCCGTCTCATTCCGGCCCGCTCTGAGTCATTGGGCTTATTGATGATTCAATCTGAGGCAGAAGCGGCCAACGCAGCGCCCAGCGAAACAAACGAAACGGAAACAGCCGAGGAAAATGGTGAAGAACTGGTCGTTACAACCACCAATCCTAACATTCGCTTTGTACCGCGTGACGTTTTGGCTGGAGCGCTTCAGCTCAAGGCACTGCGGCCCAACATCGACCGGCTCTTTTATCGGCCGTCGAGTGGACTCAGTTTTCAAGACGGCCGTGGCTGGCGTGTCTTTTTTGGCACTGGCACCGACATGACACAAAAACTAGTAGTGTATGAAACCATCGTAGAGGAATTGCTGGCACAAGGGTTGACCCCAGAGTACGTCAGCGTAAGCAACCAGGCAAAACCGTACTACCTGGTGCAGTAAGACAAACTGGAGATTGTAGGTCGCACGATAATCTCCGGTAGGCAGTATTCAGTGAAACAGTATTCAGTAATCAGTAAAAACTGATTACTGGCCACTGATTACTGACCACTGAAAAAGAGGGTATTGGCACATGGCAGATATTATTTTTGGACTCGACATTGGTACAACCAAAGTATGCGCCTTGGTCGGCGAAGTGCGCGAAGGTCGCCTACAAATCATTGGTTTAGGGTTGGCCCCGGCACGCGGCATGCGCAAAGGCATGGTCATCGACGTCAGCGAGGCGTCTTTGGCCCTGGCACAAGCCGTAGAGCAGGCAGAGCAAACCTCTGGCTATGATCTCGCCCAGGCGATTGTAAGCATGGCCGGAGAGCACATCAGCTCTACCAACAACAAGGGCATCGTGGCCATTGGGCGCAACGAGGCGGGTGTTGCCGTTTCCGACATTGAGCGCGCTTTGGACGTGGCTCAGGCCATTCCTGTGCCACCGAACCGGCAAATTGTCCATCTCATTCCCCGCAACTACACCATTGATGAGCATGACGGCGTACGCAACCCCATTGGCATGCACGGCTTCCGGTTAGAAGTGGAAACCCATATCGTAACGGCCGCTCGCCCTGCCCTGCAAAACCTCACCAGCTGCGCCGCCAATGTGGGGATTAACACCAATGAGTTTGTGCTAAACGCCCTGGCCTCCGGCGAAGCCGTACTGGACCCCAATGAGCGAGAAATGGGCGTGATCGTCGCCGATATTGGCGGCGGCACAACTGACATCGCCCTTTACATGCAGGGCAAAGTGTGGCACACGCACGTCATTCCCATTGGCGGCTACCACATCAGCAATGATATTGCCATTGGCCTGCGTGCGCCTTACGAAGTGGCCGAACAAGTCAAAATTCAGTACGGTGACTGCCGTCCCGACAAGATTGATGCCAACACCGTCTTTACCGTAGAACCATTTGGCGGCGAAAAGATTCAGGTGGGGCGGCAAGATTTGGCCCACGTTATTGAGGCTCGTGTGGAAGAAATTTTCCAGCACATACTAGAAGATGTACAGCGCTCCGGCTATGACGGCCTGCTGCCTGCGGGCATTGTGCTCACCGGCGGCAGCGCCCAGCTGCGCGGCATTACCGAGGTGGCCGAACGAGTGCTGAACGTGCCCGCCCGCGTCGCCCAGCCGCAAAATCTAGTCGGCATGGTAGACCAGCTGCATTCGCCTGCCTTTGCCACCAGCGTAGGATTGCTGCATTGGGCGATGAGCGACAACCAGATTTACCAGCCCCGCACCCACAACCGGGAATGGGGTCGGAAGATGGGATCGATTTTGAAAGCATTGTTGCCAGGATAGTAGACCAGTGAACAGTATTCAGTAGGTCAGTAATCGGTAAACTGACTTACTGATTACCGATTACTGATTACCGACAAAGAGGGGTAAAAAATTATGAACCAAAAAACTGCAAAAGTTCAAAGAATGCCAGAAACAGAAGGAAATGCGCTGATTCGTGTGATTGGTGTTGGCGGTGGCGGGAATAATGCCGTCAACCGGATGATTGCCGAAGACATTTCCGGCGTTGATTTTATTGCCATCAATACCGACCAGCAGGCGCTGATGGCCAGCCAGGCGCGGCAGCGGGTGGCGATTGGTGAACGCACCACGCGCGGGCTTGGCTCTGGCGGCAAGCCTGAGGTTGGCACCAAAGCGGCCGAAGAGTCTGTGGAAGAGCTGCACGAACTGCTGCAAGGCTCTGACATGGTGTTTGTAACGGCCTGCATGGGCGGCGGCACCGGCACGGGAGCCAGTCCATTGGTGGCCAAAGTGGCCCGCGAGGAAGGTGCACTCACGATTGGCGTGGTCACAAAGCCGTTTAGCTTTGAAGGCTCGCAGCGGATGCGGGCGGCCGAAACGGGCATTGAACAGCTCAAAGAGCACGTTGATACGCTGATTGTGATTCCCAATGATCGGCTGCTGGAAACGGCCGATCGTCGGCTCTCACTTATGGATTCCTTTAAACTGGCCGATGATGTGTTGCGGCAGGGCATCCAGGGAATCAGCGAACTGATCACCGTGCCGGGCCTGATCAACCTGGACTTTGCCGATGTGCAAACGATCATGTCGATGGGCGGCGCGGCGCTGATGGCCGTGGGCCGTGGTTCCGGCGAAGATCGGGCGCGCATTGCTGCCGAGGAAGCATTGGCCAGCAAGCTGCTTGACGTGACAATTGCTGGCGCGCGGGGCATTTTGTTTAATGTGACCGGCGGCGATAATTTGAGTCTATACGAAATCAACCAGGCAGCGGCCATCATTCGCGAGACGGCTCATCCAGACGTCAACATGATCTTTGGCGCAGTTATTGACGAAGCGATGGAAGATGACGTGCGGATTACGGTGATTGCCACGGGTTTTGAACATGGCGCGCCCATGATGCGGCAAATGTCCCGCGCCGAAAGTCGGCTGCCGCAGCGGGAGCCAGTACGGCAGACAAGCAGCCGGGTTACGGCTCCGCCAGTGGCCCCACCAGTTGCACCGCCGGTGCGGGAAGAACGGGCGGAACGGCCGTCTTTCCAGGTAAACGATCTGGATATTCCGGCTTTCTTGCG
>JBNKLQ010000282.1:0-7633 GCA_050292445.1 Promineifilaceae bacterium (SeqCode) | reverse complement strand
GTTGCAGCCAATCGACAAATAAACTGCGTTCTGCTGGCGAAAATCCGGCCATCATCCGATCTTCGAATTGATGCATGACATCGAATAATTGGGCGAAAAACACATCGCCTTTTGGTGTCATTCGGACAATCTTGGCGCGGGCATCATAATCAGCCGCTTCTCGGTTTACCAGACCACGATCCTCTAATTTGTCGAGCAAACCAGTGAGGGTAGCGGCACGAACACCGGTGCATATTTGCAGTTGCTTCTGTTCCATGCCATCGTTGTGGTAAAGATAACCAAGGATTTCGAACTGAGATGTGGACAGGTTATGATCGCTCAGTTCCTCGTCAAATGCGTTGCGCATGGTGATGTAGGTGCGTTTTAGCCAGAAGACAGGCTTTGACATTCGTTTCCCTCGTATTATTATTAGGAAGCTAATTATATTTATGATCTTTTTTTTGTCAACAGATTAGAGACCAGAAAAATGCTCGAAATTGGCTATGAATCCCCACAGTCCAGTGCACACTGTATTGTGAGACCACTTTTGCTTTGCATATATTATTGAAACAATAGCACCATAATACTTGGGGCAATATATCCGCCTAAGTCCAGAATTCCACCGAGACTATGTGAAATCGCATTCCACTTTATTGAGCCTGTCCTGAAAGAAATCCAACCATAGCTGATGCCGAGAAAGAATGTAGATAACACAAAAGGCCATATACCGGTTTCAGCGGGAATTACTAATTGTGGGGATATGTGCCAAAAGGCAAATCCAATTGAAGGATAGATAACCCCAAGAACTGCATTATCAGAAAAGACTTTTACGTAAAGACCACGCCAAAGCAATTCTTCACATATTCCATTGATGATTGCTATTGGAGTAGCGAGTATCAAGAGTTTAATTGGGGCTGACACCAAACTTGTGGGAGGATACATGGCTACAGTAACCACTATTATTATCACCAGTAATGCGGCAGGCATCCAATTTGATTTCTGAAATAATCGGTTTTCTTCTTTGAACAAAGTAGCGACCCCTTCTTTTTTCAAGATATACAAGGGGGCGAATAAACACCAAACAATCCAATAGAAGACAAATCCCAGTACATACCCAAGCTCTTTGCCCAACCATTTTGCCGCGAAGACAAAAACCAATGCTGTGCTCAGGAAAAGTAAGAAGGGGATGATAAGCAAAAATGTCTTTTGTGGGTTTTTCAGATTCATGTCATCCCTAGCCTAAACGCGCATAATAGGGACCATTCCAGGCCACGTCGCTGAAGGTCGTCAGGGTGAGGTCAGCCGCGCCCCCGCACCCGCGCCCATTGGGCAATGTGCTCGATCAGCCGCCGGCCCAGGCCATGCCGGGCGTGCTGGGGGTGGACGTCGAGTTCGTGTAAGTGAACGGCCGTATCCCCCCAATGCACAATCGCAAATCCAACTGGCTGATCTTCGGCGTCAACCACAACCCAGACGTGCTCATGGTCGAGATCAACCTTCGTGGAAAGCAGATCGGCGTCGGCCAGGAAGGCATAGGGTGTGGCCTGAAATTGGGCGGCGGCAGCCCGTTCAATGGTGGGGAAGTGGGGGAGGTCGTCTGGGCGAGCGTCCCGAATAATATACGCATCAGCTTGCCCGGTCATGCTTCCTCTTCGTCGAGCGTCGCCAGCCCCTTGCGCAGCGCGTACAGGGCCGCCTGGGTGCGGTTAGCCAGGTGCAGCTTGCTTAAGATGCTGCCGATGTGGTTGCCCACCGTGCGCTCGTTGATAAACAACGTTTCGGCGATTTCCTGGTTGGTCAATCCCCGCGCCACGAGCTTGACGACATCTACTTCTCGTTCCCTGAGAGGGTCATTGGTTGGAGGTAAGTCAGACGGCTGTCTCATTACCAGGACCTCAATTTGTGTATTGATCAATTGTTATCCTTTAATTCATTGTCGTTATCAGGATAAACGGCCGCGAGCCAACACACATCGAGGGAAAAACTCATTTCAACAGGGGGATTTGGCACAAAAAAAAGACCGCTCATTGAGCGGTCTTCACCAGATTGACTGGGTAAAAATGCCTACCCGCGCTCAGCGTCTGGCGCTTCCTGGGGGTGGCGAAGAGAAGGATTATGCTTTGAGGCGCCCGGTTGCTCGAAAAGGACGGACTTCGATCGGGTGATTGGTTGCGTCCGCGACCTTGCCGGCCCAGGCCAGCGCTGTATCCAGGTTGTCCGCGTTGATGATGTAGAATCCGGCGATTTGCTCCTTCGACTCGATAAACGGGCCGTCCTTACTGACGGCATCGCCCTCACTTGCACTGACAACAGTTGCTGCATCGGGGCCATGGAGTTGCAGTGCGCCGCCGAAGACAAACGTACCGCTTGTGTCCATCTCGGTTTCAAGAGCAGCGACCCGATCCATGAATGTTTGTACTGCTTCGGGCGTCGCTGGTGCCCCGGGGACTTCACCTTCTACGGCGTAAGTGGACAATAGGTATTGGTTCATTTTTTAGTTCTCCATATGATTCAATTTTTTAGTGATTTGACGAATAACAACTTCTTGGCGCATGAGTACTACCCATCTTTCAATGATTTCCCTGCGCCGAGGATGATGTTTACAATCTTCCCCATTATTTGTCATCGAGGACTGTTCCGATGTAGTCTGCCATCTTGGCAAAGGATTGTTTCCAGGCTTTGTTTGCGCCCTGCTCGGCTGCCGGTACACCCGCGTGCGTCATCACCATTTTTGTACGCCCGCCCAGGTCTTCCAACATCACAGTGACTTCGGTGGTTGTAGGATACTCGGTATCGTCCATCCCTTGGGCTGAAGGCGAAACCACATTGCCGTTTTCATCAGCCATGCTATCTGTATAGACAAGGCGCATGTTGGGAACAACTTCAATGTATTCACCAGTCGTCCACATTTTCATACTGCCATCAGGCGTCTGTGTTTCCATGCAAACCAGGCGCTTACCACCAACACGTACATCCATTTTGGCAACGGGCACGGTAAAGCCTTCGGGACCGTACCACTTTTGGAAATGTTCAGGTTGTACCCACATTTGCCAGATGAGGTCTACGGGTGCATCAAAAATGCGTTCAATCACAACCGCATCTTCAGAAATGATGCTGTTACTCATTGTCATTCTCCTTGTTATTCAGTTGGTTGATATAGTCATCCATGTGGTCAAAGCGTTCCTCCCAGATATGGCGGTATTGCTCTGTCCAATTAGAAATTTCTTTTAGGGGCGTGACGTCGATGGTGCAGGGACGATACTGCGCTTTTTGCCCCTGTGTAATAAGCCCCGCTCGTTCCAATACTCTGATGTGCTTAGAAATGGCCGGCAAACTCATATCAAACGGCTCTGCGAGTTCGTTAACCGTTGCTTCCCCCTCTGCTAAACGTGCTAAAATCGCTCGCCGCGTCGAGTTTGCCAATGCAGCAAAGGTTTGGCTTAGTTTGTCATCATCACTCCTCATCATTAGGGTTCCCTTATTTAATCAATTGGTTAATTAACCTGACGGTATAATAAGACCATTTGTTCCATTTGTCAAGCAATTTGTTCAAATTATGTGGCAATGCGTTCGAGACTCAGGCCGTGAACCAACACACATCAAGGGAAAAACTCATTTCAATAGGGGGAATTGGCACAAAAAAAGACCGCTCATTGAGCGGTCTTCACCAGGTTGGCTGAGTAAAAATATCCACCTGGCAGGATCACCACCTGCCCCGATTCTTGGCAGGCCTTAATCGTGGGTCAAATGATAAAGTTACCTTGGGGCAATTGCGGCGTGCGCTGCCCTGTTTTTCATCCAAAACATCCCCATAAGGGCTGCCATCAAGATGATTGTCTTGATCACACTGGCCTCCATGCCAAAGTCACCCCCCGTCAGCCAGTGAGAACCATTTAGCTCAGAAACCAGCAAGGTACTGCCTTCCAAGCCCATGCTGCTCACTGAGATACCCGAGTTCGGCAGTCCGACGACGAAGAACTGGGCGAAGTTCCACGCGATGTGCCACCCAATCGGGAACCACAATGAGCGAAACCAGATCATCCCTGCTGCCCAAATTGCTGCCGACAGCGCAATGTTAACCGCTCCCAAAATCTCGGCGTTGGGATTAAATAAATGCAGTCCGCCAAACAGCAACGATGTCACCACAATTGCGGCGACAGGCCCCCAGCCACGCTTGATATTCTGAAACCAATAACCGCGATTTAACACTTCCTCAGCGATAGGTCCCACAATCGCTGAGGTGAAAACCCAACCCAGGGCCATGGCGACCGTCTTTAGGGATACGGCCGTTAATCCCCATCGGGAACGCACAACACCAAAGAGCAGCATACCACCAAAAACCAACAACACTTCGCCCAGGCCGGCTGCCAGCCCCCACAGCAAAGGCTTCCACTGGTCACGAGAAAACTTCCACAACATGGCAGACGGCCGTTTTCGCTCTAGCAGCCGCCATGCCACCACAGTCAGCAGCAAATTGACGATGAAAATGATGCCCAGCCCCCAAATCTTGCCTTCAGAATCAATCGTCTCCATTGTCTGGCCGTGGAAGTCAATGTGCAGCCACTGGAGTTGATCAACCAGGAGGGTAAAAACCAAAATGGCGACCAGACCACCAATGATGCCGGTCATCAGGAGTAATTGCAGTGCCAATACACGTACAATGGGCCATACACGTTCCGACAAAACCGTTCCACGAGATTCTTTGCTCATCAGTTGCCTCCCCTTTAGGTGATATTATGAAAGTTTCAACTCGATACCATCCGGCCTTTGCCAAAGGCATGGCCATATTGCTGCTTCGAGTTCTTTTGACACGATGCCAGTTTTGGAATCGAGGATATTGAATTGATAGCGATTATTGCGCACAAGGCAGATCCCCTTGATGGTCGCTCTGGTTGTTTCGGCGCGGGCTGTTATCTCATCTTTTTCGCTGTAGTTGCTACTGTGGAATGTTTGTTAACGATAGCGATAGTATGCCACAACTTTCTATCTGCTTCCAAATATTGGTGGCCAGGTTGAATGAAGGGCAAAGTTGAAACCAGGAAAAGCGCATTCCTGTTGGCCAACGGCCGTTTTTCTTGTGGGTGTCGGGACTTGAATATGGATGCTGCCGTTCAGCTTCTTGCGCGCTGCCCGCAATTGACTGTCTTCAGGGGGCAGCTGGAGCACATCGCGCAGCAACCGAAATGCCACAACCGCACCCGGCGATTGCGCCAAGATTTGCTGCGCTTTCTCTTCGATTTCTTCAACCATTGCTCTTTCTCGACGCACAATGTTTGCACCTTGTCAGGCAACACTTATGTATAATGCCGAATATCACGGAGCTTTGCGATGGTTGTTGACATACCGTCAATGTACTTGTGAACTTTTTTATAGATTTCGGCCTGGAATTTTTCTGTGACCACTGCATCGACGTAAGGAGCACAAGACGATATACAAACATCGGTTACCTCTTGATCATTGGGATTCCATGTTGGATCAAAGATGCGATAATATTGGCTGTAAAGCATCATCTGCATGGAAGGAAATGACATCAATAGGGATACATTATTTGCATTGATGCAGGCCTGAACAAGATCAGGGTGAATCTGACAGAGAGTGTCAATGCAGGCATCATGCACAAATTGTTTAGCATCTCGTGCATTTTGGACTAATTTTGTAGGGCTAAAATTCGCCTTATTGATTTGCCAAGTATTTAACACTTCTTGGTCATTTTTTCGCCATTCGCCTTCTAGTTTCAATATTGCAGGCAATTTGAAGAGTTTGTCTATGAACTCGACCAGTCGATACGATGGATCGGAACCCAATGGTGTAAATGCAAGAAGCAGAATATCATTAACCTTTGCTCGTCCCATTGCTTCGATCTCTGCTTCAAGGATGAGCTGAAAGGGTTTGGCAATAAATGACGGGTAGACACCAAAGAATTTGATGAATTTACGGAAAACATCTGATTGCCGACGCAGTTCAAAGAGATTGTATACAGTGAAGCAAGGAACAAACTCACTCGGCGGAAACCGTTCAATAAAACCACGCCCTTCGTTGTTTGGACGTTTGACGATTTCACTCAATGCATTCGTATCAAGAAGACACAGTTTGTAGTTACTCCCATTCGGTAATGTAATTGACATCGTTTTCCCTTGTTCGTCTTCATTTAGCTAACTAACGTCATAACCAGCGGTAATAAATTGTTACAAAATCAAAGATCGAGTTGCATACAAATGCGGTGCATCATTGGCAATCCTACGGCCGTTTCCATCTCCCATACCTTTTGTAATGCCGGACTAAGCGTGTCCAAATCGAGAGTGCGGAAGCCTAAACGGCCGTAATAAGGACCATTCCAGGGCACATCGCTAAAAGTTGTCAGGGTGAGGGCAGCAGCCCCTCGCGCCCGCGCCCATTGGGCAATGTGCTCGATCAGCCGTCGTCCCAAGCCCTGGCGGGCGTGTTGGGGGTGTACGTCGAGTTCGTGTAAGTGAACGGCCGTATCCTCCAGCCAATGCACAATCACAAACCCAACCGGCCGATCAGCGGCGTCAACGACAACCCATACGAACTCATGGTCGAGATCAACCTCTGTGGAAACCAGTTCCGCGTCGGCCAGGTAGGCATAGGGTGTGGCCCGAAACTGGGCGGCAGCGGCCTGTTCAATGGCGGGGAGGAGGGGCAGGTCGTCTGAGCGAGCGTCCCGAATAACATACGAATCACTTTGCCCGGTCATGATTCCTCTTCGTCGAGCGAGGCCAACCCCTTGCGCAGTGCGTACAGAGCCGCCTGGGTGCGGTTAGCCAGGTGCAGCTTGCCCAGGATGCTGCCAATATGGTTGCCCACCGTGCGCTCACTGATAAATAAAGCGTCGGCGATTTCCTGGTTGGTCAATCCCCGCGCCACCAGTTTGACAACTTCCCCTTCCCGTTCTGTGAGCGGGTCATCGGTTGGCGGTAAGTTAGACGGCCGTCTCAATTCCCGTATCAATTTCAAGGCAATAGTGGGATGCAGTGACGACTCGCCGCGATAGACATCGTGAATCGCCTGCACCAACTGGTCCGGCGAAGAATCCTTCAACAGGTAGCCCAATGCCCCTGCTTTGATGGCCGAAAACACCTGCTCCTCCTCGGCAAAACTGGTCAGCACCATGATACGCGCCTCGGGCATCTCGCTTTTAACCTGGACAATCGTCTCCAGCCCGCCCTGGCGGGGCATGACCAGATCCATCAGGATGACGTCAGGTTGTAGGGTGCGGATTTTGTCTACAGCTTCCAGGCCATCGGCCGCTTCCCCCACCAGCGTCATGCCCGTTTCACCGGCGATGAGCGTACGCAAGCCTTTGCGCACAATGGCATGATCATCAGCAATAAAAATCCGTATGTCATCGGTCATATCCCACCTCAACCTTCACGCAGGTGCCTGCTTCCGGCGTAGAAATGATTTCCAGTTTGCCGTTCCGTTGTTCAACTCTTTCGCGCATACTTTTTAAACCCATTCCCCAGTTTTCCTCATCCCCTTGCGGATCGAAGCCACGGCCGTTATCCAACACGTCCATTTTGACACAACTATCCTCAGCCTGAAGCTGCACCGTCACCCGGGTGGCCGCCGCATGTTTCAGAGCATTGTTCAACGCTTCAACGGCAATCGCGTAAAGCGTTTCTTCCACAGCCGG
>JBNKLQ010000281.1:0-7669 GCA_050292445.1 Promineifilaceae bacterium (SeqCode) | reverse complement strand
CGCTCTGGTTTGATGCGCTGGGCGAACGGCTGCCTGCGCCCTATTTGCCTGGCTTCGACACGCTCGGCACGCTTAAGCACATATTGTCCACCGGCTTTGAGTATTCCTGGTTCATCCTCAGCCAAAAAATCATCGAGAAGGAGTTTGCTCTGTCTGGCTCTGAGCAAAACCCGGATTTAACAGAGGGCGGCTGGTTAACGGTCATTCGTAGCCGGTTGGCTGGTGGTGCTCCTGCCCCAGTTGAGGCCTTTAAGCAGCACGGCGAGGATTTTGTTGTGCGGGATAATTTGCCTGATTTGGTGGCAAAAATGAATGAATTAGTAGGAGAGGAGAGGTTGGATTACGGCCGTATTCAGCACCAAATCACCGCCCGTGACCGCGAAATGGACAATCCCTTCAGCAAAGATGCCCAAATCCTGGCCATTCATGGGGCGCGGAACTACCGGGGCGACAAACTGGTGCGCACGGCGCGCCCCCACAAAATCCTCGACCCAACCACCGGGCCTCTCATTGCCGTACGGCTAAACATTCTTACCCGCAAAACGTTGGGCGGCTTGCACACCAACCTGAATAGTCAAGTGCTGGATGCTCACGGCAAGCTGGTGCCTGGCCTGTATGCCGCAGGCGAAGTGGCTGGCTTTGGGGGCGGTGGCTATCATGGCTACAACGCCCTGGAGGGGACATTCTTGGGTGGCTGCATTTTCTCTGGTCGCCATGCCGGACGACACGCAGCAGCCAACATTTGATTGCTATTTGATAGTTAAAAGTTAGTAAACGGCCGTTTGAACCGTCCTATAATTGTGATACGCTATCAACCATCAGAAGTAAGCAGCAAAATGGGAGACCAACAATGAACAAAGCAAAAAAATTGGCGACCAACGTTATGGGATATACCGTCGGGGAAGAAATTGCCAACAGCGTCACTCATGGCATCGGGGCCGCGCTCAGCGTGGCGGGGCTAACCTTGTTGGTGGCTTTGGCCACCATTTATGGTGATGTGTGGCGGGTGGTCAGCTTTAGCATTTATGGTAGCAGCCTGGTTCTGCTCTATTTGGCCTCGACACTTTACCATAGTATTCAACATCCTAAAGCCAAGCGCATTTTGCGCATTTTTGACCATTCCGCCATCTACCTGCTAATTGCCGGAACCTACACCCCATTTACCCTGGTCAGCATGCGTGGCCCTTGGGGCTGGACAATGTTTGGCGTCGTCTGGGGTTTGGCGCTGTTGGGCATCGCTTTCAAAACCGTCTTTATTGGCCGCTATGAAAAGTTGGCAACGGCCGCTTACGTCCTCATGGGGTGGTTGGTTGTTTTTGCCTTCAAAGAAATGTTGGTGACGGTACCGCCTGGTGGCGTCATCTGGTTAGTGATTGGCGGCGTGGTTTACACGTTAGGCGTGCTGTTTTATGCCTGGGAAAAGCTGCCCTACAACCATGCCATCTGGCATCTGTTTGTGCTGGGTGGCTCCGCCTGCCACTTCTTCGCCATTTTGTTCCACGTCCTGCCTGTGCAGCAGTAACCAAGAATTAGTCAAAGATTTCGCAGATTATGCAGATAAAAAATCTGTCAAATCTGCGGAATCTGTTGATAAAATTCTCTAATTCGTATGGATGGTCAAATCCCCTCTCGCGTCTCCCGCACCAATTGATCCACAACCGCTTTAAGTGCTTCTTCTCGGTTGCTGTCGCCGCCGTGTGCCTGGTAGGTGGCTATTTGCCGGTCTGCACTGGTGCCATTTTTCAAAATGGTGTGTACATATTCCACTTCTTGCCGACTCCCTAAATCGTCCACCACATCATCCAGCAGTTCCAACAATTCATCCATTAGCTTGGGGAAAGAGACGGATTCCTGTTGGCCAAAATCGATCAGCTCGCCATTGATGCCGTAGCGCACGGCGCGCCACTTGTTTTCGGTGATGTGCATATGGCGGTATTGTCGCCACGCCATGTTTTGGCGGCGCAGCTTGAGCAGTTTGGCACAAATTGCTTGGAACAATGCCGCGATGCAGATCGCTTCATCAATTTTGGTGCAAATATCGGTGATGCGGAACTCTAAAGTGTCGAAAACCGGGTGGGGGCGGATGTCCCACCAAATTTTGGCACGCGTGTCGGTCTTACCAAAGGCACCCACCATGCCTAGCGTCCGTTCGTAGTTCAGATATTCTCCCCAGGACTCAAAAGAGTGGGGAATGCCGGTTCGCGGTAGTGATTCAAATACAACGCTGCGATACGAGCGGAGGCCGGTGTTACGGCCGTGCCAAAATGGCGAACTGGTGGAAAGTGCCAGCAAATGGGGAATAAAGTAGCGCGCCTGATTCATAATCTCAATCATCAGGTTCTTTGATTCTAAATCAGCACCAAAACCTACATGAACGTGCATACCAAAAATGAGCAGTCGCTTGGCGACACCTTGCATGTCGTCTAGCAACTCTTTGTAACGGACTCCTTCGGTAATCGATTGCTCATCCCAACGGGCAAATGGATGTGAGGAGGCGGCGGCAATCGCCAGTCCGTTCTCATCTGCCAGTTCACAAACGGAACGGCGCAGCCGGATGACTTCTTGCCGCACCTCGCCGATGTTTTGGCACACATTGCTACCCACTTCCACCTGTGACTGCATCAATTCTGGCATCAAATTGAGGCTGACTTCTCGCTGCTTATCCTGAGACAAAAATTCGGAAATGTAGGCATGAAGATTCCGGCTTTTGGGATCGATAATCTGGTACTCTTCTTCAATTCCCATGGTGAGTGGCGGGGTGGGTACGGACATATGTTTCTCCTATTTTTATGGACACAGTTAAGCGTGAGCGGATTGCTGAGGAGATTATAAAGGGGGAGGGGAAAAGTTTGCAAGTGGGCGAGTCTGCGAGTTTGCGAGTAGACGTTTATCACTCGCAAACTCGCCACTCGCAGACTCGCGAACACTATGCCCAATTGCGTAAAAATTCGACGAGCAGGCGCACGCCGTAGCCAGTGCCGCCGCGTGGTATGTAGCCGTTGGCCTTTTCGCTGAGGGCCATGCCAGCGATATCCAGATGGACCCAGGGATAATCGACAAATTGCTTAAGGAAGATGGCAGAGGTGGCGACACCGCCAAACCGGCCACCACTGTTTTTGATGTCAGCCACGTCAGATTTGATCGCTTCTTTGTAATCTTCCCAGAGGGGCAGGGGCCAGACGCGTTCATGTACGGCCGTTCCCGCCGCCACCAATTTGTCCCGCAAACTATCTTCCGTGCTGAACAGGCCTGCAGCCATGTTGCTGCCCAGCGCAATGACACAAGAACCAGTGAGCGTGGCCAGGTCGATCACCGCTTTTGGATTGTAGCGTGTGGCGTATACCAGCCCATCGGCCAACACCATGCGCCCTTCGGCGTCGGTGGAGATGATTTCGATGGTGGTGCCGTTGCTGGCGGTGATGACGTCGGCCGGACGGTAGGCGTTGGCGTCTGGCATATTTTCGGTGCAGGGGGTGATGCCAATGACGCGCAAGGGTAGATTCATGGCCCCCACTGCTTTCATGGCTCCCAAAACGGCCGCTGCGCCGCCCATGTCTGACTTCATTGTGCCCATGTTGGCCGACGGCTTGATGGAGATGCCGCCAGTATCAAAAGTGATCCCTTTGCCCACCAAAACAATGGTGTCTAACTCTTCACGGTCGGCGTTGTGTTCTAGCACGATAAATTTGGGCGGTTCGCCCGCGCCTTTGGCCACAGCCAGAAAGCCACCCATCTTGTGCTCGGCTGCCCAAGCGCGGTCTCCTACGGTGATTTTAAGATTGTGCTCATTGGCGATGGAAACGGCCGTATCTGCCATTTTTGTTGGTGTGGCCATATTGGGTGGCATATTCACCAGGTCACGCGCCAAAGCCACACCCGCAGCAATTGCCTGGGCCTGGGCGCTGCCCGTTTCAATAGCCTCAACTTTGCTGCTATCAAACTCTACAACCGTGAGTGAATCAATTTCGTGTGGTGGTTCTGCTTCCTGCTTTGTGGCGGCAAAGCGGTAGAGCGCCAACAAGCTGCCTTCCACCGTAGCCTGGGCCGCAGCCTGCACATCCAGGCCGCCAACACCTGCCCCGTGCACAATCGTAGCTACGTTTTTGGCCTTGAGTTTGTGTGCCTGCTTGATGCCGTTGGCTGCGGCCTGGCGTACGCCTTCCAGGTTGAAATCGCCTCGCTTGCCCAGCCCTACGACCAGCACCCGGGTGGCTGGGATTGCACCGCGCGGATACAAAATGCCCACTTCACCCGCCTTGCCGGTCAGGTCTCCACTGGCGATTAGCTCACTGATAGCGTCGCCTAATGCTTGATTGACCGCACCGGTGGCCCCGCCGGGTGTGGTGACGTCATCAAATAAATTAACAATGATGGTGTCGGCTTTGACTGCCTGGATTTCGCCCTGATTCACGATTGTTTTCATTCTTTCCTCCTTGGGAAACGGGGTTTTGCTATTTTGTGTATTGTACCTACAATTTTACAATGCACTAGACAATCATCTAATCTTTGCTATGCTTGGCAAACCACATAACGAACGATCAAATCGTTGGTCAAGAATTGAATCTTGGCCACCAAGTGAAGGAGTTTTGCATGAAACTGTTGGTAATTGGTGGGACACGGTTTTTAGGACGGGCAATTGTGAATCATGCTTTGATGGCAGGGCATGAGGTGACGCTGTTTAATCGGGGTCAGAGTAATCCGGATTTATTCAGCGGTAAAGTGGAAACATTAGTTGGGGAGCGAGATGGGGGATTGGGCGTGCTGAACGGCCGTTCCTGGGATGCCGTTATCGATACCTGTGGCTACTTTCCCCGCCTGGTGCATGACTCCGCTACCTTATTGGCGAATGCCGTGCAACAATATGTTTTTATTTCCAGCATTTCAGTATATCCAGAAGAGGCTATGCAGAAGCCGGGCATTGATGAGAATACGGCCGTAGACACCATTGAAGACGAAACCACAGAAGAAATAACTGGCGAATCATACGGTCCGCTCAAAGCATTGTGCGAGCAAGCTGCGGAAGCCGCCATGCCCGGCCGGGTGCTCAATGTGCGCGCTGGCCTCATTGTTGGCCCACATGATCTCTCAGATCGTTTCACCTATTGGCCCTACCGGGTGGCCCAAGGTGGGGAAGTTCTTGCGCCGGACAATCCCGACTACGATGTGCAGCTTATTGATGTGCGCGATTTAGCCCAATGGATTTTGCATATGGTTGAGGCGCAAAAGTCTGGCACCTACAATGTGACAGGGCAGGCAGGAGCAGTCATGCTGGGCGACGTGCTAGCAACCAGCCGTGAGATTTCTGGCAGCGATGCGACCTTCACCTGGGTTAGCGAATCGTTTCTCGCAGAAAATGAGGTGGAGCCGTGGTCGCAGTTGCCCTTGTGGGTGGGCAGCGAAGTGCCAGGATTTAGCCTGGTCAGTTGTGAAAAGGCGTTTGCTGATGGGCTGGTGATACGGCCGTTAGCTGAAACAATCCAGGATACGCTAACTTGGCAGGCAACTCGCCCAGCCGATCACGAATGGCGGGCAGGCTTGAGCCGCGAGCGGGAAGCGGAGCTGTTGGAAAAGTGGCACGTTGTAAATGGGTAGGTAGCAGGTTGCAAGTGGCAAATGGTAGGTTGCAAGTGACAATCAGCCTATAGTTGTCATAACTTGCTACTTGCAACTTCTCACACCCACCTCTTGCCCCCACTCTCCCTCTGCTGTATCATCTCGCCTCTACACTTTTGCCTTTCCCACAGGCATTTTTGGAGGTCCCACTTTGTCCCATACAGCACTGGTCGCCATTGGCGGCAACTCTTTGATCACCGATAAAAATAATCCCGACATTCCCCACCAGTGGGATGCCGTGCGAGAGACGTGCCGTCATTTGGCCGACATGGTTGAAGATGGCTGGCGTATAGTTGTTACGCATGGCAATGGCCCGCAAGTTGGTTATATTTTGCGCCGCAATGAGTTGTCGGCCCATGAGGTGCATACCACGCCTCTGGACCTGATTGTGGCCGATACGCAGGGATCGATTGGTTACATGTTGCAGCAGGCTTTGAGCAACGAATTGTTCAGCCGCAATCTTAATGTGCCGGTTGTTTCTTTGGTCACGCAGGTGTTGGTAAATGAGGATGATCCGGCTTTTGAATCACCCAGCAAGCCTATTGGCGGCTTTATGGCTGAGGCCCAGGCCCGATTGTTTGAAGACCAAGGCTGGCGCGTGGTGGAGGATGCTGGGCGTGGTTGGCGGCGGGTTGTAGCATCGCCCAGGCCGGTGCGCATCATTGAAGAAGAAGCAATCCGGCAGTTGGTTGCGGCCGGTGGTGTAGTCATTGCAGCGGGCGGTGGCGGCATCCCGGTCGTGCAAAACCGCAAGGGCGAACTGCGCGAAATACGAGGGGTAATGGCTGTCATTGATAAGGATTGGGCCAGTGGTTTGCTGGCTATGCAGCTTGGTGTGGATTTACTGCTGATTTCTACGGGCGTGCCCCAAGTGGCGATTCGCTTTAACACGCCGCAGCAGGAGAATTTGGGCGAGATTACGGCCGTTCAACTCCGCCAATATTTGCAAGAAGGCCACTTTGCCCCCGGCAGTATGCGCCCCAAGGTTGAAGCTGTACTGGACTTTCTGGATAATGGCGGTAAGCAGGCGCTCATCACCAGCCCGGCCTACATTGGTCAGGCGATGCGCAAAGAAACCGGTACCTGGATTACCAATTAGGTGCTAAAGCACTTACATCGATAATTTTTGTTGATAATTGTGAATCGTGAATTGTGAACGGTTAATTGTGAATGAAGTGGCAGCAAGAATCATTCACAATTCACAATTCGTTATTCACAATTCATAATTTCCTATGGGTTGTTTTCAAATTGATCTATCAAACCGGTTGCAGCTGATTTTTTACGGTCTGTCATTGTTGCAAGTGTATCGGGCCGTACAACTGACGGTGAGCCTGCAAAAGGATTGGTCTGGGTTTCGGCAGCCCCCGCTGACGCGCCGGAAGATGCATTTGGTGGAGCAAGCGGCTTATTTGCTGGCCATCCCTCCTTCGGTTTTAGTTCATGAATATTTCCACGCGATTCCCATTTCGCTGTTTGGGGGGCGTGTGGTTAATTGTGGCTATGGGTTTTATTGGGGTTTTGTGCAAGCTGATCGCCTTTTTCCCGCGACGGAGCAATGGGTGATTAGTTTGGGCGGGACGCTGGGGTCGCTGCTGTTTGCGGCCGTTTTGTTTGGGCTTCTTTACCGAAATCAAAGCCAAACCTTACGTTACTTAGGCCGTCAGTCGCTGCGCATGTTGCTCTATTTCTCCCTCATTTATTACCCTATTTTTACAGCGCTCACCTTTATTGGTGATTGGCGCATAATTTACGATTTTAGCCAGACGCCGGTTTTGAGTGGCGGAACGGCCGTTCTCCACATCATGATTCTGTTGCTCTTCTGGCAAGCCAACCGGCGGGGCTGGTTTGAGATGGTGGGGCATGAGACGGTCGCTGACTCGGCCGCTTTTGCTCGGCTAGAAGAGCAGCGGCAGCTCAACCCGCATGACGCCAGGCTAACGTTGCAGGTTGTCGATACGCTGCGCAACGGCGGTGCGCCCCAAAAAGCAACGGCTCTGTTGCACCAAGCGATCAAACAGAATCCCAACGTGGCTGGCTTTTATTTGCAACTGGCGTT
>JBNKLQ010000280.1:0-7689 GCA_050292445.1 Promineifilaceae bacterium (SeqCode) | reverse complement strand
ATTTCACCTTTATTGGTGGTAATGATCGCTTCGTACGTTTTACTGATGTCGATGCTCATTTCTGGTGCGGCGGTGTAGTAGTTGTTACGTTCGGCAGGGACAAGGGCGGCTAACGGCCGTTCCCCATCCAACACCACGGATGCTGCCGCTGGTTCCGCTTCAGGTTCTGGCCACACTTGCCACACAATAATGGCCACAATGGCCAGAGCCACTAGGCCACCAATTGCGGTAATCAACCGTCTACGCTCTGCCTTTTGCTTGGCGACTGCTTCCCGCCGCTCGGCTCGCGACGGGGGTTTACGATGATGTTTTGCCATGAACTTACTTCTCCTGTTTTTTAAAGAGTAGAAAGTGAAAGTAAGAGAGTGGTCCACACTTTTTACTTATCACTTATTACTGAATTATCCCCCTCATTCGTCAACCGACAAGATTGCTTGCTGGCAATTGCCCAGACTATGCGGAATGTAATATTGGTAATCGTAAGCCGGAGCGTGTAACAGCACATAATTCTCCGTATTTTGCACAAACCAACGGCCGTCCGACGACCAATTCATGCTGTTCCATCCCCGTGAGACGATGGGCTCGCTAACTTGCCCTGTGTCTAGATCGAGCAGAATTTGAGAGAGTCCACCACTGCTGGACGCTACATTATTATCAACAAGTACGAGGTAACGGCCGTCTGGCGAATAGCCAACGCCACCAGCAAACTGACTCGTCCACAATAGCTCAACTTCGTCTACCGCAGAAAGATCATTGGTCAGCCAAAGGCGGAACAAATAATTGAGGCTGTCAGGTTTATCTCTTGCTTCTGCCTGGAGAATAAGTTGCTGCGTATCAGGGAGTAAAAAAACAAAATTAATTGATAAGCTCGAAACATCAGCAACTTCTGCAAGTAAGTTAAGCTCATCGAACAAGAATTGTGGCTCAGGTTCTGACAACGTTGCGGCAAACAGCACCCAACCATTTTCCGCTGCTTGGACAATGCCAAACATCTCATCATTTAACCAAAACCCCGATCTTCCTTTCCCGATGAGTTGCCGAAGTTTCCCATCTAACGATACAACCGACAATTCATACTCTCTCAATTCCACAGAATCATCTAAACCTGCCACAGGTACAGTGTCGATGAGGTATTGGCCATTGGGTGAAAATGAAGGATAGCCTGCCAACTCGATTTCGGGACAGCCACTTGTAGGACAATCAAGAGAACGTAACGTTGTGGTAATATTGCCTTCCTCAGATTCGAAACGCACAAGATAGCTAGCAGCTGAATTCCAAATATCATAATAAACGAAATGGTCCGAATCATATGGCATTTCAAATTCTTCAAGGAGCAGTTTGCTACCCTTTGTTACCAAATATACCCGGTTTGCGTTGACGGAATCAGCGTGGTAGCTCTCTGTGACGAGAAAATGCTCACCATCTTGTGAATTAATAAACGCACCCCGGGGTAAATCTAAATCGGTGAATTTTTCTACCCAGATGTTAGACGAAAGGTCAAAAGCGTACACGCCAGTAGATAATTCATATTGATAATCATTACAAACCAAGACGATCTCACCCGCAGGGAAGGGAATAGGTGGCTCGGCTTGCTGCCCATCGTTGCTTTGCGCATAAATAAATTCCAAAAATTGCGTAGGAAAGAGAGCTTGCTCATAACTACCGCGAAGCACGTCTGCCGCCCAGCCATGAAAGCTGTTTCGGCCCATAAGGCGCATAATTTGGGTGGAAGAAACGGCCGTTTCCTGTTCATTCAAAAATTCAACCAACATATACACTTGCTGCCAAATCGGGTCCGGATCTTCTATCATCCACACCTGCAAAAATTGTGGGGGGGCTTCTTCCCAGCGGCGCGTCCAGTGACGCATCACCTGCCCATCAAACCCAGCGGCGAGCATCTGGGCATACATCGCTTCTTCCAGCGGCCAGGCTTGTAAGCCAAGCTGTGCCAGCTGGTAATCACGTAAGGCCCGAAAGAATAATTCATGTCGGCAGCAGTCGTACTCAATTTGGTGGGCCAGCACGGCCGTTGCCAACTGCACCCCATACGCCCGATACAAAACCTCATAGCTGGCTTCGTCCGTGGGCAAACCAATCAGCGTGGGGGTGGGCAATTCAAGGCGCAGCCCGGCCTTTAGCATTGTTTCGATTTCGTTGATTTCCAACAAAGATTCGGGATCGGTGCCTAGCCGGAGGTGAACGCGCAGGTCGCTGCCGCAGTTTAGATCCGCCAGCTCAGTACACATTTGGCCCAGCAGGTCATCCAAATGAATCGCCAGACGAGCCGCCACCTCCCGGTCACGCTCAGGATAAGCCACGGTGAGGTAGTCGCCGCCTTGGGTAATCCAATCACCCCAAAAATCATCAAGCGGGGGAGAATAAAGCCAGCGTCTTTCACCAAGCCGGTAAACGGCCGTTTGCTGCAAAGTCACCGTTTCTGTCAGGCCCGAACTACCCTGCACGACATATGTCTGGGGATAAATGAGCTCAGCTGCATTAAATGTGGCGTCCAGGGTGACCGTAATCGCTTCGGCTGTCAGCTGATTGGTCATGGCTTCATGCTGCCAACCCAACATCGGGCGATCCAACAGCAGACCTTCATTGAGCAATGTTTTTTGCACCTCACCCCACCCCGGATCACGCCCGGAAAGGTTGGCTTTGAACAACGCTTCATCCTGGTCAACGGCCGTTTGCAGCACAAAGTTATGGGTCGCCAAAAGTTCCGTCTCAATCTCAACGGTAGCGGTGGCAATACGCTGGTTAATCTGCCACTGCACCACACCCCAAACGGCAACGATCCCCAGCAAGGCCACCAGCAAAAAATGCCAACGCCGCCGCCAGAATGATTGGGAAACGGCCGACTCTTCCGGTTTTATCGGCTCCTGCCACCCTTTATCTTCGTCTGTGCGCCACTCGAAGGACATTGCTAAACCTCAAATTGTGAATCGTGGATTGAGAATTGTGAATGAAACGCCTAGTTAAAAATTAACCGTTAATTATTCACCATTCACAATTCCTACCGTTCCAGCCTATCGACCCAACCCGCATTTGTACAGTCCAGATTGTCAAAATTGAGTAAAT
The DNA here is from genome assembly GCA_050292445.1 of Promineifilaceae bacterium (SeqCode). GTDB lineage: Bacteria > Chloroflexota > Anaerolineae > Promineifilales > Promineifilaceae > Leptofilum. Next base: position 4,608 of record JBNKLQ010000280.1, on the reverse strand, counting down.
GTTCATCCCGCCCGTGCCACAGTCGAATATACCCTAGTTCCGGCATAGCCAGCCACTTACCATCGGGTGACCAGCTGGCATAAAAATGACGTGGGTACATTGTTTCGCCCTCTACCCGCTTGAGGGAAAGACGTGGCGGGAAGGCTTCTGGTTCATACATTGCCAATTGGGTACTCATATCCTCTTGGTCAGTCATAGTGATTAGGAGAAAACGGCCGTCTGGCGACCAACGTATCCCACTCTCTTCCGTAAAATCTACAAAGGGTAGTGTAGAAAACAAGCTGATTTGTTCATCTGCCTGATTGTACAGCAGCAGATAGTTTAATGGCTCAGTAGACGACCCATCATCAGCCAAAATAACATACAGATTGGGATCCGTCGGCAGCGATTGCCCAAACTGAATGCGCAAAGAGGCAGGAATGTCTGGGGTAGATCGATCCGCCAACAACGCCACCAGCCTGGCATTGTCAACCACAACCTCCTGTCGTTCCGCATCGCCATCGGACAGCACCAGCAGCTGTTGCTCATTTTGAAACTGGGTCAAGTACCCAAACTGGTCATCATCTCGCCAGAAAACAGAAGACCCAAAACCAGGTGAGCTGATCGCCTCGGTTGTGGGTGCATCGTGCAGCAGCATCAGACCGTTGCCCAACGCTTCGCGCCACCAGGGAGTCGTTACCGTCAGGGTGATGATCTGCTCCGAGGTGGGCGACCAGATGGGGTAGCCGCCCAAAGGAATCGCCTCGCAGCTATCTCCGCCATGACACGTTTCTATATCCGTCAGGGCAAAAAAGGTTTCTGTCGAGTAACCCTGCGTGATGGTCCAGAGGAGGTAACGGCCGTTTGGGTCCAGCGTCGTCGGGACGGCCAGTGGTGGATCAGAAACAATGCCTTCTACATTGTTCCAATTCACCTCAATCCGGGTCCCATCAAGACGCAGCAAATACGTTTCTGGCTGTCCGCTGTTGGCCCTGCCAGACACCGCCAAGCCATCGGGAAAAGTTGTGAAGAATATATCGCTGCCAGCCATCTCTTGCACAAGCAGCGGTTCTTCCTGGGAAAAATCGTATTGATACAGCGCCTGCGCCTGGCTGGCCGTATCCTGGCACAGCATGATCAAATCCGCATCAGGCCAGACGATGCTGGCAGCTCCAGGCTCCTCCTGCCAGGCAGCCACATACATCTTAAAAGCGTTGTTAAGGGTCGCTTCCGTCCAGGGAGGGCCGACCAATTTCTTTAGCCATTGGCCAAAAAGAATCTCGTTTGTGGTTATTAAAGCTGTGAAAATTTCTCTAGAACTGAATTGCAGCTCGTTGACCAAAAAATCGACTACTACGTAAGGGGCGGGCGTTTGGCCAAAGTCGATCGGCGTTTCCGGGAACGGAGCGTTCCAGAAAAGTGCGCCATCGCCTAAATTAAAATCGTTTGGGAGAGTTACTGCCGTTGGCGAAGAAGTCTCTACTGCCAGAGGCCAATCCATTACCCCCAACTCGTAAAGTTGTCGTTCCACCGTCGCCCGATAATAAGGCACATTTTGGCAGCATTCCCAACCAGTTAAATCATTAATAGACAGTGTGAGCATTTGCCGGGCATAACCGCGAAAAATGGCTCGGTAACCAACTTCGCCCTGGGGCAACCCTACCAGCGTTGGCGTGGGTAACACAATTGCCTGCTCGCCATTCCAAATGGCACCGGCCGCTTCCGATTCCTTTGTGAACACATCCAAAAACGTGGCTTGCGTCAGGCTGTCTGGCTCTGGCGAAAAAGTCAGGCGCACGCGGGCATCTGGCGGGCAGTTGTAGCCAGGCGTATTGCACAACTGCACCAGCTTGGCCTCTAAATCGGCCGCCAGTCGATGCACGATCTCCTCGTCGCGCGTCGGATAGCGCACGCTGAGCAGCTGCCCTTCCAGCCGTCGCCGTACGCCCCAAAATTCCCGCTCTGGCGGAGCATACAGCCAGCGATCTTCGCCAAGCCGGTACACGTCTAATCGCTCCAGCTGCACCGTTTGGGTTAGGCCATTGCCAATGCCCAGGCTGTAACTTTGCAGGGTGGTGAGTTCAGCGGCGGTAAGGTCCGGGGAGAAGGTTTGGCTGATGACGGCCGTTTCCGCCAAATCCGGCTGCCAGACAAGGTCAAACCCAGGCCGGTCAAACAGCAAGCCAGCCGTTAAGTTATTTTCCTGAGCCAGAGACCAGTCTGCATCGCGGCCAGAGAGCAGGGTGCTGAACAAATTCTTGTCTCTATTTTGCGCCGCCTGCTGCACTACGGCATAGCTGGCAACCAAATTGGTGGCAACATCATCGGTGGCTGCTTCGACGCGCTGGTTTAGTTGGCGGTACAGGAGGGTTACGGCCGTTCCCACCAACAACACCCCAACCAACAGCAACCACGGCCAGCGCCGCCGCTCCGGCTGAGGCGGTTCCGGAGCTTCCGGCTCCTCCTCCCAGTTATAATCTTCTTCCGTTTGCCACTCAAAAGACATAGTTTTAGAAACTTGTCATTCCCGCGAAGGCGGGAATCCACAAGATTTTTGATACATATCACTTCTGGATGCCTGCCTTCGCAGGCATGACAATTGTTGCTTTAGAAGTTAATCAATCACACGATTCATCATAGACTCGATGAGATCAAAATCAGGTCAATGTCACTATGCGACCGCTTCGCGTACAGGCAGATCTGCGTTCCATTACTTTCATTCACTCGCTGTATAGGTAATCGTAAATCACAAAGCCCACAAAAATGCGCTCGATGTAGAGGCGAGTTTCCGGGAAGTTGACGGTTTCCACAAACAAATCCAAATCGCCGCCAGCCTGATCATACCAGCGGGCGGCGTTGCCGGGGCCGCCGTTGTAGGCAGCCAGGGCGGCGTGGACGTGGCCGTCAAACGTGCGAAGCTGCTGGCTGATGTAAAAGGCACCAAAGTTTAGCCCCACGTAGGGCTTGTACAAATCTTCGTTAACAAAATTGGGCCAATTGAGCAGATTGGCAATGTAGGCCCCGGTGTCAGGAATCACCTGGCTGAGTCCTTGCGCTGCTGCACCGGAGCGGGCAAAGCTCTCAAACAGGCTTTCCTGCCGCACCAGGCTGAATTGTAGGCGTGGATCAAAATCGTACCGCTCGGCCAGCGGCAAAATGAGATCGGCGTAGTAAGCAGGGTAAGCCAGCTGCCCCATAAATTTGGGTGCTTCAAACACCGTCTGGCCGGACATGTTGAGTACGGCCGTTGCCGCCAAAATCGACGAACGATACAGGCCAATCTCGCGGAAGTACAACGCCAGCTGGTAACTCAACAGGGCATCATCCGCCACCGAGGCACGCAAATTCTCAAATTCCCCTTTAGCCGCTTCAAATAGTCCCGCGTCCCATAATTTTTGGCCGATAATCAGGCGGGCGTCGGCCGTCAGGCTAGGGCTGAGTTGGCTGATAGGCGCATCCTCGTCCAGCAGCAGCCAATCACGCAGCCACGCCTCGGCCTCCAGCTGCAACGCTTCTTGCTCAAAGGGGGTTGGCGGGAAGAAACGGCCGTTCCCCACAAATGGCTCTTCCTCATCAGCCAGACTATCGGCCCGCAACCAATAATAATCCAACCGCCGGTTGGTGAGCAGCAGCCGCTGCACATCAGACGCAATTTCATCGAGGTCAGGTGCAGGAACGGCCGTAACGGTTGGCGTTGGCGTCAGTGACGCAGTGGTTGTCGCATCGGGTATCATCGTAGGGTCAGGTGTCGGCGTTGGCGTTGGGTCATAAGTGGGCAGCGTACGTTGAAGCCAGACCAGCCCCGCGCCACCGTACTCGGTTTGTGGGTAGGTTTGGATGAGTTGATGCCAGCGGGAAACGGCCGTATCCAAATCCCCCGCCCCATCGGCCAACCAACCCGCCCAAAACAGCCCTTCAGCCGCATCGTCAAAGCTGGGATAATTGGTGCCGAGCAGCGTGTAAAGCGAAACGGCCGTTGCCACATCGCCCAAATCTTCTGCCAGTCCGGCAGCGCGCCAGGCAGCCAGCGGCGCGTCAGACCCATCAGGAAATTGATCCAGGTAATCACGGTACAGTTGCAGGGCAACGGCCGTTTCACCCAAACGCGCCTGCAAATTGGCCTTTTCAAATAAGCCAGAAGCTGGATCAAGCTCAACGTACGGTTCCAGCGCCACCAACGCTTCGGCAGCGTTGCCCATTGCCTCGTAGCTCCAGGCAATGTAAAGGTGGGCCTCAGGTGAATAATCATCGGGACGAATGGCGATGGCTCGCTGGAAAGCAGCAATGGCTGGTTGGTACGATTCGGCGTAGAAATTGACGAGGCCACGCTGGTATTCATCCACCACCACGCCAGCCTCTACCAGCTGCACCAGCCCCAAATAGCTATCATAGGCGCGGGGATATTGGGTGATGCCGATGCGGAAACGGCCGTATGCGCCATCAATATCTTCCATCGCCAGCAAAGCCATGCCAGCCAGGTAGTTCATCTGCCCTTTGGTAAATTCGGTGCGGGCTAAATCACGGATGGCATCGTATTGGCTGATGGCTTCGGTGAGACGGCCGTTTTCCAAATAAAGTTGGGCCAACGCTTGTCGATTGGTAATCTCTTGCAAACGTTGGGCAGGCGCT
>JBNKLQ010000279.1:0-7701 GCA_050292445.1 Promineifilaceae bacterium (SeqCode) | reverse complement strand
CACCTGGCGCATCAGGCAGGTGTGCCTGCTTTTCTGGACAGCAGCAAAGAAGCCCTGCTGCAAGGTGTGGCTGCCAAACCATTCTTGATCAAGCCCAATGAAAGCGAAGTGACCATTTTGGCCGGGCATGAATTAAAAACCGTGGCTGATTTTGCGGCAGCGGCAGCGGCCATTTCTACTCGCTATGAAACAATTGTGGTGTTGTCTTTAGGGAAAGATGGGGCGCTGGCGGCACAGGGGCAAGCGGTGATCCACGTACAAAATCCCCCGGTCCAGGCACAAAGTGCGGTGGGTTCGGGGGATTCCATGCTGGCTGGTTTGGCCTACGGCTTTGGACGTGGCTGCCAGTTAGCCGAAGCGGTGAAATATGGCGTGGCCGCTGGAACAGCCAACACGCTTGTGCTGGGTGCCGGGCAGTTTGCCCGACACGATTTCGAAGCGATCTACGCCGAAACCACGGTGCAGCCTCTACACATTAATGGGTCTCTACCTGCCAAAGATTAGGTCCAACTTGCAGAAAGTGAAACCGGCAATAAAAGCTGCTTTCCAGGGGGCTGCACGCGTAAAGGCCAGCGGCAATTGTCTCCTTTGCTTCGTGCAAATGGCAAATGCGCAGCTGCTGCCAGATCACGCCGTCGCGGGAGGCTTCGATCAGGAAATCCTGGCCTCGGCGGCTGATGCGGTACCACAGCTGATTTATGCTGGAAGCAATATCCTGCGTGGCCCAATCGGAAAAGCCCAGGTTGGTAACCACAGAGCCTAATTTGCTGCTCTCCTCGTTGATGTACTCTGTGGATGCCTTGATCCAATTGTTCTCGTCCAGACGGATGATGAGGCCACATTGCTCGTAAAGCGTGGTAGGACGAAATTTGACCTGGGTGGTCAGGCAAAAATCGCCGGTGATTTCTTGCAGCAGGCAGTGACCATTGTCATTGCGAAAACCATAATGGGTGCGCTGCCAAAAGTCGGTTTGGGGCATCGTCCAGATTTCTAAACCATTCCCCATTTGGTATTTTTCTGGTTCATTGAGCCAGGAATAGTTTGCGGCGAGCTGGCCCTGGTTAAAATCATCTTTGCTGTTCATGGTGTATCCCTTACGCCAGAATGGCCTCAATGGCGGCTAATTCCTCAGCGCTAAAGTCCAGGTTGTCTAACGCGGCAACCGCTTCTTCAACATGGCCCACGCGGCTGGCACCGATTAGGGCTGAAGTCATGCCGGGATGGCGCAGCACCCAGGCGATGGCCATCTGGGCCATAGATTGCCCGCGGGCTTTGGCCATTTCGTTGAGTTTAGCCACTCGGCTGATGCGATCCTGGCTAATTTCGTCGCCCCAATGCAGCTCATCTTTGTATTTACCCCCGCGAGAATCTTTGGGAATGGTTTTGAGGTATTTGTCGGTAAGGATGCCCTGGCACAGCGGCGAAAAGCCGATGCAGCCAATGCCTTCCTCGGCCAGCACGTCCAGCAGACCATTTTCAATCCAGCGGTCGAACATGTTGTAACGCGGCTGGTGGATAAGGCAGGGGGTGCCCAGGTCGCGCAGGATGGCAGCGGCTTGCCGGGTTTGTTCGGGGTCATAGGTGGAGATGCCGACGTACAGCGCCCGCCCGCTGCGCACAATGTAGTCGAGTGCGCCCATGGTTTCTTCCAGAGGCGTGTCAGGGTCGAAACGGTGGCTGTAAAAGATGTCTACGTAATCCAGTCCCATGCGTTTGAGGCTTTGGTCCAGGCTGGCCACCAGATATTTGCGCGAACCCCATTCGCCGTACGGTCCGGGCCACATCAAATATCCCGCTTTGGATGAGATGATGAGTTCATCCCGGTAGGGTGCCAGATCTTGAGCTAGTATTTTGCCGAAGGTTTCTTCGGCGGAACCGGGTGGCGGGCCATAGTTGTTGGCCAGGTCAAAGTGAGTAATGCCCAAATCGAAGGCGCGGCGGATCATGGTACGGCCGTTTTCCAACGTATCCACTCCACCAAAGTTATACCAAAGCCCCAGCGTGATAGCGGGCAACTTCAAGCCACTGTGCCCGCTGCGACGGTAAATCATTTTCTCATACCGGTCATCGGCTGCTTGATATGTCATGGTTTTTTCTCTCCCAATCTTGAAAGAATCCAGGCTTACACCAACGGATTCAAGGCAAAATAAATAATGTAAATCGCTATCGAAACGATGGTATGGACCATCAAAACGTTGTTGATGTATTGTTTTTCGGCCGTGGCCAGGCCCCGACGTGCATATAATGGCACAATAAATGGTGGCGGCAAAATGAGCAGGGTGAAAACGGCCGCTTCAAAAAAAGCATCAAGCTGCAAAAGCGTGCGAATGACAAAAATGTTCACCACCAGCGCCAGGGGAATCAGGAGCGCCAGGCGCAGGAACACCACCAGCAGAGACTCCTTTAAGCCATGTGTGTCGAACTTGATGCCGTAACCTACAATCACCAAAATAAGGGGAATGGTGAGGGTGCCCAGGGTTTGCAGCGTTGCCATGATGGCTCCGGTGACGGGCAGTTCATAAAGTGTTTTGGCTGTGCCCAATACATTTAAGAGCAGGCTGGCCAAAATGGCGACAACGACCGGCGAGGTGAGAAAAGAACGGCCGATTCCCAGCAAACTTTGCTTACCATCTCGCTTCATCAGCAGCAGCGGCAAAAAGACAAACCAGATGAAAATCTCGTGCCCTAAATCGACCACGGCAATGTTGCCAATGTGGGAAAGGCCGTAGGCGCTGCCAAACAAGCTGATGCCCAGCATGCCGTATTCAAACCCGGTGGTTAGGTAGGGAAAATATTCGTGCTGGATGTTAAGCTGACGTTGCAGCAGGCGGCCCAGAAAAAACAGCAAAATGCAAAGTAGAAATGTAAAGCCAAAAATTACAAAGTAAGCAGATTTAAGCGCGATGTCCAAAAACGAGATGAAGAGGACGGCGGGCAGGGTGATGTTGACTACAAACTTGCGTAAATCATCAATAGTGGACGGGCTGAGGAAATTTTTAAGGCGAATCCAATAACCTAACGAAAGCAGTAGCAGGATGGGCAGTACACGATTGATAATTTGGATGGTTGGCTCCATGTTTTCCCCTATGGACCTTTTCGATGCGGTTGATTAATACCCCATGACTATACCCATTTTTGCGCTATCTGAACATGGCTTTTGGAGAGGAAAGAATGGAGAAATGTCACAACATTTTTTGCACTTGCTCGGCAACCTCTTTACGGCCGATTTTCCCCGAGGCTGTTAGGGGGAGCTGCTCAACCAGCTGAATGTGCCGGGGGATTTTGTAGCCCGCCAGATGTTCACGGCAAAAAGTGATGAGATCGTCGGGAGAGATGGTGGCGTTTTTGGCCACCTGGACCATCGCCACGACCCGCTGCCCCCATTCCTCATCGGGAATGCCCACGACGCACGCTTCGGTTACGGCCGTATGCTTTCTCAACACCGCTTCCACCTCTGCCGGATACACATTCTCGCCGCCGGACACAATCAAATCGCTGCGCCGCTGCACAATGAAGAGATCGCCGTCGGCGTCCAGGTAGCCGAGGTCGCCAGTGTGAATGGTTGCAGGTTTACTTGCCACTTGCCACTTGCCACTTGCCACTTCTTCAAAATAGCCCGCCATCACCGTTGGTCCCGTCACTACAATTTCGCCGATTTCGCCAGACGGCCGTTCCCCCCCATTTTCATCCACAATTTTCACGCTGGTAAACATGAGCGGTTTGCCGACGCTGCCAGGCTTGCGGGCGGCGTCGGCGGGCAGCATGGTGGCTACCTGGGAAGCGGCTTCGGTAAGGCCGTAGGTGGGGGCCACAAGTGGCAATTGTGAATTGTGAATTGTGAATTGTGAATTGTGAATGGATTCTTCACCGATTACTGAATACTGATTACCGATTACCGATCTTGGTAATGTATTGGCCCGTTCCACCAGCTCCGGCGTGGCGGCGGCACCGCCGAGGAGGATGAGGCGCAGGCTGGCGGGCCAGTCGGTGCGGCTTTGCAGCAGGCGGTGCAGCATCGTGGGCACCAGGGAGATGAGGGTGATGGGGTTTGTGTCGAGATCGTGGTTAATGGTTGGCAGGTCAAAGCGGGTGTGCAGGGAAACGGCCGTGCCGTACAAACAGCTTCTGAACAGCACCGCCAACCCGCCCACATGGTACAAGGGGAGCACGCTCAACCAGAGGTCGTTGGGGTCAATGCCTAGCCGGTAGGCCGAGGCGTTGGCGCTCCAAAAATGGTTGGCAAAGGTGAGCAGCACGCCCTTGGGTTTGCCGGACGTGCCGGAGGTGAAAACGACGGACTGGTAATTGTGAATGGTGAATTGTGAATGGTGAATGGTGAATGAGCCTTTTAACGAAAGCCAGGATTCCTTCACAATTAATTGTTCACAATTCTTAATTGATAATTCTGAGCTGATTTTATCGACCAGCAGCCAGGTGGCGTTGACGTGTTTAATTTGCCAGCGTAGTTCGCTGGGGGTGAGCCGAGTGTTAAGCGGGACAAGGATGGCACCCAATCGGGCCAGGGCGTGCACGAGGCAAACGGTGGGCAGGCCGTTAGGCAGCAGCATAGCCACAAAATCACCGGCCTGCACACCCGCCGTTTGCAGCCGGGCGCAGACGGCGTTGACCATCTGGTTGAGTTGGTGGTAGGTCCAGCGCTGCTCACCGATGATGAGGGCGAGCTTGTCTGGTGTGGCCTGTGCCCGGCTGGTAAGCCAATCTTGCATAGCGGTTTAGTCGGTTGCAGGGACGGCGGCGGCCAAAGGTTGCTTTGGTACGGCCGTTTCCCGACGGCGGTAACGAATGACGGTAGGCGTTGGCCGGTTGGCCCCCAAGCCGCGCAAAATCTCGGTGTTTTGAGTCACTAACTCCAGCTCAAACTGGCGCAGCATGAGGGCGGTGATGATGGTCATTTCGTTGTTGGCGAAGTTCATGCCGGTGCATTTGTGCATCCCGCCACCAAAGCCAAACAGTCCAAAGCGGTGCTGCTTGTCCTCGGCGCGATCCGGGGCGTAGCGGAGCGGATCGAACTGTTCTGGCTCGGCGAACTGGTCGGGCAGCTTGTGGCCGATTTCCTGCGTCACCTGCACCAGCCAGCCCGCCGGGATGAGGTAATCACCAAATTCAATATCTTCTTTTGCCACGCGCATAAGCAAATCAGCAGACGGCCGTAGTCGTTCAACTTCGCGCACTGTCCAGGCAATGTGATCCAGCTGCACCATCCGCTTGGGGTCGATGTGGACACCTAGCGGAGCAACCTCATCAATTTCGGCCAGCACTTTTTGCATGTAGTCGGGGTGCTGCAACAGAAAGATGAGGGTCCAAGCGGCTTGCCCAGCAGTGGTTTCATGCCCGGCAAACATGAGGGCCATCAGCAGATTGCGCACCATTTCTTCATCTACGGACCGGCCTTCCTCGGCAGATTTGTTGATGATGTCTTGTAGAAAATCGTTGTATTTGTCTGGGTTGGCGCGCCGCTCGGCGATGATGGGGCCTAGAATTTCGGTCATGCGCGCTTTGGCTTTGTCCCGCTTGCGGAATTTGGGCAGGGGGAGGTTAGGCGGCAGCAGCGGATCGAGCGCTTTACCGACGTTGGTGTACAGGTCCCAAAATTCGCGACCCACGGCGTGGTTCACTTCTTTGCCCAAGAAGCAATCTCCGGCGACTTTTTGCACCAGGGTGCCAATTTCGCTGGTTAGCTCAATTTCGCCGCTGTCGCCGAGGCCATCGAGCCATTCCTGCACGACTTCTTGCATGATGTCTACGTAGAGCAGCATTTTTTCACGCTTGAACAATTCTTGGACCAACGGCCGTTGCTCCAGATATTTGTCGTGGGGGGCCAGGAAAAGCGCTTCGCCAAACATGGCTTGCAAGAATTTGTAAGGTTCCTGAATGCTGAGACGGCCGTCTGTCTCCATGAAAAATTGTTTCTGATTTTCCGGGCCAATAACGACGGCAACGTTTTGGTTGGCCAGCTTGAGGCCGAAGACGGAGCCATGCTCGCTAAAGCCGCGCTGCATCAGCTGGGAGCGATTGCGTTGAAACTCGACGGCATGCCCCAAAATGGGCAGTGCACCGGAAGTGAGTGGTGGTATTGGTTTGGTCATGATTTTTAATTTCCTCTGGTGAGCCTGAATTGGACTCTTCCCTAATTTTTGTCTTGATTTTACCAGCAGATTTGGTTTGGTTGCTGGCTGATCAGTTATTATTAATGATGTTTTTTGCTGGCTACAGTGAATTGGAGAAATTAACGGATTTTTTTGCTCTAATTTGTTGATTTCTTGAATTCGTTGTTGATTTGGCGGCGGATTTGTTCGTCTTGCGCTCCGTTGGTGAATAGTTCGATGAGGCGGGGTGCGGGTTGGGTAACGGCCGTTGCCACTGCCTGCTCAAACTGTTCCCGATTTTCGGCCCGAAGATAATCCAGGCCAAACATGGCGGCCGCATGCACAAAAGTTAGATTGTGCGGCGTCAGGAAACGATCGGTGAAGGGCGGCTCGTGCTGGCTGATGGGCAGCCGGCGGAAGATGCCGCCGCCGTTGTTGTTGATGACGATAATCGTGGCGTTGGGTGTTTGGCTGGCCAGCAGCAGGCTGTTCAAATCGTGCAGGGCCGTGATGTCGCCCACAACAATGAACGTTGGCCGCCCGGTGGCTTGAGCAATGCCCAGCCCGGTAGCGATGTTGCCATCTATGCCGGATGCGCCCCGGTTGCCGAAGATGTGCAGGGTTTTGGGGTGGGAACGGCCGTATTGGTCCAGGTGGCGCACGGGCAGGCTGTTGCCGATGAGTAAATTGGCGTCTTCGGGCAGGTGGTCCAGCAGGGCAGCGATGGCTGCGCCGTCGAACCAATGTTGGCTCAGTTGGGCGTCCAGCGTGTTCCAGGTAACCGCCTCGGTGGCCTGGACCGTTTGGTGCCAGGCGTGGTCTGGTTGGTGTTTTTCCAGACGGGCAATGAGGGTTTGGCAAACGGCCGTTTCGTTCAGCTGCAATAAGTGGGTCGTGCGCTGGCTGTCGTCGGCCCAAACACCATTTTCGCGGATGTGCAATCTGATGGCCGGGTTGATTTTGTCCAGGTAAGCGTTGAGCCATTTGCTGGTGGGCACCGCGCCAAAACGCACAATGATTTCTGGTTTCGGCCAGCCGGGATCATTCTGCAAAAAAGTCTCGTAGCCGCTTATGATGAAATTATCCGCAGATTGGCGAACCGTGTTCGCTGCAGATTTCCCCTTTGCGTTTTTTGCGTCTTTGCGGTTAAAAAAACGCACACCCGAAAGCGGATCGGCCAGGATGGGGTAGCCAGTGTGCTGTGCCAGGGCCATAACAGCCTGGGGAAAATCACCGCCAGGGCAGCGCGGACCGCAGATGATGAGGCCGTGGGGATGTTGGCTGAATACGGCCGTTAGCCAATCAAGTTGCTCAGATGTGGGGAGAAGAATGCCGTGAGAAAAATTGTGGATTGTGAATTGTGAATTGTGAATTGTGGACTGATCACCGATTACTGAATACTGTTCACCGTTTTCCGGCTCCAGCGGTTTGCGAAAGGGAAAATTCACATGCACTGGTCCTTTGCGCAGGCCGTTGGCGGTGGCGGTGGCGCGTACGGCCGTTGCCTGCACATTGCGCAGTGCCACTTCGGGCGGATCGGCTTGCGGCAGCGGCATGTCTACCGACCACAGCACCTGGTCGCCAAAAATCTTCA
>JBNKLQ010000278.1:0-7771 GCA_050292445.1 Promineifilaceae bacterium (SeqCode) | reverse complement strand
AGACACTGATTTTTGTTTTTTATCTGTGTAAACCAGTGTTCATCAGTGTCCAATTCCAAAAGTGATATGTAGCTAGAACTTGAGATAGTCCATCTTGTGATAAGTTTCCGGGGAAATATTGCCAGGCAAGACGTCAATTTCAACCTTTGGAGGATAATATGAGTTCAGATCCACTAACCCAGGAACAAATCCGCAACTTTGTCTTACCCGCGCATAGCAATTTAGAAGTCGTCCATCAGTTGCTGGCCGAAGAACCCCGCCTGCTCAACGAAAAATACGAGGAGTTCGATGAAACTGCCCTGGAAGCCGCCTCCCACGTTGGCAACCGGCCTATTGCCGAATTTCTGCTAGAACAGGGTGCGCCGATGAACATTTACACTGCCGCCATGTTTGGCCTCAAGGGTGAAGTCGCTGCCTTTCTAGATGAGTCACCCGAGTTGGTGAACGGCAACGGCGTGCATGGCATCTCTTTGCTGTATCATGCCGCCCTCAGCGGCAGCGTGGAACTGGTGGAGATGTTGGTAGAGCGTGGCAATACGCAAAGCCCAGACCATCCTTTGTTAGCTGCGGCGGGTTACGGCCGTATCGAAATGGCAAAATGGCTCCTGGGCCGTGGCGCAGATAAAACCGCCACCAACTCCCAAAACAAAACTGCCCGCGACATTGCTGTGTTGCGCAAAGACGAAGCGTTAATTAGCCTCTTTTCCTAAACACTCCCCTCCTAAACCAAAGCCCAGAGGTCACTGTTGTGCCGAACAGCGAGGCTCTCTGGGCTTTTTTGATCCTGAACCAGCGTGTAATCTTTTATGTAAGTTTTATGATATAAGGTACTTGATGGAGAAAAAAGTAATTTCCTGTTCAATAACTTGCTAAAGAATCAAATCTGCTCGTTGCCGATCACAATAACCCTACAAACGAATAATTAACGAAAGTGATCACTTTCCTGAACCAGTAACGGAATGTATTGCTATTGTCGTTCTTGCTCTGCAAAACCTTTGTCAGAAGAAGTTAAATTCCAAGTTAGGAGGGGTTTTTCATGTTCCCAAAAATCCAGTCTCGTCCAGTTTGGGCTGTAACGGCCGTATTTATACTCATTCTCATCGTTTTCAGCACCATGCCGCAGTCAGCCTCCGCTGACAATGCCCTGGTGCGCCTTAACGGCATTATGGCCGGGCTAAACGGCGACTCCCAGGTGCAGTACGTCGTACTAGAAGTTGCCAACAACAACCAGCTTGAATGGGGGCCACAGCCCGCAGATCCACCTGGCTCTCCAGGGCGCACCATGCTCGTCTTTTATAATGCCCTGGGCACACAAACCGGTCGCTTCGTTTTTCCGAGTGATCCCCCAGCTAACGCCACCAATGTGCTAGTAGCCACGGCCGAATTTGCCGCTCTCCCTGGTGCCCCCACGCCAGACTTCATCATGCCTTCCGAGATCGTTCCGGTTGCTGGTAAAGTCGCCTTCCAAAACAATCCAGACAATCCCAATGCCGACCCCGTGAATGTCGCCCTTAGCTATGGTGGCGCAACTTACACTGGCAGCACGGCCGGAGCCACAGATGGCCCACATCCAGCTGAGCTGCCCATCCTCAACACCGTTAGCTTGCAGCGCGTGAGCGGCAGCGGCTTTGGCACTGGCTCGCAAACCAATGCCGATTTCAGCCCCGGACCACCCAATCCCATCAACAGTGCCAACCAGGGATTTACCACCCTACCTGCTGTGGCATCCATTGCGGACCAGGGTGAAATCTTGTTTAAGGAAGAGACCTTTTTGGGCAACGGCCGTTCCTGCGCCTCCTGCCACCGCCCCGAAAATGGCGACTTTGGTCTTTCACCAGAACAAGTAGACAGCCTTTCCCAGACCAACCCAATGGATCCCCTCTTTGTCGCCGAATACAACATCAACACGCTGGTTGTCAGCAGCGCGACCCCTTCCGGTTTTGCCCAGCCAAGTGACCTGCGCGGGGAAATCACCGGCACCACTAGCAGCGCCACCGTTTTGGCTGGCAGCGGTGACACTTACCTGGTTTACGCTGGGGGCGATCTCTCCGGCACCATCACCGACAGCTTTGGCAACAGCGCCACCTTCGTCTCCTGGACGCCAGGCAATCTGGCTGGCCCTAACCCGGTGAGCGGCAGCGCCAATGGCCTGGAAAATTTCACGATGATGCACGGGCCTTCAACCAACACCGCTGGCTTCCCCCTGGGACGCGCTCTCATCCTGGAAAACATCGACGGCCTTAACCAACCAGAAGTGTTCCGGGCATCGCCGCCATTATTCAACGTAGCTGAGACCGCTCCGTATGGCTTCAGCTCAGAAATCCCCACGCTGGCCGAGTTTTCGCAAGGAGCCGTGGTGCAGCATGGAACACGCAGCCTGAATCGCGTACCCTGGGTCGATTTTCGTCCGCCAACACAGGCTGAGCTGGCTGCGTTGGAAGCATTCCAAAACAACATTCGTATTCCAGCCGACGGCAACTACGATCTGGATCGCTTCGCCATTTCCGACCAGCAAATTCAGGGGCGCGATCTCTTCTTTAGCGACACCATCCAATGCTCCAGATGCCACTCTGGCCCAGTTCTGGCCACCACTGATGGCACCATCCCCGGCATCGCCGAGGGTGTAAATGCCAAATTCAACACCGGCACCGATGAAGTTACTTTTAATGATCCAGATGGCGTGCCTAATGAACCTCCCAGTTCTGCGCCGGGTCCCAGCACCCGCACCTACAGCACGCCAGGCCTGTTTGGTACGGCGCTGACCACACCGTTTTTCCATAATCACGGGCGGGCAACGCTATTGTTTGCTGTTCAGTTCTATCGCGTGCCGGAATTTGTGGATTCCCCTGCTTTCGACATTACTGGATTTGTGCCCATCGGGGCAACCTCCGGCAATGATGTGCCCGTAGCAGCTTTCTTGGAAGCGCTGATTGAACCGCCAACGGTTTGCGCCAGCGGCTGCGACTTCCCCAATTTGGCCACGGCATTGGACAATGTGCCCGATGGTACATCGCTTACCCTTAGTGGCGTTCACAATGTTTCGGCCACGTTGCAACCAACACAATCGGTGGTGCTGTATGGTGGCGACGGGGCGGTTATCAATTGGACTGGCGGGGCAAATGACAGTCTGATCGAAGCGGGTAACAGCAATCTGACCATCATGAATCTCACTTTGAACTGTGTCCAAAGTTGTGGCACGGCAACGGCCGTTCGCAGCACAGGTAGCGGCCAACTCCTCATTAAAAACAACAATATCACCGGCTTTGATACGGCCGTTCAAGCCGACGGCACAGGCGAAACCACCGTGAAAGGGAACAATCTTTCCAACAACAGCACCGCCTTTAGCCAATCCAACGGCACGTTGGAAGCGTATGCCAACAACGTGAGCAGCTTCGGCACCGCGTTTAATGGCTCCGGCGGCACCGCCAACCTGAACAACAACTTTTGGGGCACGGCCTTGGGCAACGCCCCGGCTGGCCTGCCCCAGTCCGCCTGGGACGCACGTCTAGGTGCCGCCGTCGTGGATTGGACCGATATTTCCAGCCGGGTCGGTCGCGCCAAATTGGGCGACGCCGAACTGGAAAGCAGCGACAACAGCGGTACGGCCGTTTTAGTGAGTTACGGCCGTTCCCCAGCCAACGCCCCCTTCAATGAACCACTTACCGGCGGCAGCTCCTGCTCAGACTACTACGAACTGTTTGCCCGGGGCACCGTTACGGCTGGGGCCACCTGGACGCTCAACATTCCGGTGGATAACAACACTGGCTGCAACGCCGACGTGTTAGCCCAGCAAGCGCTGCGCCAAGTGGGCAATCTTGCTGACTGCACCGGCACGGGCAATCCCGCCTGCTGGGACAATGCTGCCAATGTCACCACCAGCGGCCAGACCCTGCAAATTAGCGGCCTGACCACAACCGCCCTAACGCGCGGCACCTTTGCCGCCGATGTGAGCAGCAGCGGCCAACCCACACCGACACCAGTCCCAACGGACACACCAACAGCGACTGCAACAGCATCGCCAACGGCCGTTCCGCCAACGCCAACCAATACGCCAACGGTCGGCCCCAGCCCGACACCGACAGATACGCCCGTTCCACCAACCGCTACCGACACACCAGTTCCACCGACGCCAACCAACACACCACCACCAGTGTCCAACTTCGTCTTCAATCCAGAAGCCGATGCGGTTATCCTCAGCAATCGGCCAGGCAACAACCTGGGACTGTCTACGCAGCTCAGTACCGATGCCGCACCTGAAATCAACTCCCTGCTGCGCTTTGATGTGCAAGGGCTAGGCGGCACCGTCACCGATGCCACGCTGCGTGTCTTTGTCCAAACGGATTCCACCATTGGCTTTGATGTGTCTGAAGTGGCCGATAACAGTTGGGGCGAAACCACAATTACCTTCGACAATGCACCCACCATCGGAAGCCTCATCAACAACGCCGGGGCAACCGCCGCAGGCACTATCGTCGAAATTGATGTTACCAGCGCCGTTTTTGGCAACGGTCAGGTTAGTTTTGCGCTCACCAGCGCAGACAGTAATCGCATCCTGATGAGCAGCCGCGAAGGGGCGAATCCACCTGAACTGGTGATTAATGTCAATCTTGGCCCAACAGCCACACCAACCAACACACCGCTGCCTACCAATACCCCCACCGTTGGCCCCAGCTCCACACCAACGGCAACAGCAACCAATACACCGTTGCCAACAGCGACTGCAACAGCATCGCCCACGCCAACGCCCCAACCCGGCGGAAGTCAGACCATCTATCTTAGTTCCACTTCAGGTGGTTCCGTTGGTGGCGTCACCTTCGCCGATGAAGATGTGCTGGCTTACGACACCGATACCGGCACCTGGAGCTTGCTGGTTGATTTGTCCGATTTGGGTATTGCCACCAATGATGTTGATGCTTTTTACGCCTTATCAGACGGTAGCCTGCTGCTGAGCCTTGGTCGTGCGCAAGATGTTGGTTCGCTAACGGCCGTTGACGATTCCGATATTGTCCGCTTTGTCCCCACTTCTCTAGGTGACACGACGGCAGGCAGCTTTGAGCTGTACTTTGATGGCTCAGCTGTGGGTCTGGATTCTGCCGGTGAGGATGTAGACGCAATTGGCTTTGCCCCAGACGGCCGTTTGCTCATCAGCACCCTGGGCAACTACAACACCGGCAGCGTCAGCGGCAGCCGCAGCGATCTGCTCGAGCTAGACGGCGGCAGCCTGGCTCTTTACTTTGATGGCAGCGACGTGGAACTGACCGACAACACAGAAAACATCAGCGGCGTCTGGGTAGACAGCAGCGGCGATATCTACCTGGCCACCAATGGCGCTTTCACCGTGACCGGCGCTTCCGGCGATGGTGCAGATATCTTCGTCTGCACGCCAGCATCACTGGGTGATACTACCAGCTGCACCTACACCCTCTTCTGGGATGGTTCCACGAACGGCTTTGACGGTGAAATCATCGACGGGCTAGCTCTGACCCCCTAGCAGAATTGTAGAAGGCGATGGCCGAGAATCAGCCGTCGGCAAAATGTCATGAAAAAAGGACTCCTTGTGAAAAAGGAGTCCTTTTTTCATGGTTCCCAAACGCTGAGCAGATGAAAATGTAATTTCCAATGTAAGCGGCTTTACGTATAGTACCTCGATACTATCGCCTACCAATTTCAAACAAACAAATTAAATAGCGTTCTTTAGAGCCAGTTCGGACATTGAAGTGTGTGTTTTTGTAGTGTAATCGGCAAAAAGGTTTACAGAAAAACCAGAGCAGTTAGGCCGATTACTTGAGTAAAAGCGGAAAATCAGGTTTTCATACTTTCAAAGACCTTCCCGCTTTTACAAAAATAGGGTGGATTGTTGCATGATTATAAATGATAAAAAACTACTCGTTACGGCCGTTTGCCTCCTCATATTTGGTCTCCTCATCTCATTCTCCAAACAAGCCGCTGCCGATAACCAGCTGGTACGCATCAACGAAATCATGGCCGGACTCAATGGCGATTCGCAGATACAGTACGTCGTTTTGGAAGCTGCCGATGGCAACCAACTAGAATGGGGTCCACAGCCAGGCGATCCGGTTGGTGCGCCTGGCCGCACCATGCTGGTTTTTCATAATACATTCGGGGATGAAACCGGCCGTTTCGTTTTCCCCAGCGATCCACCCCCTGGCAGCAGCACCATTTTGGTGGCCACGGCCGAATTTGCCGCGCTGCCCGGTGCCCCCACGCCTGACTTCATCATGCCTGCCGAAATTGTCCCCATCGCCGGTAAAGTTGCCTTCCGCAACAATCCCGATAATGCCAACGCGCAGCCGATTGATATTGCCCTGGCTTACGGCGGCACAGGTTACACGGGCAGTACCACCGGGGCCACCGACGGCCCCAACAGTGCCGAACTGCCCATCTTGAACACGGCAGCGCTCAGCCGGGTGTCTGGCTCTGGTTTTGGCAACGGCAACCAAAGCAACGCCGATTTTGCAATGGGATCACCCAATCCTATAAACAGCGCCAATGAAACGTTCACCATTATTCCTTCTGTTGCCCCGCTAGCTGACCAGGGCGAAATTTTGTTTAAGGAAGAGACCTTTTTGGGAAACGGCCGTACCTGCGCTTCCTGCCACGTGCCCGATAATGGTGATTTCGGCCTCTCGCCCGATCAGGTGCTCAATAAACCAGCCGACGACATGCTGTTTGTCCCTGAATTCAATATCAACACCCTTGTGGTTACCTCCAGCGCTGCCAGCGGTTTTGCCCAGCCCAGCGACTTGCGTGGACCGATCACCGGCAACACCGGTTCGGCAACGATTTTAGGTGGAACCGGCAGCACTTATCTCATCTACGGCGGTTCTGACCTTTCAGGCACCATCACGGATGGCAACGGCAACAGCGCCACTTTTGTCTCCTTCACCGCGGGTAATTTGGCTGGACCTAACCCAGTCAACGGCAGTGTCAATGGCCTGGAAAATTTCGGCTTAATGCACGGGCCTTCGGCCAACACCATTAGCTTCCCAGACGGCCGTGCCCTCATCCTGGAAAATATTGATGGTTTCAACCAGATCGAAGTGTTCCGTGCTTCGCCTAATCTGTTCAACATTGCTGAATCTGCTCCATACGGCTTTAGCTCCGAAATTCCCGATTTGGGCACCTTCTCTCAAGGAGCCATCGAGCAGCACGGCGCGCGTAACTTATTGCGCCGTCCCGGCATCGACTTTCGTCCGGCCACAGCCGCTGAGCTTGCCGCTCTGGAAGCATTCCAAAACAATATCCGCATCCCTGCCGACGGCAATTATGATTTAGACCGTTTTGCCATCACCAATGACCAGCTAGAAGGGCGCGACATCTTCTTTGGCGATGCAGCCCAATGCTCCAAATGCCACTCTGGCCCCGTGCTGGCTACGTCAGACGGCACCATCGCTGGCGTTGTGGAAGGCATCAATGCCAAGTTCGACACTGGCACTGACGAAATTCCGGTCAATGCCCTGGATGGGATGCCGCCGGAAGAGCCAGACGGCAACGGCGTCAGCACGCGCACCTACAGCACACCACCCCTGTTTGGCTCCAATTTCACCGGACCCTACTTCCACAACCACACGCGCGTTGACCTGCGCCGGGCCATCACCTTTTACTCCGGCACAGAGTTCACGGCTTCACCCGCTGGCCAGCTGCTAGGCACACTCGATGTTATCGCTGGCGAAAATAACGCCGAACGCATCCTGGACTTCTTAGAGGCGCTTAAAGAGCCGTGGACGGTCTGCGCTGTTGGTTGTGACTT
>JBNKLQ010000277.1:0-7776 GCA_050292445.1 Promineifilaceae bacterium (SeqCode) | reverse complement strand
GAACACGATGTTTCGGTGCAAATTTCCGGATGGCAACCAGGAGGATGGCATCACGTTCGTGCCGACTGGTCTGGCAACACAATTGCCCTGTATGTTGATGGGCAGTTGCAAGAAAAAGAAAGCGGCGTACCGATGCCTGCCCAATTAGCCAGCCAGGTGTTTATTGGCTCCATGTCAGACGGCCGTAATCAAGCAGATGCCATCATTGACGAATTTAGAATTTTCAGCAACGCGCAATAAATCTATTTATTCACCTTTCCAAAGGCTACGTACGACTTGAGGTGCTTGTACTGTCATTGGGTCTCAAATTTAGCAATTCACGATGAGCAGCGACGTTGTTGAGATAGGATTCGCGAACGGCCGTTTCCCCAATCCACCCCGCCCATTCTTGCAGCAGTTGGATGGCAGTTGTAATGAATTGAGGGGCGCGGGGGTCGGAAACGGCCGTTAACACCTGACAACACACCAACCGAATCCGAAACGGATCATCCGTTCCGGCCAAATCACCTGTTTGCAAATGCGCCAACACCTGATCGACATGCAGCTGCGCACCGACTAAATCGCCAGATGCCAACAGCGCACCGGCCAACCCCGCCTGCGATTCCACAATCAAATTCACCTCGCCCAGCTCTTGCCGCAGCGTCAATGCAGTTTGGAACAATCCCACAGCTTCCTGAATGCGTCCCAAACCTAACAAAGCTTGACTGCGCCATTGCTGCGCGTGTCCCACCAGAGACCAATGCTGAAACTTTTCAGCATAATTCAGTGCCTGACAGCAAAGTAAATGTGCTTTTTGATAGTCGCCGACCTGTGCGGCAATGATGCCCAACACAATCACTGCTTCGCTTTCCGCCAGGGGCGAATTCACTTCTTGCGCAATCGCCAATGATTGTTGCAGTAAACGTGTAGCTTTATCATACTGCCCAAGGTGGGCAGCGACTCGACCCAGGTTCATGTACATGCGCCCCTCGCCACGTCGGTCGCCCAACTGGACACGCAAGCGGCGGCTTTTTTCTAAGTATTCTTTAGATTTGATGTAGCGGCCACGCCCCATGGCGATCACACCCAAATTGCTAAGCGACATCGCTTGCCCGCGCACATCACCAATTTCCTGCTTGATTTGCAGTGAGCGTTCATGGCACTGCTGCGCCTGCAAAAAATCACCCGTCTCGGTGTAATAGACGCCCAAATTGTTTACGATCCTGGCTTCTTGCTCCCGGTCGCCACTCTGTTGGGCGATAGGCAGCGCCTGCTGATAATAGGATACGGCCGTTGTGTAGTCGGCCTGCTGGATGGCAATCGCCCCTAAAAATGCCAGCGCCTGGGCTTCAAGCCCCGCCAATTGATGATCACGACTGTGGGTTAAAGCTGATTGAATCCAGAAAACGGCCGTTTCATGTTCACTTTTGCGCCAATAAACACGCCCTTTTTCGATCAAATAACGCGTGTGAATTGGCGGGTCTGCAATCGTTTCCAACAAAGGTTCGGCCTTGTTCAGCACGGCCAGTGCTTCATCATGCCGGCTCGATTCGTGCAGCAAATGCCCCTGGCTGACCAAAAGCTGGGCAACTGTGACGGCAACTAACCGGCTGTGATTAGCCTCGGCAGTTGATTGCTGTTGCAGCTTTGAAAGCGCTGCTTGCAGCAAATCAATCCCTTCAGCAAAGGGGCCATAGCGCCGGTAAAAGCTGGTCAATCCGGGGCTGCTGTCGTGAATGGCCTGGGTGTCGGTCTGATGGGCTGCCCATAACCAGGCAGCACGAATATTTTCTCGCTCCCAGCTAATGGCTTGTAAAGCAGTGTCCTGCTCACGACCTTTTAATCGCTTGTGTTGTGCTTGTAAAAAGGTAAGGTAATGTTGGCTGTGGCGCTGGTGTGTGGCGGCTTCATCTAACCCTGACTGGCTCAACCTGGCAGCGCTGTACAATCGCAGCAGTTCCACCAAACGATAGGTGCCACCCTCTTCTTTTTGCAGCAGCGATTTTTCCACCAGCGCGGCCAGCGTCCACGGTGACGCGCCAGTGATTTCTAAAAAAGCCGCTAAATCGAAGTTGCCGCG
The DNA here is from genome assembly GCA_050292445.1 of Promineifilaceae bacterium (SeqCode). Lineage (GTDB taxonomy): Bacteria > Chloroflexota > Anaerolineae > Promineifilales > Promineifilaceae > Leptofilum. The sequence goes on along the minus strand of JBNKLQ010000277.1, from coordinate 5,717 downwards.
AAATACGCTGAGTTGGGCAAAGGTTTGCTGCTCAGTTTGATTGAGCAGTGACCAGACGGAATCGAAAACGGCCGTTAAACTGCGCTGCCTTTGCGGCACATCTTGCGCGGTTGTGGCTAGCAAATCAAGATTTTGCTCAATTTGCTGCACAATTTGCCCAGGCGTCAGCACGCGTATCCATGCTGATGCCAGTTCAATCCCCAACGGCATCCCATGCACAATCTCACAAATACGAGTCACGTGCGGTAAATTGGGCGTCAACTCAAAATCTGGCGCGATGGTGCGCGCACGTTGCGCAAAAAGCTGGACAGCGGGGCTGTCTTTGCCCGCGTAAGCCAACCCGGATAATTCCAGCAGCCATTCAGCCCGTAAATCAAGGCGCACACGGGAAGTGACCAGCACTTTAACGGCAGGCGCGTGGCGCAGCAAGTCGGCAATCTGTGTGGCGGCAGGCAGTAACTGTTCAAAGTTGTCTAACACGAGCAGCATCTCTTTGCCGCGCAAATAGTTGTGCAGCCCGCTGATGCTGTTGGCAGTAAAGGGGGCGTTGATAGTTTCGGCAACAGCCGTTATCATCCCATCCGGCGATTCAATGGCCGCCAGCGGCACAAAGTAAACCCCATTCAAAAAATCAGATTGCAGCGCAGCGGCCGCTTGCAAAGCCAGCCGCGTTTTGCCAATGCCGCCCAGCCCAATCAGCGTTAACAGGCGGCAGTCAGGATCACGCAGTTGCTGTACACACTGGGTTAACTCTTGTTCGCGACCAATAAAAGCCGTTGTTAAGGTGGGTAAATTGACAGCAGGTGTTTCTGCTGCAGATTGAATGCGCTCAAATAAAGCGGTTGTTTCTGGTTCAGGTGGCAAACCAAGCTCATCATCCAGCAGTTGGACGCAGGTTTCGTACTGGGCCAGTGCCGCCTGTCGCTGCCCGCTGCGAGCCAAAAGCTGCATCATTTGGCGGTGTGTTTCTTCGTTCCACGGGTCCATTTCCAGCAGGCGCGTGGCGTGGTGGATGCCATCGTGATACTCCCCTTGCTGCAAGCATTTGGTGATGTGTTGACTGTACACGCCAATGACCTGCTGCCGCTGCTGTTCGCACTGGTGCTGAATCCAGTTTTCGAGTTCAAGGCAGCCACGCAACAGCACCCCGTCTAAAAAATCACCCTGGTACAGCGCAAGGGCATCTTCGAGTTGGTTATCCGCGAGGTGTTGTTGGAAAACGGCCGTATCTACCCACACGTCGTCGTTGATAACGGCCGTTTTGCGCGTAATCGTGACAAAGTCAGCGGCATGTTTACGCAAGTTGGAGAGCAGCGTACGCAAATTGGACAGCGCCTGCTTTTGCGACCTTTCGTCCCAGAGCAGCGTTGCTAACGCCTCACGGCTGTGCGCCCGCTGCTCATGTGCCAGATAAGCCAGCAGGGCATCTGCCTTGCGCGATATGAGTTTCGGTATCGGTTGGCCATCCTTCGTTACAGTCAGGCCGCCGAGGAGGGTGATGCGTTTTTGCATGGAGTATTCAGTAACCAGTAATCAGTAAACGGTAATCGGTTACTGTTTACCGTTCACTGATTACCGATTACCGAATTAAGCGCTCTTTAAGCGTTCCTTTTTATACGATGCTATCACAGGAAATGAGAAGATGTCGATGAAAATTGAGGAATGAGCAATGAATAAATGGGAATATTGTATTGTTACGGCACTAGAAACATCGGAAATGACACAATTTACGATTTCGTATCCGAGTCGGGTGGAGACGCCGCCGGTAAACGGCCGTTTAACTGTCCTCACCGAAATGGGGCGCAGAGGCTGGGAATTGGTGACCGTGCATCCGGTGGCATTGGGCGCAAATGAATTTTATTTTAAGCGGCAGATTGATACACAGAAGATGGCCGCCTCACATGGCTTGTAGTATCCGATGGGATGACACGTTATGTAAATAAGAGCGGCGTAACGAAGCGTTTTGGATGGAAACGGCCGTTTCTGCCAATGCCCTCTGTGCTTCTGCCAGGACCTCATCCGCACGCGAATCGTTAGCTGCTTGCAAAGCCTGCACGCAGGCCATATACGCACCGAAGGGGGAAAGAACGCTATAAATGGAATGCGTGGTGAAATAGGCCAAAATCTCATTCGCAGTGGTAACGGCCGTTGCCCAATCCCCCTGCCCCAGTGCAATTCTGATCAGCCCTGCCTGCGCGTCAACCGCTCGCTGTGGTTGTTGTAAATTATCCCATAACGGCAATGCGCGGCGATAGGCTGCCTCCGCTGTCGACCAATCATCCATGGCAGCAAGTGCGTTTCCCAGCGCCGTTAATGCCGCCGCTTGCGTGGGCATATTCTCGTTTGCCTCGCCTATCGCCAGGGCCTGCTGCGCATATGTCAGCGCGGTATCATGATCACCCCAATCATGCGCCAACCAACTACGGTCATGGAAAATGTTCCCTTCGTCATGAGCATCGCTTCTCTCACTTAGAATCACTGCGCTTTGCCGGAAATACGCATCGGCGCGGGCATAGGCCCCCAATCGCCAATGGATATATCCCAGATTGCGTAACGAGTCGCTTTCTACCAAATGCCCTCCCACCCCGGCAGCAACGCGAGCCGCCTCACGGCAATAGCGCAACGCCTCATCAAAATTCATGCATTCAGCCGCCAGATTACCCAAACTGTTTAATGCCCAACTTTCACCCCACCGGTCACCGACATGGCGAAAATTGTGCAAAGTACGTTGATAAAGGTGTTTGGCTTCTTCATAATTGCGCTGTTGAACGGCAATCAACCCCAAATTGCCTAAGGCAATGGTTTCCCCTTCACTATTACTCAGTTCCTGGTAAAGAGACATTGACTGCTGATAGTGTTGTTTGGATCTGTCATAATCCCCCAAATACCAATAGCTAATCCCCAGCATATTTAACGCTTTTGCGTTTCCCCAATAATTGCCGGTTTTTTGGAACAGGGTGGCGGCATGTTGGGCGTATTCTGCGGCTTGGCGGTAGCTGCCCTGCCGTACCAAAATCGCACTCATGGCACGGGCAGCAGCGGCAACCTCTTGTTCCGCTAACAAAGTCTGTGCCATCTCCATGCCCTTATGGGCATATTCAGTGGCACTGTCGTAATCTCCTTTGCGGTAGTAGTACCAACCTTGCAAACGGTAACCGGTAGCCTGATTTTTGATATTTTGCCCCAACTCTCCCCATCTGATGGCTTGCCTGGCGGCGGCGATGGCCTGATCGTAATGGGGGATGAAATTGCCCAGCTCTGACCAGGCGGCGTACAGTCGGGATAATAAATCGCAGTGGGCCGGATTTTCCGGCTGGACGACGGCTTCAAAACGATGTACGGCCGTTTCTACCAACCCCGCACCTTCAGTAAATAATCCTTTGTGATTGTAATACAAAGCCAGGGTGGCCAAACTGCGGTCGGCAATGTCAAAATCGGTGCCTGTCACGGCGTAGGTCCAGGCAGTATGCACATTTTCCAACACCAGCAGCAATTCTTTTTCACGCAGATGGTTGAACAACTGCATTTTGGGATCACCCTGTCCGGCAAAATCCAAATGAACGGCCGCTGCGATGGCCGACACCAAAAAATCGGCCGACTCCAGCGGTGCCAACGGCACAAAGTAGACGCCATTGAGGTAATGGCCGGCCATATCGTGGGCAATTTGGATGGCTAACCGCGTCTTGCCAATACCGCCCAGCCCGATGAGTGTTAGCAAGCGGGTTTGCCCATCGCGCAAGCGTTTGCCGATTTGCAACCGCTCTTGGGCACGACCGACAAAGGTGGTCAGCGGCACAGGCAAATTGGCGGATAGGTTGTTGTCGGCCAATTCGATACGGCGCAATAAGGCTGTCGTTTCGTCATCCGGCTCTACACCCAGTTCTTCGTCAAGCATGCGGCGGCAGGTTTCGTACTGCTCGATGGCCGCGCTCCGCTGCCCGCTGCGGGCGAACAATATCATCATCTGCCGGTGTGCGGCTTCGTCTAGCGGATCGTCTTGCAGCAGTGCGTGGGCGTGTTCGATGCCTGCGGCATAGTCGCCCTGGCGCAAATAATGGTCGATGAGTTTTTGCCGCATGACGTTTACCAACCGGCGCAGGTGATCGCGGTTGGTTTGCATCCAGCTTTCCAGCTCAAAACTGCCGTCTACCAGGATACCATCCAGGAATTCGCCATGATACAAGGCCAATGCGTCTTCAGCCTGGGCGATGGCGCTGGCCTCCGGCCAGTTGTTGTCGGCGCGGGTGAGGTGTTGTTGAAAAACGGCCGTATCCACCCACACGTCCGGCTTGATCGCAACCGTTTGCCGTGTGATGGTCACAAAATCAGCAGCGTGCTTGCGCAAACTGGAGATCAAGGTGCGTAAATTGGAGAGAGCTTGCTTTTGGGGGCTGTCCGGCCACAGCAAGGTGGCTACTTGTTCGCGGGGAAACGGCCGTTGTTCCCGTGCCAGATACGCCAGCAATATATCTGCCTTGCGAGAAACCAGTTTCGGGATCGGCTTGTCTATTTGGGTCACAGTTAAGCCGTCAAATAGCGTGATACGTTTGACCATAATTTTTGCTTACTTGTTATTTGCTTACTCAGCATCTGTTATTTTTGACTATCATAACATGAAAAAAGAGACGGATTGAAGAGGATAAAGGGGTGATTGGTCGGGAATATTGTAGCGAATGAGTTTTGAGAAAAAAGACGCAGGCGCTTTTGCTAATTTTCAATAATTGCCGCCCCTGTCCGTTAGTTTCACTGGTATCTGCCAACTCTGTGGCAAGATTACCAATCTTTAAGCGTTTCTTAAGCGTTTGCCTTGTTATCCTCCCCACACATCACAAAAACAGATTGTTTCTGAAGACATCTGCACAAATTATTCAGGTCAGTACCCCTGATGGTTGACGCAATTTATTGCCGAGACCGTGTCGCGCAAGCGGCTTGTTTCCCAAATGGGATAAACCTGGCGAAAGCAGTTGGATAACTGTTGAAGGGCCGGCCTGACCATTGATTTCACGCAAAGGGGTTGAAGCGTGTGATCTATATTTTTTTATGCACTTGCTTTTTTGAATGCCATTGCAAATCTATTTGCCCATGATTATCCGGTGAACAACCGTACATTGTCCGATGGTACAGGGTCAAATGTAGAAACGGACGATGAAACGGCCGTTTCCATCATTTAAATTACTCAACACAACAAGGAGTCAACCAATGAACTTAACACACACAACAACCTTAGCCACCATTGCTGCACAAAGCAGCGACGACGTGAGCATGGTTCCCGCCATCATCTTTATGATTGTCGTTCTCGGTATTGCCGTCGTAACGATTGCCGGTATCTGGAAGCTGTTTGAAAAAGCAGGTCATCCGGGTTGGAAAAGCTTAATCCCGCTTTACAACGTTATTTTATGGCTGGAAATGATTGGACGGCCGTGGTGGTATTTAGCCATCCTGTTTATCCCTGGCGTGAACGCCACCCTTTGGGCGATTCTCGCCTTTGGTACGGCTCGCTCCTTTGGACGCGGCGTTCTCTTTGCCCTCGGCGTTACCTTCCTGCCCTTCGTCTTCATCCCCGTACTGGGTTTTGGACAAGCCGAATACATCGGCGGCATGGGCCCCAGCTACCGGCGCGGCCCCCAAATTGCATAAGAACAGAGAAGCAAATTAACCACAGATTACACAGATTAAACATAAGCGAAGCGACAAAATCTGTGCCATCTGTGGATAAG
>JBNKLQ010000276.1:0-7799 GCA_050292445.1 Promineifilaceae bacterium (SeqCode) | reverse complement strand
GTGGAAGAATCAACGGCCGTTGGTTCTGGTGTAGATTGTACTGACGCTGTCGGGACGTCCAACAGCAAAGCCCAGTCTGATTGCAGCCACGGCACCCATGTGGCCAGCATTGCTGCTGGGGATGATGGCGGCAGCATTGTGGGCGTGGCACCAGATGCTAACATTATTGCTCTCCAGATTTTTTCCTTATTTAACAGCACAACTTATTGTGGTGGCTACAGCAACTGTGTACTCACCTTTACCAGTGATCAGATTGCTGCCCTGGAACGCGTGTATGAACTGCGCAATACATACAACATTGCCAGTGTCAACATGAGCCTGGGCGGGGGACAATATGCCACAACGTGCGATAGTGACAGTCGCAAAGCAGCCATCGACAATTTGCGTGCGGCAGGCATTGCGACGGTCATCGCATCTGGAAATAATGGCTACCGCGACAGCATGAGCGCTCCCGGCTGCATCTCTTCAGCCATTAGCGTTGGGGCAACGGATGATGCCGACAACGTGGCTTCCTTTTCCAACGTGGCTCCGTTTTTGGATTTGCTGGCTCCTGGGGTAAGCATTTATGCGGCCGTTCCAGGTGGTGCCGGGACCAAGCAGGGCACTTCCATGGCCACCCCGCATGTTACCGGTGCCTGGGCCTTGTTTAAGCAGGCGGTCCCTGGCGCTTCAGTCGATGAAGCGCTGGCTGCTTTTCAGACAGGTGCTGTTCTGGTAGATGATAATCGTAGCGGCGGCGTGGAGACAGATATGGCACGACTCTACGTGAATAAAGCCATTAATTCCTATGTAACTGGTTTAAGCATTGACATCACTGCTTCTGGGGATTACGCATTGCCTGGAGATTCGGTCGATTTCACAATTGAGATGCGAAATGATACCGGCACAGCGGCTTCCCAGATTGTCCTTACCGCGCCGCTGCTGAATCTGCTCTCTTTAGAAATGGCTTCCTTAAGCGGGGATGCTGTTGTGGCCAACAATGCAATCAATTGGACAATTGGGCAAACGCTTCATCCTGGCCAATCATTAAGCCGCACGGTTTCGTTTACGGTGGCGGCTAATGCCACTGCGGGCACTGCTGCCTTTGTGGCCACGGCCGATTCGCCGGACATGGATGAGGTGCGGCAGGGTACGGCCGTTCTCAACATCACTGAAGTGGTCACCTGCGGCTTCAGCGACGGGTTTGAAACTGGCTCACTGGGTTCGGCGTGGGAAACGGCCGTAACCGAAGAAGGTCGCGTACGTGTTCTAACAGATATACCCAACAGTGGCAGCTACAGTGTGGTGCTAGATGATAGCGTGGCGGGTTTGGCCCAGTCTGAAGCCGCACTTATCCTCACGGCAGACCTTACCGGACAGGCAGAAGTTACCTTGAATTTTAACTGGCACGATTTGGGCGATGAATACGACGCCAACTATGATGGGCTCTTTGTTCGGGAACAGCCCGGAGACGCCTGGGTTAAAGTGCATGATTTTGCGGGCAGCAACAATGATACTTACCAAAATGGACAACTCGATCTTAAAGCAATTGCCTTAGAAAATGGGTTGGCGCTGACGGACCGCTTCCAGATGAAGTTTGGTTTTTATGATAATTTCCCCTTCAATGCAGGCAATTTCAGTGCTGGGGATGGTTACGCAATTGACGACGTGAGCCTGGCGTGTGTGCCCAAAGGGTTGGTAGTTTCGCAGCAGATAGATAATCAGAATCCGCAGCCAGGGGAGGAGGTTAACTTCTATATTTCTGTGACCAACAATGAGACGATCACGGCCACCAACGCGGTGATCAATTTCATCATGGCAGATGGTTTGCTTTTGAACGGCGAAGTGGTGGTGGATGGGGCAACGGCCGTTGGTAATGCCCCTCCCTTGTTAGCCAATGGCATCAATGTCGCCCCTGGTCAGGAGATCACCATAATCATACCCACCGTTGTGGCCAGTGATTTGGCCCCTGGAACTGTACTGGAATGTATCATTACCATCAGCAGCAATGAATTTGGCAGCCCGCCACCTACCAAACAATCCATCACTGTTTACTCGGACAGTTATGAAGTATTCATTCCGATAGTGATTCGCTAGCTACTGCCTGCATATCCCCGAAAACTGCATTCGAGATTATTTGCTAATTTGCGAGTTTCCGGGGAAGTAGTGATTTAGCCAGGGATGATCGAGCAAATACAGCTGCCCAGCTCCAACAACTTACATCTCGCTGTCGGCGCACTGATGATGCTCGTTAGCCAAAACAGAACAGGCCGGCAGATTCTGCCGGCCTGTTTTGTTTTATCTCCCAAAGGGTTGACTGCCCATTCACGCCATACTTAGGGCTTGACCGTTTTTAACCAAAGCGCTCTTTGAGCAAATCAGCCAGGGATGGTTGACCAATTCCCTGATACTCGTAGCGTACGCGTTGGCTGGGCAGCTTGATGTTGATAATCTTGCCTAGATCAATCGGTGTGGCAATGATGACCAGTTCGGCATTGGAGCGATTGATCGTTTCTTCCAGGTCAGCAATCTGGTCGCCGCCGTACCCCATGGCGGGCAAAACTGCGCCAGTGCCGGGATATTTTTGGTAGGTGGCGGCAATAGAACGAACGGCAAACGGCCGTGGGTCCAAAATCTCTGCTGCGCCAAACTTCTGGGCAGCCACGACGCCCGCGCCGTAGGCCATCTCGCCGTGGGTGAGGGTGGGGCCGTCTTCCACAACCAGCACCCGCTTGCCCCGTATCGCTGCCGGATCGTCCACAAAAATAGGCGACGCTGCCTGGATAATAGTGGCGTTGGGATTCACGGAGCGGATGTTTTTCTGCACGGTGAGGATGTTTTGAAAATCGGCCGTATCGATCTTGTTTAGAATTACGGCCGCAGCCAGCCGTAAATTAGTCTCGCCAGGATGATAACGCAGCTCATGACCCGGCCGGTGCGGATCTGTTACCACAATGTGGAAATCGGATAGGTAGAAAGGCAAGTCGTTGTTGCCGCCATCCCAAATGATGATGTCGGCCTCTTTTTCAGCTTCGCGTAGAATTGCTTCGTAATCAACTCCGGCGTAAATGACTGCGCCACGCTCAACGTACGGTTCATACTCTTCCCGTTCCTCAATGGTGCAGTCGTGCTTGTCCATGTCTTCATAGGTGGCAAAGCGCTGCACAGCCTGCGCAGCCAGGTTGCCATACGGCATTGGATGTCGTATAGCGACGACTTTCTGGTAGCCCAACTCCTTTTGCAGCACGTTGAGCACATAGCGCGAGGTCTGGCTTTTGCCACAGCCGGTGCGCACGGCACAAATGGAGACAATCGGTTTGCTCGACTTGAGCATGGTGAGGCGCGGATTTATCAGGCGGAAGCCGGCCCCGGCAGCCAACACGCGGGAGGCGATGTGCATTACGTACTCATGAGAAACGTCCGAGTAGGAAAAATACACATCGTCGATTTGGTGCTCACGAATCAGTTCTTCTAATTGATTTTCGGGATAGATGGGAATGCCTTCGGGGTAGAGTGAGCCAGAAAGTTCAGGCGGGTAGCGACGGCCGTCTATATTCGGAATCTGGGTGGCGGTAAAGGCAACCACTTTGACCTGGTCATTTTGGCGCAGGGCGGTGTTAAAGTCATGAAAATCGCGGCCAGCTGCGCCCATAATTAACACGCGCTGGCGGTTTTGCGTAGTCATAAAGACCTCCTCAGTTTGGAAATATGGTTGAGAAGATTGTACGAGAACGGCCGTATCCTACACGCTAACGAACGTCATAGCTATACCTGCAGTTTGTCAGAAATTACATAGATGTCAACTGGAAAAATCTGGCTGAACGGCCGTATCAATGGCTGGTAGCGTGAAGTAGAACAAACTGCCGCGTCCTGATTCGCTTTCCACGCCAACTTTACCGCCCAATCGCTTAACAATGCGGCCAACGATGGATAAACCCAGGCCGTGCCCCTGGATAGAGTCAGAATGGACCCGCGAGAATGCCTGGAATAACTTTCCCTGTTCTTTTGGGGAGAGCCCTGAGCCATTGTCACGCACCCAGTAGCGGATGCTGCCATTGACTAATTCCTCACCGCCCAATTGCAGGCGCGGTGGCTTGCCACCATATTTAAGCCCGTTGCTCAGATAGTTGGCCCACACCTCTTCTATCCAAGGGGCGTAGCCAACGGCCGTTGGCCAGGATTCTGGCAAGATGATTTCAGCCCTGCGTTCTTCAATGATGTGTGACAATCTTTCTTGGGCTGCCTGAACAATATCGCCCATGAACAACACCTCCAGCGGCACTTCAGTTTGACGCACACTTGCCAGAAGAAGCAATTCGTCAATGATCTGCACCATTTGGCGGCTGCCACCCAGGCTAATTTGCAAAATCTCCCGCATCTGTTCATCAAGCTGGGGCGATGCCATCTCATACAGCAAATCCAGGCCCGTCATGATACGACCCAGCGGGTTTTTGAGGTCATGGGCTACGGTGTGGGCAAAGGCATCTAGTTCACTGATGCGTTCAGCCATTTCCTGCTGCAAGGCGCGAATGGTCAGATGGGTCCTGACTCTGGCCCACACCTCTTCGGCCTGGAGTGGCTTGGTCACGTAATCGACTGCCCCGGCATCAAAGCCGCGCACTTTATCAGAGACATCTGCCAGGGCGGTCATGAAGATAACGGGAATCTCCCTGGTGGGTTCGTTAGCCTTGAGGCGGCGGCAGGTTTCAAAGCCATCAATGCCTGGCATGCGCACGTCGAGCAGAATGAGATCAGGTTGGGCAAAAGCGGCCCGTTCCAGGCCGGATTCACCATTGCGGGCAATGATGATTTCTACCCCGTACGTTTTCAAGTGTTCGATGGCTACTTTCAGGTTGGTAACGTTGTCGTCAATAATCAGAATCAGTTTATTTGCTATTTGATCTTGCATAAGTATTTACTCATTGTCGTTGGGCAAAAATTGGGTGATAAAGGACAAGATTTTCTCATCTTCAAAATTAGCTGCCAGCTGATCGAGCGTGTTGGCAAAGGCATAATATTGGGGTGAAAGGGTTTTTAAATGGCTGGCCTGTTCCCGAATATGGTCCATATTGCCAAAGCGGGCCAGGGCAACCAATATTTCCAACTCAGCCTGTGGCGGTGGTATGACCTCATTTTGGGGAGCTACGGCCGTTTCCAGCAAAGCTCTCGCATCCATCTGCCTATCATACTCCCAAGTGAGTTGTAAGTAGATTTGTAACAGGTCAAACAGTTTATCTGTTTCCACCGGCTTGGTCAGGAAAGCATCGCAGCCCACCCGACGGCTGGAATTCTGGTCACCTTGCAGCACACTGGCTGAAACGGCAATGATGGGAACGGCCGTAAAATCTGGCATTTCCCGAATCGTGGCCACGGCCTCAAAGCCCATCATCACCGGCATGACCAGGTCAATAAAGATTAAATCTGGCTTGAACTGCGGCACTTTTTCAACAGCTTCGAGGCCGTTTTCGGCCAGAGCAACTTCAAAACCAATGGGTTCCAGCAGGTCTAGCAGCACCATGCGGTTTTCCAGGCGATCATCCACCACTAGAATGCGGCGGCGTGGTCCCTGGTAACCGGTGATTAAGCGGATGGGTATGGGGGGGGGAACGGCCGTTTCTGCCGCAATTTCAAAAGGCACCTCAAACCAGAAACGGCTGCCTGCATCCAGCGTGCTTTCGACCTGAATTTGTCCCCCCATCAACTGCACCAGCTCTTGGCTAATTGGCAAGCCCAGGCCAGTCCCTTCCGCCTGAGACTGGGCATCTCCGGTTTGTTCGAAGGGTTTGAAAATGTACTCAAGCTGGTCAGGAGCAATGCCGCTGCCGGTGTCTTCCACGGTAAAGCGTAGGCGGCAAATTGGAGAAGTTTCATTTTGTCGTAGTTCTTGGGCACACGTCACCCGGAACGTCACCGTGCCTTTTTCTGTGAATTTGACAGCATTCCCCAGCAAATTCAATAATATCTGGCGCAGCCGTTTTTCATCTGCCAGGATCACTGTTGGCAGGTCAGATGGCAATTCGTAATTGAGATGAAGCTTTTTTTGCTCGGCAGCCAGCTTCATCAAATCGGTGATGTCTTCCAGAAAGGCAGGCAAGTTTAACTCAACCAGTTGAATTTCCAGGTGACGTGCCTCGATTTTGGCCATGTCCAGCACATCGTTGATCAGTGTGAGCAGGTGACGGCCGCTGTTGTAAATGGTTTGCAGACCTTCTCGCTGTTGGGCCGTTAACGTTGTATCGCGCTGCAAAATTTGAGCGTACCCCAAAACGCCGTTCAGTGGTGTGCGTAGCTCATGGCTCATGTTGGCCAGGAATTCGCTTTTGGCATGATTGGCCACTTCGGCGTGTTCTTTAGCTCTGGCTAACTCTTCTGTCCGTAGAGCAACCTGGGTTTCTAATTCCCGGTTGCGCTGCCTTACGCGGTAAATACGCCAGCGCACCCCGGCAACAAGCGCCAGCACGAACAAACCTACGGCCGTAAGGCGGAACCACCACGTTTCCCACCAGGGTGGGTAGATGAGAATGCTCAGGGTGGCTTCTTGCTCGCCCCAAGTTCCATTGTTGTTTGTGGCCTGCACGCGGAAAGTGTAGCTTCCGGAGGGGAGGTGGGTGTAGGTGGCAAAGCGACGGTCGCTGGCTACTTCATTCCACTCTGGTTCAAATTCTTCCAACCGAAAACGATAGCGCGTTTTTTCTGGGGCGGCGTAACTGAGCGCAGCAAAATCAAAGGTGATGACATCATCGTCGTGGGCGAAGGTCATCTCGTCTGTTTCCCAAAGCGGCTGGGTCAGGCGGGAATCAGGGCCAATGGGCTCAAGCGCGTTAAAAAGTCGCAGCGCTGTAAGAATAACGGGCGGCTGGTAAAGGTTATCGGCAGTGATTGCGGTGGGGTCAAAGGTGGTGAAGCCGTTGTTGTGACCGAAGTAGAAACGGCCGTCTGCATCCACCCATTTTGCTGCCCGATTGAATTCATCCCCAGCCAGTCCATCGGCGGTATCATAAAGGGCTACGACGCGGCCGCTTTGGGGATCGAACTTGGCCAGGCCGTGTTTACTGCTGATCCACAAATAGCCATCTTCATCCTGCAAGATAGCTTCGGTGAAGGTACTGGATAGACCGGCCTCGGCGGTAAAGTGGATTAAGGATTCTGTTTGGGGGTCGAAGGCAGCCAGCCCCTCATTGGTGGCCAGCCAGATACGGCCGTTTTCATCAGCAAAAATATCTTCTATTTTGCCGACGGAATTTTCTGGTTCGGTCAGGTAGTGCGTAAATGTTTTTTGGCGTGGATCGAAGCGGCTCAGTTGGCCTTTTTCGTAACCGAGCCAGATGTTGCCAGCCTGGTCGCTGGAAATCGCGTTTAGCTGTGGCGCAGCCAGTGTCGTCTCGGTTACCTCAGCATTGAGACCAGCCAATAAATAAGAGTCTGCCAATTGTCGGTCGGCATCCAGGCGAAAGAGGCCATCCCGTTTGGCGGCTACCCACAGGTTGCCCTGGGCGTCTTCAAGCAGCCCAATGATGGGTGTTGGCGGACGCATCCCCTCTGCTGCGGCCGATTCCTCATACAGTTGTACCAGTTCACCCGTGCCTGCTGCCGGGTTTTGCCGAATCAAACGGCCGTCGGATAAACCAAACCACACCTCGCCCTGGCTGTCTGCCAGCACTGAATTGATCTCTGGTTGATCTCCCAGGGCAAAATCAGACGACTCGTAGCGGGTAACCAAACCAGTTGTCAGGTTGACTCGATTGAACTCATCACTGTTTACAACCCACAAATTGCCGTTAGCGTCTCCGCTCAGTCCGGCGACATTGGGAGCAGCCAGG
>JBNKLQ010000275.1:0-7828 GCA_050292445.1 Promineifilaceae bacterium (SeqCode) | reverse complement strand
TATGAGGAAAGGTTGAAAATTACACCAATTTATGGGGGTTTTACGCAGCGAAACCCTAAATAGGCGGGGCTGAACTGTTTTGACCTGTCCCATACCTTCCCATCGTAGACAATGATATAAGCGTGCGCTTCATCCACTTCTGTTGCTGTCCACCAATAAATCACCTGGGAATGCACGTTCCACAAGGGTGACTCTTTATCCGGGGTGGCCTGGTAGATAGCCTCAGCCCTGGCTGCATCCCAGACGCCACCGCTGTTTTGGCCGTGCAGGCTCATAGAGCGCACCGCTTCCTCTACAGTGGGCAGCCGCCAAATAAATTGTGGCTCAGGGGCCAGCGCCAGGCCATCTTCTGTGAGGTGTTGGCACACTTGCTGCGCCTCATCCCAATTGGTCCCCGCGCGGGGCCAGCCGGGTCCCTCCGGTGCCCAGATGAGCGTCACCCCATTTCCCACTACCTGACGCGCCTGTAAATTGCCATCATTGATGCGTTGGGACACGCGAATGACGGGTTCTATGCCGGAGATGATGAGGGTGAGCAGCGGTAGGACAATAATCAGGGAACGGGCTAATTTACGTGGTTGGGGACGGCCGTACCAATACATCATCCCCAACCCCGCAAGTGGCAAAATGAGCAAAAAAGTAGCGGCATTGGAGAAAGCGTTAAAAAAACCAACAGCCAGCAGGGCCAGGAGCAGATGGAGTCCGCCGCCAAATCTCGGCCAGAATATGGCGACCAGCGTGACGCTCATAAAGATGAGCATAGGGCCAAGATATTGGACGAGCATCAAGCCCACATTCGACAACCAGACGTCGTAATGCCAGCCTTCGTGAAAATTCTCAATAATGCCCCAAAACGCCCAAAAGCTTGTGACGGCCGTTGAAAAAGCTACCGCAATCCAGCCCACTATTTGACGCCTTTTCTCATTCATCATCTTTTCCAATCCAATATTCCGAAAAGGATCGCCTATTGGCGACCATTTTGTTAATGAGAGCGACCGCCGCTTCATTTCGCCAGATGAACTGGCACACGCCCATGTGCCTGAAAAGGTAATGGTTGCCGCTGGAATTTTTACCCAGGGCACAAACAGAACTCGCTTATTTCCGCCGCTTCCGAATTGCGGCAATGATTGCCAAACCAATGACCGCGACAACGGCAAATGGCAGCCAGCTTGGTGGCTCTGGCGACTTAGGTGGATTGGCTGGTTTGACCTTGGCATCAGCCCAATCAACCAGCGTTGTCGCATCGGTCGTTTTTGTGTCAGTGAAATCAGCTCCGGTTACATCCACGCCGTAGATGCGGCTGTTGCTGAGATCAGCACCAGTCAGGTCGGCGTCATGCAAGTCCGCTGCGGCAATCATTGCAGCCTTCATATGTGCGCCGCGCAGGTTTGCGTTGCGCAAGTTAGCGGCAGCGATCCGCGCATTTTCGAGGTGTGCATTCGACAAGTTAATATCGGTCATGTCGGCCATTGCTAATGTGGCATGAGAGAGGTTGCTATCATGCAAGTCAGCACCTCTCATATTCAACCCCATCAGCTTGATGCCCGACAGGTCCAGCCCGCTCATATCTGCACCTGTTAAATCACGTTCTTCTTGCAAACTCTGCATAATTTGCTCACGCGATTCAAACTTCTTCATTGTTACGGTTTCCATTTTAAACTCTCCTTTTCATCGGCCGGCTCAATTAGAAGCCGGCTATACGTTAGTTACGAGAACAACCTTGCCCGTATAGCCGCCGCGCTCCAACAGTTCATGGGCGTGAGCGGCTTCAGCCAGGGGAATGCGCGCTGCCACGATTGGCTTGATCTTGCCCGCCGCCAGAAGGTCAAGCAGCGCCGCCAGCGTTTGGCGATACCAGGTATTGTCTTTTGCCAGATCAGGGGTCAACAGAAGCTGCCTGCCGCCTGGCAACAGCTTGAGCAGCAGCACCATCAGCAAAGTGAGGGGAATGACACGCAGCCCCGACTGCTTTGCCGCCGCGACGCCGAACCAGACGAGACGGCCGTTTCCACGCAAAGCCCGGTTTGATCGCCAAAGCTGCCGGAATCCACCAATAGGATCAAACACAACGTCCACACCCCCGCCAGTTAACTGCTTGACACGTTCTACAAAATCATCCGTACGGTAGTCGATGGGCGTAGCACCCAGAGCAGCAACGCGTTCGTGGTTGTAACTGGAGGCTGTGCCAAACATCTCCAGCCCGACCAGCTGGCCCAGCTCCAGCAGAGCCGAGCCAACACCACCCGCCGCACCGTGGACGAGGGCACGTTCGCCGCGCTGCACGCTGGCGGTGTGGTGCATAGCCATGTGGGCGGTTAGGTAATTCACCACCAGGCAAACGGCTTCGGCCGGATCGACCCCTGCGGGCACAGGCACCAGTTCGCTGGTAGGCAAACAGATGTACTCTGCATACCCTCCGCCCAGGCCAAGGCAAAACGTTGCCCCGGCCACCATTTGCCCCAAGGCCAGGGTCGAAACGTCCTCACCCAGCTTATTCACCACGCCAACGATATCCTCGCCCAGCGTGAAAGGGGGTTTCGGCGTTCCCGGCAGTAAACCCGAACTGCGATGCATCAGATCGTAGGCGGAAATGCCAGCGGCCAGTACCCGCACCCGCACTTCGCCGGGTCCTGGTTCGGGCAAGGCCTCTTCTACCATTTGCAACACTTCCGGCCCACCGTGCTGCGTTACAACGATGCGATGATTTTTTCTCAATGATTCTTTTGCTAAACCTAGCATCCTGCTTTTCTCCTTCCCTACAATTATTTGACCATCATCCTCTGGCAAGAAGGTAATAAAGTCCGCCATTGGTCGCTCTCACACCCAATTCCAGGCATACCAGATGGTTACGCCGTTAAAAACGATGCTCACCAGCAGCAGGAATTTATCGTAATGACCTTCATAGCCCGGCAGCCCTACCAGATTAAACAGCAGCCAGAACCCGGCCATGATGATATTTGCCCAGCGGTTGACCCCCTGCGGCAGCAGCAAAGAAAGCACCACCATCAGGATGGGCAGCACCATCAGTACAGCCATGCCCAGGGCCATTCCTTGCGATATTGGCGCGCCCATCATTTCGCCGGGAACCATCTGTCCGGTAATGAAGCGCAGTACATCTCCCAGCAGGTAAGTGAGCATGACGGCAACCCAAATAATTGAAAGCGTAATTTTCATTTCATTCATGGTTCAAACTCCAATTTTCGGCCGTATCCGGTACTTGTATCTCCGGCGAAGTCACCAGGCTTTCGTTTGCCTGGCGCACGCTGAGCGCTATAAACACCCAGCCTAGCAATAGTTCAATGAGCAAGTGAAAAGCAAAAGAGGCGGCTTCCCCTTGTAAACCAAACTGGATCATCTTTTCTGGCGACAATGCAAAGGTTTTCACGCCCAGCAAAGGGCACAGGGTATAAGTGGCCATGCCAAAGAAGAAGTACCCGGCCATACGATAATCGCTGGCTGTTTTCTCGTGTTTTTGTAGCTGGGAACGGCCGTTTGCCCACCACAAAACCACAAAAATCATCAGCACCGTCATGATCCCGCCCGCCATGCCAAAAACAAGTGAAGTCGGGCTTGGCAGGGGAATGTAGGCAAAGGCGATATACACAAATCCAAAGATAGCAACCACCCACCTGCGCGATGATGACATCACCGTGCGAAACGTTGCCCCGATGATGAAAAGGTAAATGCCCAGCTTGAACGAATAAGCCCACAACAAATAGCGAATGATTTCCCAGGCAGAGGCTGCCTGGCTGGCACCTTCCAAGGTGGCTGTGCCTTGTTCCAAACCAGCCAGGTAACCGGGCAAGACGATGTAGCGTCCTAAAATAGCATTTAGTAAGAAGAGGACTCCAAGCGTGAGAAAGAGGTTACTAATCTTTTTGTTCATCGTATGTGCCTTCTTTGCCTTAGGACTGCCAGTCCTGGATAAACCTGACAGGTTTTCAAAATAAGCAAGAAATGAAGCCATTTTTGCATTGCAAAGAGCCATTTTTGACTAATTTCTGGGCAAACCTGTCAGGTTTTGCTAACTACAAAATCTTCGAGGCGAAGGGGATTTTGCGCACCAGATAAGCCGCAATGAAGCAGATTGGGACGACAACAACTGACGCCAGACCGAATTTTTGCAGGCTCTCTAGTTCGATGTTCCGCAGCGCATAGGCCGTAAAAACAACAATGGGAATATGGATGATGTAGACGGTGTAGCTATGGGCTGATAAGAAACGGCCGAATCCACTCCGTCCATTCACAAAGCGGCGGAAAAGCGTGATTAAAGCCAGGCTCATCCCCACTGCAAAAGCAGAATCCCAAAGCGCATAAATGGCCGATTGCCAATGCCCGTTTCCCATGGCATTGTCCAATACTTCAGTTAGCTCAAGCGAGAACCATTGGCCGCTAAAAGCAAGGGGGAAGAGGCATACGGCCGTAATCGCCGCTAGCAAAAACCCCACAAAACCCATCGTGCCAGACAGTGATTTCAGCCATCCCTTGCGCGAGGCAATTGCCCCCAAGACAAAGAAGCTGAGATACTGCGGCAGGTAAGCCAGGGTAGGGAACTGGTACCAGCTCTCGCCCAGCGGAATCACCATGCGCATCAGGGTGCTTGCCAGGGCCAACACCAGAATGAAAATGCCGACGGCCAGGTAGCCAGGCATGGCCGATTGGCGTGCTGGCTGATTCCCAGCCACGAACCGCCAGATGGCGTAGCCAAAGCTAAAGATGAGCAGCATAGCCACAAACCACAGCGGGCCTAAACCGATCAGGTCAGGATAAGCTCGCCAAAAGATTTGCCAGGTGAGCGGCTCGGTAATTCCGGTCAGTGCCGAGGGCATCAGCCAGAAACCAATGAAGGAAATTGGGCTGAGGACGAAGTAGAAAACAACCAGTGGAATGCCCAGACGCAGCAGCCGATCCTTCACGAAAGCGCCCATTCCCTTCCGGTCGAACGAGCCTGGTGTGAAATAGCCTGCTAACAAGAAAAAAGCGCCCATAAACCAGGCCTGATTCACCACGGCAAACAACAGCAGTGCCTTAAAGGCCAGAGGGGAGGTGAATGGGGGTTCAACATAATAATACCCTTCCAGGCTCGCCCCGTAGACTAGCGCCACATGGTGCAGCACTACTAAGATCATGAGCGCAACGCGTAAGTGATCAATGTAGAACAGCCGAGCAGCCTTTTCGCTTTTTGCTGCCACAACTTGAGACTTATCAGTCGAGTGTAAACTTATTTGAGCCATTATTTTATCCTCCTACTTCATTACTCCGTTAATCAAGTAACCTAAACTTAGGTGTCATTCTGAGCGAAGCGAAGAATCCCTATGGGGTGGCAATAGAACACACCTATTCCGCTGCAAGAGCTTCGATTTGCACTGTTTAGAGGGATTCTTCATTTCGCTGCGCTTCATTCAGGCTTGTACTGAGTCTGCCGAAGTAATGACAAATTCAAATGCATTTATTTTCTTTACCGATAGGCGGTTCTTTTGAAAAGCTGGATGCCCGCCACGACGATAACCAGGCTAATGACGGTCAGGATTAGCAAGTTTTGCCAGATGACCGGGTTAGAGAGGTCGCCAGTGTGGAAGATGACCGACAGCGAATCGGAGACATAGTAGTTGGGCATGAAGCGGGCGATGTTGCGCGTGGTTTCGTTGAAGACGGCCAGCAGTGCGCCAAACATCATCATGGGTACGATGAAGATGGCGGCAATGCCGCTGGCAGCGCCCGTGTCTTTGGCTACAGCCGCCGTTAACAGGCCCAGACCAACGGCCGTTACCGCCAGCAAGGCCAGAAACACCACAGCAATCAACAGACCAACGATCCCCCCCAGAGGCACATACCCCAAAAGCCGGGCCACCAGCAGCACAATCAGCCCTTGCACCACGGCAATGATCATGTTGGCCACAATGTGGCTGCCCAGGTAAGCAGACGGCGAAACTGGGGTTGTCTGTACACGGGTTAATAAGCCAGATTTACGGTATTCAACTAGCGCCAGGGCGACTATCATGCCCATGTAAATCACGGCGTACCCCATCACGCCCGGCAGCAGGTATTCAAAATGGTTCATCCCTGGTACGGGATAATAGTCATTGGAGACGCTGCTCAGGGCCAGGTAGAAAATCAGGGTTAGGCCAACCGGCATCAAAACCATGACGGACAGATTCATTAAATCGCGGTACAGTTTTTTCACTTCGACAACGATCAGTGCATTTAATGGTTGTAGTGTCATGTTATAATCCCTCCATAATTCGGCGGCCGGTAATCTCTAAAAAGACTGCTTCTAGATCGGCCGCATCGTGTTCTGCCATTAATTCGTCAGGTGTACCCAGGGCGATCAGCTCGCCATAATCAATGATGCCCACCCGGTCGCTTAGTTCCTGGGCTTCTTCAATGTAGTGGGTGGTCAGGATGACGGTTTTGCCTTGATCCTTCAGCGCTGCGATTTGCTGCCAGGTACGGCGGCGGGCGCGAGCGTCCATGCCCACCGTCGGCTCATCCAGAAAAACAATTTCTGGATCGCTCATCAAGGCGATCATCAAATTGAGCTGCCGCATCATGCCGCCGCTATACCCTTTGGTCTTCCGTTTGGCGGCCTCGGCAAAATCAGCTTGCTCTACGAGCGCTGCGGCCCGGTCTTTCAGGGTTTGCTTGTCCATGCTGTGGAGATTGCCAAAGAGTTCCAGGTTTTCCATGCCGGTGAGGAATTTGAAAACGGCCGCTTCCTGCGGACAAACGCCAATCCGTTCCTTCACCTTTTGGGGTTCCTGCTTGATGTCAAAACCAGCAATTTGAGCCGATCCGCGGCTGGGGGCCAACAGCCCGCACAGCATGCTGATCGTGGTTGTTTTCCCGGCCCCGTTCGGACCCAAGAAGCCAAACATCTCACCTTTGTAAATTTCGAGATTCAAGCCATTAACGGCTTTGACATCACCAAAATTTTTCACCAGGTCTTTGATGGCAATTTCAGGTTGAGCTTTGTCCGTTTGCGGCTTGTAATCTTTGGATGTTTCTCTGTCTACAACTTTTTCTTGCATATACATTTGAATATTTGCTCCTTTCCAAATTTGGTAAAAGGGAGGCGGAAATTAACCAGCCACGGCGTCCGCGTTTGCACATGATTTTTGGCTATTACATCAATAGAATAGTTGCGAGAGGGTATTAGTGTCGTACCCCGAACGTGTTATTTGGGGTGTTAGCTGGAGATCTGGCGTTCTATTTGCTGGTTGTGGCTAATGTGCAAGGACGGCTCGCGTGCCCCGTCAGCTTAACGCTGACGAACTTTCCACAAATTGTCTAGTGATGAACATCAGATTTTGGCAGGCGGAAGATCAGGTTCGCTACAACACGCCTCCACCCAGGCAAGATTTGTGAACGAACCCTTTGTGCACTGGTTGCGATTCCCCACGGTGCCGCTTACAATTAGAACATATGGCCGACCGGAACGAAGATCTGCAAAAGAAGCTGCGCCGTTTGGGCGTGGTGCGCGGAGCAGGGCAGCTCAAGCCGCCGCGCAAGCTCAAGCCTGCCCCGCCGGTGGATGATGAGTTGTTACGGCCGTTCCCTCCCTCCACATCTCCTACCTTCCCCGATGACGACGACATTCAGCCCCTGGAAACTTTATTGCCTGGCGGCGAGATTATTTCCACTGCTGACGGGGAATGTTTTGTCCTGGATCACGTTTACACTTTGGATCATCAGCACGGCGACGACCGGCTGGCCGACCTGCTCAACTTTAGCCGAGAGGAACTCGCCGAGATCTTCGGAAGCAAGGCCCACGGAGACAGTCTCTACGATGGACTTCACTTGAAGTAATTTTCTTTAAAAAATGATGTTT
>JBNKLQ010000274.1:0-7839 GCA_050292445.1 Promineifilaceae bacterium (SeqCode) | reverse complement strand
AAAAAGAAACTGCTAAATAAAAATCACCGTAGCAGAAAATAACCACGAGAGGCAATGTGAAATTTGACCCCTGACCCCCTGGAGGAAACGGCCGTATTAATTGTGAATCGTGAATGGAGAATAGCGAATTTTTAATGGCAAACGGCCGTTTCTTTCGCGTGAATTGTGGCAAATGGAAACGGCCGTTTGCCATTCAGCTATTGGTAAGGATTCTTCGGGCTGCGATCTTCTGAGAGCGTGCTGGTGGTGCGCTGCACAAAAATCTCGATGGCATCGGCTAGATGTTCGTCGGCGATGTTGTAGTCGCCGCGCTCCGTGCGCAGCTTGTGTGCCAGATGCATCACCTCCGCATGAGTCACGCCAGGCGGCGGATCAAATTTGTAATTGGCTAGCTCAAACAGCTGCCCCAGTGGATCACGGAAGTAAATGGAGTACATAAAACCGCGGTCCACCTCGCCACTGTTGGAAATGCCCCGCTCGTCTAGCCGCTTTTTCACCTGGGTGTAAGTGGCACGAGACACATTGAAGGCGATGTGGTGCAAATTGCCAATGCCTTCAGGATTGGGCGTCGGATCGGGTTTGCGGTTTTCGTTGGTGAAAATGGTGACGAGATTACCATCTCCCGGATCAAAATAAAGATGATTCTGTTCAGGCACGTCCAGGTTTGGCTGCTCAAAAACGAACGGCATTCCCAGCACGCCTTCCCAAAAATCAATGGATGTCTGGCGGTCGGCACCAATCAACGTGATATGATGCACGCCTTGTGTTTGAATTTTTTGCATGATTACCTCCAAAAAGGTTTAGGGTTAGCATTTCCCCGGAAACTGTTCGTAGGCTATTCTGTCTATAGTTTCCGGGGAAATCGAGACAACTATAAATTTTTTACGATTTTCTGCGCTTCGTCGATTTCGTCCTGGATGATGGTATGGCCCATGTTGGGGTAGATTTTTTTGTTGACGATGGCACCGAGGTTGGTGAGGGTTACGGCCGTTTCCTCCACCCGCTCCACCGGAATATGAAAATCGACATCGCTACAGCCAATGAAGACTGGCGTACCGTCCAGCGAGCCATCGTAATTGCGCGGCGTACCGGGCGGACCAATCAGGCCACCGCTAAACACCAGCAGCCCACCATAACGTCGCGCATTGCGG
Organism: Promineifilaceae bacterium (SeqCode); assembly: GCA_050292445.1. Lineage (GTDB taxonomy): Bacteria > Chloroflexota > Anaerolineae > Promineifilales > Promineifilaceae > Leptofilum. The sequence goes on along the minus strand of JBNKLQ010000274.1, from coordinate 6,688 downwards.
GCCACAAACTCGCTAGCCAAACATGCCCCCTGCGAAAATCCGCCAATGATGATTTTATCCGTGGGAATACCAGCGGCTTCCACCTGAGCCACAGCATCGGCCACCGCCTGTAGACCGGAATCAAGTCCCGGCTGGTTTTCGATGGGGGCCAGAAAGCTGTAGGGATACCAGGTGTTGCCCTGCGCCTGTGGGGCGACGTAGGCCATTTCCGGGTGCGGCAAAACAGTGGCCAATTCCAAAATGCTTTGTGCCGTGGCCCCACGACCGTGTACCAAAATCATGGCAGCTTTAACTTCATTGAGCGGCTTGCCCTGCTGCAAAAGCAGCTGCCCCTGGTGAGGACCATTTGCTCCAGTTGTCGTCATCTGATTACTCCTGTAGAAATTAGGACGCTGATTCACCTGATTGCCCTGATCAGGAAGATCAGGTAAATCAGCGTTCAATTTTTTTTCGCGATTATTGCGTTGCAGGGGCCACGGGCTTGAGTTCAATTTCGGGTAGGCGCTGCTCGATGGCCGGGCGATGCTGCTCCAGCCACGACGGCAGCTTGAGGTGTGTGCCCAGCTCCGCCACCGGCTCGTCGTAGGGGAAACCAGGAGCATCGGTGGCAATTTCAAACAAAACACCACCGGGCGAACGGAAATAGATCGAGCGGAAATATTGCCGATCCTGCACCGGCGTCACCTGTACGCGCGCTTGCCGCAATTTTTGGAGATATTCCAGCTGCTCCGTATCGTCCACCGTGCGGAAAGCAATGTGGTGGATGGAGCCTGCGCCAAACTGACCTTGTGGCTGACCGGGCCGGTATAAAATGTCCACATACAGGCCAATGTCGTTGGCATCGGCCTTGTAGCGGAAGCGGTTGCCCTCTTCGCCGACAAACTGATAGCCGAGCTGTTCTGTGAGCAAGTTAGCTGTGGGTTCCACCTGGTCCAGCCAAAGCGTGACGCCGTGGAATCCTTGCAGCGCTTCTTTTTCGCCTATGGGGCCGTCGGCCCAAAATTGCAGCGTGGCCGGATCATCTGAAGTGATGAGTTCCAGAGGCAGGCCGTCGGGATCGGTGAAGGGCAGCACGTCCTGGCCAAAGCGGGTTTGCAGTTCGCCGGTGGAGATACCGTTCTTTTGGAGCCAGTTTTGCCAAAAGCCTATCGCTTCAGGACGGATGGTGTAGGCCATTGCGGCCGTTTCTCCATTACCCCGTCTGCCAGGCCGCATGTGCTGCCAGGGAAAGTAGGTCATGATGGTGCCGGGCGTGCCGACCTCATCCCCGTAATACAGGTGGTAGGTGCCCGGATCGTCAAAGTTGACGGTTTTTTTCACCAGCCGCTGCCCCAAAATGTGATGATAAAATTCGACGTTTTTATGGGGATTGCTGGCAACGGCCGTAATGTGGTGTAATCCTTGTACTGGTTTCATTATTCATTCCTATATTTCCCCGGAAACTTTTGGAAGTGCCCCATTCTACAGTTTCCGGGGAATTGATCTTTAAGTTTGAGCCAAACCCAATGTCCGGCATAAATCAGCCAACTGCTGCTGCTCTGCCAAAGTGAGTGCCGAAAGTGATTGCACGACGCCAGTCACATGCGCGGGCAAAATGGCGGCGATTAGTTCGCTGCCTGTTTCGGTCAGGTGAATATCCACGCAGCGGCGGTCGTCTTCACGCCGTTGGCGCGTCACCAACCCTCGCTTTTCTAAATGATCAATCACCATTGTCATATTGCCGCTGGTTTTCAGAATTTTCTGCCCTAGTTCACCGCTCTGCATCGGTCCTAAATGGTAAATGGCTTCCAGCGCGCCGAATTGACTGATGGTAAGGTCGTATGCGCGTAAGTGAGCGTTAATGTTTTGACCCACCGATTCAGCCGCTCGGAACAGCTTGATGTAGCAATCGAGCGCTAAAAGTTCTTCTTCGCTGCCATTGTAATGGGTTCCCACAATGCTCCTTTTGAGACAAGTTTGATTTCGGTTACCTGTTGCACTGTGGGGAAGTATATTGTCATCTGCCAAATATATCAATATTAAATAGTTTAATATTAAACTATTATTAATCAACCAACTTTAGGCCAAACATGAAAAAGCCGCTGAGCGTGAGTTCAGCGGCTTTTTCATACAACGATTTCAGGAAAACAGATTTTAGTAAATTGTTCCAATAGAAATTCACCGATTTTGTAGAACTGTCATTCTGAGCGAAGCGAAGAATCCCAATAACGCGATAACAGCGCAAATCTGGTCCGTGAGCAATGGTTCCGACTAGTAAGGTTTAGAGGGATTCTTCATTTCGCTGCGCTCCATTCAGAAAGACAAATTCACGATACTTTTGAAAAATATATTTAGAAAGACAAATTAAGATTTCATGGCTTGCTGTACCATCGCTAAATATATTTTGGCGATTGGCAACACTTTTTCAATGTCGGCAGCCTTTTTGGCAGACATGCCGGTGCCAAATTGATTGCACCAGGCAATGGCCAATTGGGTAGCTGTTGGCAGCGTTTTACGGGCAAAAAGCGGGGCGGCTTCAATGGTCAGAAAGCTTTCGTCGAATAGATTGTCTACCCACTCTGGGTATATTTGTCGAAACTGTTGGTAAGCAATATGAATTGCCTGCGGCGTGGATACGGCCGTTCCCCTTCTTACTGCTCTTTGCCAACGAAAGTTAAAAACAGAACCAAATAATTTATGACTGAAACTTTGCTGCAACATGTCACTATCTCCTCATAGGTTATCACTCTACAATTATTCTCATCAGTACAATGAATCTGTTTGTTTATGCAGGAACCATAAGCAGTCATCGTGACACAAGCGTGACGAAAAGATCGAAATTTGGAAGATGGTATAAAATTGTGATGATGCGTCGAGAAAAGCCAGCCTTGTTTTCTGCTTCACCAACGCAGCCAGTGCGCCAGCGGCTGACGGTGCGTGGCGTGGTGCAGGGGGTTGGGTTTCGGCCGTTTGTTTACGGCCTGGCAATGAAGCACGGGCTGACGGGATTTGTGGGCAATGATAGTGGGGGCGTTTTTATTGAAATTGAAGGCGGGGAAACGGCCGTTTCCCAATTCCACCAGGATCTCACCCACAACCACCCACCCCTGGCATATATTGAAGCAGTAGTGGCAAACGATTTGCCCGTGCAGGACAGCACCGACTTTGTCATCGTTCACAGCCAGGCACAGGCCGCCGCTAACACCCTCATTTCCCCCGACATTTGCCTCTGCGACGACTGCCTTCGTGAGCTGTTTGATCCGCAAAATCGACGCTATCGTTACCCTTTCATCAACTGCACCAACTGTGGCCCCCGCTTCACCATCATCAAAGATATTCCCTACGATCGGCCGCTAACCACAATGGCCGAATTTACCATGTGTCCCGACTGCCAGGCGGAGTACGATGATCCACTAAACCGCCGCTTTCATGCCCAGCCGAATGCGTGTGCAGTGTGTGGGCCGGAGGTTTGGCTGGAATTTAGTGATCAGTTGTCAGTAATCAGTATTCAGTATTCAGTAAGAGGGGAAGCGGCGCTTAGCGAAGCGCAGGGGCTGTTGGTGGCGGGGAAGATTGTGGCGGTGAAGGGGTTGGGCGGTTTTCATCTTGCCTGTGATGCAGCAAATGAGGCCGCGCTGGCGACGTTGCGGGAACGCAAGGGGCGGGTGGACAAACCGTTTGCCGTGATGTCCCGCGACGTGGCCACGGTGCGCCAGTTTGCTCATTTATCAGCCGCTGAAGAAGCGCTGCTCACCAGCAAAGAACGGCCGATTCTGCTGCTGCACCAAAAAGAAAACAATCCGCTCTCGCCGCTGGTGGCCCCCGGCAACAACACGATCGGCGTCATGCTGCCCTACACGCCACTGCACTATCTCTTATTAGAATCCCAATCTCCAATCCCCAATCTCCAATCTCCCGTTCTCGTCATGACCTCGGCCAACTACAGCAACGAACCCATCGTCAAGGACAACGACGAAGCCCGTGAGCAGCTGGCCCATTTGGCGGATGCCTTTTTAATGCACAACCGTGAGATTTACGGCCGTTGTGATGACTCCGTCGTGAGAGTGATCAGTGGTCAGTATTCAGTATTTAGTGGAGCAGTTACGGATGACTGTTTACTGAATACTGATGACTGTTTACCGATCCGCCGTTCGCGCGGCTATGCTCCCTTTCCGGTAAAGTTACCGTTCAGTGTGCCACCGACCTTAGCGGTGGGTGGCGAGCTGAAAAGCACCTTTTGTTTGGCCAAGGACGAGTACGGCTACATGAGCCAGCATATCGGCGATATGGAAAATTTGGAGACTCTGGAAGCTTTTGCTACGGCCGTTTCCCATTACAAAGCCATCTTCCGTACCGAACCAGAGAAATTGGTGTGTGATTTGCATCCTGGTTACCTTTCCACTCGCTGGGCGCAGGAGCAAACGGATCTGCCCGTGGTGGCGGTGCAGCACCACCACGCCCACATTGCCAGCGTCATGGCCGAGCACCGGCTGGACGGCCGTTCCCCGGTGATTGGCTTTAGCTTCGACGGTACAGGCTACGGCACCGATGGCGCGGTGTGGGGTGGCGAACTGCTCTTAGCTGATTATCATGGTTTTGAGCGGGCGGCTCATCTAAAATACGTCCCGTTGGCGGGGGGAGATGTGGCCGTGAAACGGCCGTATCGCCTGGCGCTGGCCCATTTGCAAGCCGCCGGATTGGCCTGGGACGAAGCGCTGCCCTGCGTGACAACCTGCCCCGAGGCGGAGCAGCGCGTTTTGCAGCAAATGCTGGAGCGGGAAATCAACAGCGTGCCCACCAGCAGCATGGGGCGATTGTTTGATGCGGTTGCTGCCTTGCTGGGCATTCGGCAAACGGTGACTTATGAAGGGCAGGCGGCAATTGAACTGGAAGTGATAGCTGCGCCAGACGTGACGGATCGTTACCAGTTTGATTTATCTGATGGTGTGTTTGATGCTGCGCCGATTTTTGTGGATGTGGTGCAGGATTTGCATGATGGGTTGGAAACGGCCGTAATTGCCGCCAAATTTCATAATGCCGTGGCCGATCTCATTGTGCAGCTGAGTTTGCAGATGCGAAAGCAGCATGGCTTAAACCAGGTGGCCTTAAGCGGCGGTGTGTTTCAGAATGTGACCTTGTTGGAAACGGCCGTGCGTCAGCTGAACCAACATGATTTTGAAATATTGATCCATCACCTCGTACCGCCAAACGACGGCGGATTGGCCCTGGGACAGGTGATGATTCAAATTTGATAGATGTTGATCGATTATGAACTTAAACAAATAATAATTACCTTTGTCTGTCACTCCCGCCTGCGCGGGAATGACAAGCAAGAAGGATATGCCATGTCCCTAACCCTCGCCGATGTTGAAAAAATTGCCCACCTGGCCCGCCTGGAGCTGACCGAGGCGGAAAAACAACAATATTTGGAGCAGCTCTCCGCCATTTTGCATTACGCCGAGCGGCTCAACGAGTTGGACCTGACCGACATTCCCCCCACTGCCCACGCCATTGCCCAACAAAATATCATGCGGCCAGATGTTGCCGAACCTTCGTTACCAATGGACGATCTCTTGCACAACGCACCGCAGCAAAAAGAGAACCAGTTTGTGGTGCAGGCCGTGCTGGATGATTCATCTGACAGTTAGGCTGGACATTGTTGCGCAAACGTAAACTGTTACTGTATGGTAGCCTGCTTGGCTTGGCTGTCGTGCTTTCGCCATTTATGTGGCGGAAAGGGATTCAATGGGTGTACGGCCGATCCATTTACACCATTGAGGACGTCCCAGCAGACCAGGTAGCCATTGTTTTTGGCGCAGCGATTTATGGCAACGGCCGTCTCAGCGATATTTTACGAGACAGAATGGATACGGCCGTTCAGCTGTATCTGGATGGCACGGTGCAAAAAATAATCGTGAGCGGCGATAATCGGTTTGAGGATTACGATGAACCGACCGCCATGATGGAATATGCCATTGGGCAAGGCGTGGCTTCCGATGACATCCAGCCTGATTTTGCCGGACGGCGGACCTACGATACGTGTTACCGGGCGCGCGAAATTTTCCAACTGGAATCTGCCATTTTGGTAACGCAGCGGTTCCATTTGCCCCGCGCTTTGTTCACCTGCCAGCAGCTGGGTGTCGAGGTGGTCGGTGTGGCCTCCGACCCACAGCTTTATCGTGATGCTGGGTGGTATGAAGCGCGGGAAACATTGGCAACGGCCGTTGCTCTGTGGGACGTCATCCGGGAACAGCCCGCACCGGTTTTGGGCGATCCTATACCGATTGAGTAAAGAGACGATATGAACTTAACTGACTTAACACTAACCGAACTCCGCACCGCTTTGCGCCAGGGAGAAACCAGCAGTGTCGCTGCTACTGAAGCCATGCTGGATCGCATCGTGGCCCAGGACAACGATTTGCAAAGCTACCTCACCCTTACCAATGAGATGGCTTTGGAGCAAGCACAAGCTGCTGATGAACGGCTGGCCAACGGCGAAAGCTCGCCGCTACTGGGCGTGCCGGTGGCCGTCAAGGACATCATTTGCACCGAGGGCGTACCCACCACGGCAGGCAGCAAAATCCTGGAAGGGTTTGTGCCGCCCTATGATGCCTTTGTGGTGCAGCAGCTTAAAGCCGCCGGGGCAGTCATCCTGGGCAAAACCAACACCGATGAATTTGCTATGGGTTCCTCTACGGAAAACTCGGCC
>JBNKLQ010000273.1:0-7840 GCA_050292445.1 Promineifilaceae bacterium (SeqCode) | reverse complement strand
CCTTCAGGACGCCCCAGCACGTTACCGGCATCCTTCAAAATCTGGCGCAGCTCCAGCATGAGCCGCTCACGCAAGGCACGATCCAGCGCGCCCAGCGGCTCATCCAGCAAGATAAGCCGAGGCGCGGGGGCCAGAGAACGAGCCAGAGCCACCCGCTGCTGCTCCCCACCTGAAAGCTCATGAATCAGTCGTGGGCCAAAGCCAGCCAAACCGACCAGTTTCAGCACCTGCTTCACCCGGTTTTCTATGGCGGGTTTGTCCCAATCAAGCATGCGCAAGCCAAAGCCTACGTTTTGCGCCACATTTTTATGGGGAAAGAGAGCGTACTCCTGGAACACCATGCCCAGCTCACGCTGATGCACGGGCTGGTGGGTGATCTCTTGATCATTGAGGATGATACGGCCGTTATCCGGCGTAGTTAATCCCGCAATGATACGCAGCAGGGTTGTTTTGCCACAGCCGCTTGGCCCCAGCAGCACCCCAATTTCCCCACTCTGCAAAGCCAGGTCAATGTGGTGCAGCACAGGTTTGTCGCCATACGATTTTTCGATATTGGTGCAGGTTAATAACATAAGCCCAACTTTACCTCGTTTAGCACCTGTGCCAACAATTAACCTTCAGCTTGAGATACAAATCGAACTTGCTATACTCAATCAAAAACAGGCAGAAAATTCTGATCAAACTGCAAAGCGGGCGGAGGTAAAGAAGCTTTTGTTCATTGCAGTAAAATTTCCGGCAATGAGGAGCATAATGATTTCAGCAACAGAAGCTCTACAAAAACTACAGGTAGGCAACCAGCGCTTTGTGCAAGGTGACCCCAATGAACGGCTACTTAACAGCCAGGAACGGCGCAGCAAACTGGTCAATCAGCAAAATCCGTTTGCCATTATTTTAGGCTGCTCCGATTCGCGGGTTCCCGCCGAAATTATTTTCAACCAGGGGCTGGGCGACCTGTTTGTCATTCGTGTGGCGGGCAATATTGTGGCGCCATCACACATTGGCAGCATTGAGTTTGCTGCCGAGAAGTTTGGTACGCGGCTGGTAGTCGTGTTAGGACACTCCACCTGTGGCGCGGTGCTGGCGACGCTGGATGAACTGGAACGGCCGTCTTCCCAGCGATCCCCTAACCTGCGGGCCATTGTGGATTACATACGGCCGTCCATCACAGAACTGCTGCAAACCGACTTGCGCCACAACAGAACCGACCTGGTGCACCATGCCGTCCGGGCCAATGTCCGGGCCTCTGTCAACCATTTGCGCCACGGTTCCCAAATTTTGGAACAACTTATCCTGCAAAATGACCTGGTTGTCGTTGGGGCCGAATATTCGCTGGCAACCGGGCAGGTCGATTTCTTCGATGGGCTGCCAGAAACAGACCCACCTTTATAAAGAGGAACCCATGAAAACTTCAAACGCGTGGCATGTTGCCAAATGGCCACCGCTGGCCTGGCTGGAAACCGCAATTAAACTGATCGCTTTAGGTATTGGGGTGGGAACGGCCGTTTCGGCCCTAAATTCAGGGACCTTCAGCTTTCCTTCAGGCGTACGCCTGGTGCAACTTATCATCCTGGTCGTTCTTTCTTTGGGACTGGTCACCGCCATCTTTGACAGATTAGCCGACCGGGAAATTGTGGCAATGGGCTTTGTCCTCCTGAACAATCTGGGGCATTGGGGCATGGTGTTGGCGCTGACTGCCACCAATGACCTGGGCCACAGGGTCTGGCTGTTTGCCGGGCTGATGCTGCTGGGCGATCTGGTGAAACTGTGGTTCATCAGGGCCGAAAACTTCACTGTCCGCGACTTTCCCCAACGCGTGTTGTACGGGCTGACGCTGGTTTATGTGGTGGGGTATGCATTGATTCTGCTGCTGGAAACGGCCGTCTGAACCACGTTTCCTCAACCTGCGGCCAATATCCGTGCCTCGTGATGAACTAGCCCCTCTCATTCAGAATTTTCTGGAAGAAAATCGGCAATCTACCTGGAACATACAATGATACTAAGAATTTATGAACCAGCATTCCCCTTAAGCACCTTTGTAAAATCCATTATCTATTACAAAGGCTACAGTGGCCATACTGCCTACGAAAAGCTGCTGCCAGACGGCAACTCACAGCTAATTATCGAACTGGATGGCAACCAAAGGGTATTAAAAAAGCCAAACGATCAGCCAGACCTGGCCTTCAAGAATGCCTGGATAACCGGCATCCAAACAAAACCGTGCATCTATGAGTCTGAGCAAAATGCAACAACAGTTTGCATTCAATTTAAATCCGGCGGATTGTCTGCCTTCCTGGGCATCCCTGGCTCAGAGTTTGTCGATACGATGGTTGACGCAGTAGATATCTTAGGCAGCGAAATTATACAGTTTCGCGAACGGCTAGCAGACCAGTTCAATGCAGAAGAAATATTCACATTAGCCAATCAGTTTTTAGCAAATAAGATTCTGCAACATAACACTCCAGACCGCTTATTTTCTTTTCTTACCAAAAAGCTGTGCCATGAAAATGTAGGCCCGGCTCATCTCAGCCGACAGGTAGGTTATTCACAAAAGCAGCTTATTCAGATATTCAAGAATCGGATTGGCATTTCCCCCAAGAAGTATCAAAGAATTTACCGGTTTAACAAAGCGCTTTCCCTGTTAACTAATCGGGAAATCCCTAATTATTCTGATATTTCTTTTCGCTGCCATTTTTACGATCAGTCCCACTTTATACACGAATTCCGCAACTTTTCTGGTTATAGTCCCACTCAATATCTTAAGTGCGAACGAGACTATCCCCATGTTGTTACATTAAACAAATATTGGTGATTGGTAAATTTTTTACAATACGTTTCCACTCAATCACGCTATCCTTTGCTCGTTAATAAAACAAGACGTAATAAAGGAGTGACATATGCGAAAGATCATTTACCACATTGCCTCATCCATTGACGGATTTATTGCTCATGAAAATGGCTCTGTTTCAGGATTCCTAATGGAAGGTCCCCATGCAGATGAATTTGTGCAATCGTTTAGCAACTATGACACAGTGCTTATGGGAAGAGGAACTTATGAATTTGGTTTTCAGTATGGTCTGAAAGCAGGAGAACCTGCTTATCAAGGAATGAAAAACGTCATTTTTTCTTCTTCTCTGCAATTTGAGAGTAATAATGAAGTGGCTCTGGTTGCTGCCAACGAAGCTGACTACATCCAAAATTTGAAACAGCAACAAGGCAAGGACATCTGGCTTTGCGGCGGTGGTCAACTTGCCGGGTTTTTAATGCAAAACAGACTTATCGATGAAATAAAGCTAAAGGTCAACCCGATTCTTTTGGGGGCAGGTATAAAGCTTTTTGGCACGAAGATCGATCATTATGATCTTGCGCCTTATGATTTCAAGCGTTACGCAAATGGGGTCTCCTTACAAAGCTACACGGTCCTCTAAGTATCATATTTCCTCAACCAGCTGCTTCCATTGCTGCATATTTCCACACTTTTGCGCAAATTCGCCAACGGCCGTTTGGCTGTTATAATTGCCCTTCTGTTTTCAAATGGATAGATACGAAGAGGAGCAAGGTTGGTAGACCCCAATGCGGCGGCTTACCAACCTTTCATGCGTATGAAATTATCGGTCATAATTTGTTGCTACAACGAGATAGCAACCATTCAAGACGTCATTGCCCGTACCCAGGCGGTCGATTTGGGCAATGGCTGGACGCGCGAGATCATCGTCGTGGATAATTTTTCCACCGATGGCACTCGCGAACTGCTGCAAGCCATTAACGATCCAGAAATCAAGGTGATTTACCATGAGCGCAACATGGGCAAAGGCATGTCCATCCGCACTGGCATCAACAACATCACCGGCGATTACTTGATTATTCAGGATGCCGACAAAGAGTATGATCCGGCCGAGCATCCCAAGTTTTGCCGCAAGGTAGAGGAAACGGGGGCAACGGCCGTTTACGGCTCTCGTATTTTGGGCGGCGATGTGAAGTACGAATATGCCCATGCCTACCTGGGCGTGCGTGTTTGGACCTTTATGACCAACCTGCTCTTCGGCAGCAAGCTCACCGATGTGGGCACTGGCACCAAAATGGTCAAAGCTGATGTCGCCAAAGCACTCCACCTCACACTTACTGGCTTCAATTTGGAGTTTGAGCTAACCAACAAGGTGCTGCTCAGCGGCCACCAAATCGTTGAAGTGCCCATCAACTACGATCCGCGCACCTACGCCGAAGGCAAAAAAATCACCGTTGCCGATGGCTTCAAAATCATTATGACCATGCTACGCGACCGCCTGAAACTTAGCCCAACGTTAAAAAAAACAGTTAAAACGGCCGAAATAAAAAACGCCGCTATTATAAAACCCAAACCGCAGGGGACAGACCAATAATCTGCACCTTTTGCAACATCTGCGGATAAAAATCCAAGAAAGTGTTGAATTAAAATGAAAATAGTAGTGACAGGCTCTATTGCCTACGATTATCTGATGTCGTTCCCCGGTAAGTTTACCGACTCACTGGTGGCCGATCAATTACATACCGTCAGCCTCAGCTTTTTGGTAGATTCGCTCAACCGACAGCGTGGCGGCACCGCGCCCAATATTGCTTACACCCTGGCCCTGCTGGGTGGCCGTCCCAGCGTGATGGCCACCGCCGGACAAGATTTTGGCGACTACCGTGACTGGTTAGAAGGCCACGGCGTTGATACTTCCGCTATTGTGGAAATTGAAAACGATTTTTGCGCCTCCTTCTTTGTAAACACCGACCAGGATCAGAACCAGATCGCCAGCTTTTACACCGGAGCCATGGCCCATGCTGCCCGCCTTAGCTTTGCCCAGCACGCGGCAGACGCTGACCTGGCCATCATCTCCCCCAACGCGCCAGACGCCATGAGCCAATACGCCACTGAGTGTCGTAAATTGGGCATTCCTTTCATCTTTGACCCCAGCCAGCAAGCAGCCCGTTTCAGTGGCGAAGAGCTGTTGCACGGCCTGGATGGGGCCCACATGCTCACCGTCAACGAATACGAGCACCAGCTCGTCCAGGAAAAAACAGGGCTCAGCGAAGCGCAACTTTTGCAGCGTGTGGACAGCTTGTTGGTAACCCTGGCTGGTGAAGGAGCCCGACTGGTCATCGATGGTGCAGAAATTCACATTCCGGCCGTGCCGCCTAGCAGCATCACCGACCCCACCGGAGCTGGTGACGCCTTCCGCGCTGGCATGATGCGTGGCATGCAATTGGGCCTGCCCTGGGAAATTTCCGGGCGCATGGGTTCCCTGGCAGCCACTTACGTACTAGAACAGATGGGTACACAGAACCATCATTATTCACCTCAAGATTTCGTGGCCCGCTTTCGCCAACATTTTGACGACGACGGGGCATTGGATATTTTATTAACAGAGTAAATTTAGAAAGAAAAACCTGACAGGTTCCCATCAATATCACATGGGCACGAGTATGTACGATTGCAAAGCAAGCATGAATTCCTACGTTTTTAGTGAACCTGTCAGGTTTAAAGATGCAAGGAGATAATTTTAGATGGAATTTGATATTAAAAACCCCGATCTCGCCCCTGGTGGACGATTGCGGATGGAGTGGGGCTCCCAAGAGATGCCCGTTTTGAAAGGTGTGTATGACGAGTTTGCTGAGGAACGGCCGTTTGCCGGACTGAGAATCAGCGGTTGTATGCACGTAACCACAGAGACTGCCAATCTGATGATTGCGTTACAGGCTGGTGGTGCCGATGTGATGCTGTGCGCCAGCAATCCGTTAAGTACCCAGGACGATGTGGCCGCTTCGCTCGTATCGCACTACGAAATCCCTGTTTTTGCCATCAAAGGCGAGGATAATGAAACCTACCACAAGCATATCCAGGCCGTGTTGGACCACAAACCCAACATCATCATGGATGACGGCTCCGATGTAACCAGCACCATCCACAGAGACCGTCGCGATGTGATGGACGGCGTCATCGGCGGTACGGAAGAGACCACCACCGGCATTATCCGCCTGCGGGCAATGGCCGCTGACGGCGCGCTGGAATTCCCCATGATGGCCGTCAACGACGCCATGACCAAGCACCTGTTCGACAATCGCTATGGCACCGGCCAATCCACCATGGACGGCATTGTGCGGGCTACCAACTACCTGATTGCTGGTAAAACCATTGTTGTGGCGGGTTACGGTTGGTGCAGCCGGGGCATTGCCATGCGCGCCCGTGGTCTGGGCGGCAACGTCATCGTTACAGAAATTGACCACCTGAAGGCATTGGAAGCGGTCATGGATGGGTTCCGGGTGATGCCCATGTTGGAAGCAGCCCCGATTGGCGATATTTTTGTCAGCGCCACGGGCAACATTTATGTCTTTGATCGCCATCATTTCGAAGCCATGAAAGACGGTGCTTTGCTAGCCAATTCCGGCCACTTCGATGTGGAAGTTAATAAAGAGGCCCTGCGCGACCTGGCCGTGGGCGAACCTAAGCGGGTACGGCCGTTCGTCGATCAATACACCATGAAAGACGGCCGTAAACTCAATCTGTTGGGCGAAGGCCGCCTCATCAACCTGGCCGCCGCCGAAGGCCATCCCGCCTCGGTGATGGACATGAGCTTTGCCGGGCAAGCGTTAAGCGCCAAATTCCTGGCCGACAACAAGGGCCAACTAGAAAACAAAGTGTACACTGTCCCCGAAGAGATCGATCAGCGCATTGCCAGCATCAAACTTCAGGCAATGGGCATTAACATCGACACCCTCACCGCCCGGCAGGAGAAGTACCTGAACTCCTGGCAAGAAGGAACATGATTTTGAAGAGGTGACAGGGTGACAGCGACCTTTGGCCGCAGGTGACAAGGTGACCAAGTTTTCCCTTTGTCACCTTGTCACCCTTTCACCTGGTCACCTTGTCATCTTGATGAAAAAACTCCCCCTCGATCTGCTGGTACACAACCGCACCGGGCTTGTCAAAACGGCCCGCATTTACTCCAACGTGGTCAGTCCCCCGGTAATGTTTGCCGTGGTAGGGCTGGCCTTTGGCTTGTATGCTCTACCTGGCTGGATCGGATTTTTGTGGGCGGCAGTTTACGGGCTGTTGGTTTCGCTGGCTCCAATTTTGGTGGTCGTGTACTTGCTCAAAAGCGGCCGTATTGCTGAACTGCACATGAGCAATACGCGCGAACGCAATATCCCTTACCTCTCCGCCATTTTGTTTGCCGGGATTGCCTACGGCCTCATTGCCGGTTTTGGCGGGCCTGAACTGCTGCGCTGCCTGGCACTGTTCAACATTATTGAGCTAATTATGCTCACGGTGATTAACCATTTTTGGCTGATTAGCTTGCACGCTACCGGGGCCATTGCTACGGCCGTTTTGGTCGGATTGGTCTTTGGCTGGCTGGCCAGTTTAATTGTTGGCATTCCCCTGGTAGTTTCGGTCTGCTGGGTGCGCCTCTTTCTAAAGCGCCATACGCCAGCGCAAATTGTGGCGGGATTGGTGTTGGGAACGGCCGTTGTCCTCATCCTGGTGCCATTTGGCTGCTTTGTTGCCTAGCCAATCTCGTGAACGTCTAATTCCAGTATAATAGTCAGGTGAACAACAAATCTGGTGACTCTCGCTTCTTCGTAAATGCGCTGTCGTTGGTGCAAAACGGCCGTTCCATTCTCACGGAAGTTACCCTGCACGTCCAGCCAGGCGAAATTGTTTGCCTGCTAGGTCCCAGCGGCAGCGGCAAAAGCAGCCTGCTGCGCTGTCTCAACCGGCTGACCGAACCCGCGCCGCAAACCATCTTTCTCGACGGGGAAGAGATTACCAGTCTAGATGTCCTGGCGCTGCGGCAAAAAGTAGGCATGGTCTTCCAAAGTCCAG
>JBNKLQ010000272.1:0-7895 GCA_050292445.1 Promineifilaceae bacterium (SeqCode) | reverse complement strand
AGGTTCCGGCAGACAAGATTACAGTTTTGTATTCTGGGGTGAATGTGATGTTTAAGCCGGTGACGGATGCGGGGCAGATAACGGCCGTGCGCCGCCGGTACAATCTTGACGATACTCCCTATATTCTCAGCGTCGGCACCGTTCAGCCCCGCAAAAATTACCAGATGCTCATTCGCGCTTTTCGCCCGGTGGCGGATCAATATCCGCACCACCTGGTCATTGCCGGCGGCAAAGGCTGGCTGTATGACGAAATGATGGCCGAAGTGGCTCGCCAGGGTTTGCAAGAACGCGTCCATTTCATTGGCTTTGTGGATGATGCTGATTTGCCCACTTTGTATAGTGAAGCGTCGCTGTTTGTGTTTCCTAGTTTGTACGAAGGCTTTGGTCTGCCTTTGTTAGAGGCAATGGGGTGTGGTACGGCCGTGCTCACCTCTAACAGTTCTTCCCTCCCAGAAGTGGCCGGAAATGCAGCCCGACAGCTTCCTCCCGATGATCAATCTGCCTGGACAGACGCCATGCTGGCATTACTATCTGATTCTTCACAACGTGAGGTATTGGTAAGTGCTGGACTGAATCAGGTCAAAAATTTCTCCTGGCAGGAATCAGCGCTTCAATTGTTAAAAATTTACGAGCAATTGGCGCCAGCCTAAATATAGCCCCATTTTCAGTACCCATTACCTATGACCTCTGGAGAGAGCTAGTACCAACTTCTCATTATGTGAACTAGGATTTCGTCATAGTACCGTGCATAATTGGGGCAATTATTAAATTTTTGTTTCACAGAGTAGTGCCTAATTGAATAATGAGTTGCTCAAATAAGAGTTTGCTCAAACGGCCGTATCCTTTTGGCCACCCTTTGCCCCAACTGGTTTATGCTAATTTAGCCAGTGGGAAAGTTCACCAAGACAAATGAGTCCCTGCATACCCAGGTGAATGGCAATATTCCAGGCGCGTATCTGAGGAGGATGATAAGTGACAGTGACATCTGGACTTTTCCGTGGTGTCATGAAACTCAAAACGCTTTGTGTTGCTGGTGCTTTTGCCCAGCCGCAAAATTCACAGCCACAGCCAATCTTCCCAAACAATGTTTTGATTCATACCCATATCTTCAAATTTTACGTGGAAAGCGCCTTCGACAAAGCGCTGGACGTTGTTAACGCCAATCGAGACATCGACCTGATCTTTATTGATGCCGACAGCGATTCCTTACCTGAGATCATGATGTTCATGACCCAGGCGCGCGAAATACGGCCGAAGCTCCCCATCGTTGTCTTTACCAGCCATGCCGATGATCGCATGAAGAATCTGATGCGCGCCGGAGCTACCTGGCATTTCCTCAAAGAATCTCCTAAAGTGGCCCACCTGGTAGAGCAGGTTCAGACACACGTCTTTTCACCTACCAAATGGCATGAGCTGTTCGATCAATACACCAGCGAAACGCTCAAACCCCGTATTGAACCTGGCCTCAGCTATACAGACCTGGAAGCGCTTACTCAAAATCCAGAGGAACGCTACATTATTAAGCGGCTTTTTGCTGGCAGTGATGTGGTGCAAATTTTCCGTATGGATGAAGGGTTTAGTGGCTCCCGGATTTATACCGTTAAACCCGCGCACCAGCTTAAGCGTATTCTCAAAATAGATGTCGCCGATAGGCTGGAAGCGGTGCAAGAAAAGCAAGAACGGCTCATTCAGCCACGCTTGAACCGCCAGGTCGGCCAAATTCAGGGCAAGATGATCCGGGGTGAACACCTGGCTGGGGCCTGCTACACGCTGGCTGGGTCCAACAAAGACGCCATCACCCTGACCCAATTTTTACGCGACCAAAACCGTGTGCGTAAAGAGCTTATTGATAAGGTGTTGTCCCAGCTACGCCTGAGCCTGGAGCAGCTGTATGCGGGCAGTTCTGATACGGAGCTGCGCTATTGGGCACCGCTCTATGCGCGCGTTTTACCGCCTAGCCTTACGCTGGATGAGGCTGAGCTGATCGATCCCAAAGAGTCAAATGCTGATTTTGTTATTGCTGCGGAAGAGTTGACGACGCTTTCGGCCGTACCAGGAAATTCAGCCCTGCGTGACATTCACAAAGCTGTACGTCAAGGGGAAACACCTAGCGTGGAGCTGCGTGGTTTTGAGGTAGCAGAACTGGACACGAAAGAGGGCGTGCTGTATGTGCACGACGATTTAATCTCGCGTTACCCTATCTCCAATCTGCTAAAAGATAAAAATCACCCCATTTTGCGCTTTAAAATCCGTCTGAAGGAATCACAGCGGCAAATGTTGACACACCCTGTGTTCCGCCGGGGTAAGCGAATCAGCGTGCGTGGCCGGGTTCTGGCTACGGACGAAACGATTTTGGCAGAGAACATTGCGGCGATTACCGGCAAGCCATACGATTTTGATAATGATTCTTTTGAGTTTGCCTCTGGTCGCTTTTTATCGCCCATCACCAATGTGCGCTGCTTGCTTTGGGAAATTGGCCGTGAAGATATGATTGTGCCGATCCCACAGGTTTCCCCAGTGGTGCATGGCGATTTGAACACCAGCAACATTTTGGTGGAAGTAAGCGATGAGATGCCGGTTTGGTTCATTGACTTTTCAGATGCCAGGCCAGGGCATGTTTATTTTGATTTGGCCAAGCTGGAAGTGGAGTTCCGCACGCATATTATGTACCGTTTGTACAAGGAGATGATAGACGAGGGCTTGTGGGATGAGACGACGGCAACGCAGTTTGCTTTGCTGGTAGAAAACGTGCTGTTGCAAACGGCCGAATTAAATTTTGAAGATTTCCTAGCCAGTTTGCGCGATTTCCAGCCAGAGTGGTATGACAATTTATACACCCACTTCCCCATGTATTCGGAGAATCTGCTCTATTTTCTTTTCTCTTTGCGGCAGATTGCTGAAACATACAGCCCAGAGCGGTTTAAATACCATTTCCCGGTGGCTGTTTTTTTCCACAGCATGGCTGCGCTGAAGTTTAAGGGGCTGGATCATGAGCCTTGGGCTAAGCGCCTGGCGTTGAGCTGTGCGTTGGTTTCTGGTAAGCAGGCGATTGAAGGTGGGGAACGGCCGTTAGAATTAACGGAAGTTCTAAGCGACTTGCGCCAGCGTAGTTCCTTTGCGGCCATTACTGTGGGCAGCGGCGAAGACCGCAAATATTTGCTGCAATGGAACAGCAACTGGGGCATGTTTAACCTGATTGGTGGCAAGATCGACAACCAAAAAGGGGACCGCGACTCCTTTGCCCGAGCTATTCAACGCGAATTGCAGGAAGAATTGGGAATTCGCAACCCCAAAGATTATCGCATTGTGCACGAGTTTAAGCCGGTGCAAAAGCGGCAGTTCTCCCGGCGTGAATACGTGTTTAAAGATTACGAGTTCCGCATTTTCCAAATAGAAATGCTACCTCGCCATCCACTTACCCGAGAAGAGTTTGAGTGGTACGCGCAGCGATTCTCCAAGGATCGGGAAAACATACTTGTCTCCCGCGCCGAGATTGAACGGCTGCGCACGATAGATAACCGACCCATCTCTGAGACTACGCGCATGATCTTGCAGGAACTGGGTGAAATCACTTCATCCGGAGGCTCCGATTTGATGGTGTCGCTCGATTTTGAGCTGGATAGTGAAGATGTGGTCGTCAGTCGTGGCAGAGCCAATGTGGTGGCCCGGCTTGTGAACCCGCTGTTTGGCAGTCTGGTGGAAAATGTGACGCTGGAGATATTGCCCTCAAATGGGTATGAGACAGAGCGCGATTC
Organism: Promineifilaceae bacterium (SeqCode); assembly: GCA_050292445.1. Lineage (GTDB taxonomy): Bacteria > Chloroflexota > Anaerolineae > Promineifilales > Promineifilaceae > Leptofilum. The sequence goes on along the minus strand of JBNKLQ010000272.1, from coordinate 4,140 downwards.
GGCCGTTTTGCCTGTGGGCACCTTAGACGCTGGTCAAGAATACCCGGTTTCTATCTGGTTACAGCCGCGTGAAAAGCAAACCAGCCTGACGGCTCGCGTAACATATTACGATGTGCGCGGCCACGAATATCGTCAGCTCATTGAAAAGCCGGTGAGCTTCCAGGCGCAAGAACGTTCCTTGTTCCACATCGACAATCCGTATGTGGTGGGTAAGCCGTTGACCCCCGCTTCTGAAGAGCTGTACAAGGGTCGCGAAGATGTGTTCATGTGGATTGAAGAAAATCTGTTGGGCAAAACGCAGCCCCACACTCTCATTTTGTACGGGCAGCGTCGCATGGGCAAAACCTCTACCTTGTACCAACTGGTGGGCGGCAAGCGTGGCAAAACCATCCGCGAATATCCTGGATATCCCATTTACCCCGTTTACATCGATTTGCAGCGGTTGGCCGGCTGTGAAATGCCGGAATTTTTTGCCCGCTTTAGCCAGCAAATTATTCGTAATCTGCACAAGCGCGGCATAGAAATCACGCCGCGAGAGAATTGGTCTACCAACGGCACACTCTTTAGCGAATTTGATCAATTTCTGGATCAAATTGAAGATATATTGCCACCCAATGGATTGTTGGTACTCATCATTGATGAAATGGAGCAGCTCCAGGAAAGTGTGGAACGTGGTCGTCTTTCATCCGACATTTTCCCTTACCTGCGCTCCTTGATGCAGCACCGAACACGGATTACGTTTATTTTAGCCGGAACCAACCAGCTGGTAGAAGATTATTGGAGCATTATTTTCCACGTGGGCATTAGCCGAGAAATTGATTATTTAAGTCGCGAAGAGACGGAAACGTTGATTCGTGAACCGGTAGCGCCGATGATTCAGTATGACGACCTGGCGGTGGATCGCATTTGGTTGACCACGCGTGGCCATCCCTATTTTAGTCAGCTGATATGCCACCGATTGGTCAGTTCAACCAATCTGGAAGGACGGCGCAGCAAGCTGATCACTATTGGGGATGTGCGCGAGACCATTAATTTGGTAATTGAAGAGGATGATAGTCATTTACAGCATCTTTGGAATGAGAGTACGGCCGTTGAGCGGTTTGTCATGGCATCATTGGCCGGGACACATGATATTGGTGAAGAGAATGTGTCGCGGGCTGAAATCTCGTCCCGGCTGCGGGAGACGACCTATTCTGAAGATGCCATTAACATGGCGCTGAAGCAGCTGGAAGTGCGGCGTTTGCTCACGCGAGTGCCTGTAGAGCGGCAGATTCAGCGGCGGTTGGCCCAACCCAATGGCTGGGAACCCACGCTTATCAGCAAAGATTATGCGTACGCCATCTCGTTTGATCTGCTGCGGCGCTGGGTGGCGCATAAGCACCCTTTGGGATCACTTTTATCGACGACTTAGTTACAGTAACGTTTATTTAGGTGGAGCTGTATTTATATGTCTTACATTGTTGGACATCCAATTAAGCACCCGGCCGATTTTTACGGCCGTCATGAACAAGCTACCCGATTCTTTGAAATCATTGGGGGGCGACAGGCCCAGTCTGTGAGCATATTGGGCGTGCGTCGCGCAGGCAAAACTTCCTTTCTGCAATATGTCGCGCATCCTGCAACAATGGCGCAATATCTACCCAGGCCAGACGAGTACACCATGATCTACCTGGACGTTTCGTCCTGCAAAACCCCCTCCGACTTCTATTATCGCCTGCTGCAACGCTTAAAAGTGAATTTAGGCCGGGGTCAAACTGATTTTTTGTGGAAGGAATCGCCTTTGGGTCAGACCAAGTTGTACGACGTGGAAGCTTACCTGTGCCAATTCCCTGGCAAGCGTATTGTGCTGCTCCTGGATGAGTTCGATCATTTACGCTCGGAAGCATTTACCCAGGATTTTTTAACTGAGCTGCGCGCTATGACGGGTGTGCTGGAATATGATCTGGCTTGCGTAACGGCTTCTTATTGGGATTTATACACGTTGGGAACGCGTTTAGGCCTGCCGCCGACTTCTCCCTTCTACAACATTTTTTACCCAACCCCTATTTATATGTCAGCCCTGGAGCTGACGGAAGCGACTAAGCTGATTGACACGCCTGCGGCGAAGGGTGGGGTGCATTTTAGCCAGGATGAGGTGCAGGACATTCAAGCATTGGCTGGATCGCTGCCATTTTTTGTACAGGCGACGGCCGCTAAATGGTTCCAACGCAGGCGAGCTGGCGGTGAGCCGGATGCTGAGGGGATTCGGCAGCAGCTGGCGGCTGATTTGGCCCCTTACTTTGATCAGTGGTGGCACAGTTTTACCACGAATGAACGCACCATTTTGCTGGCGGTGGCCAGCGGACGGCCGTTAACTGAACTCAATTATCCCGCCATTGAACTGGATGCCATTGTGCGTCGCTTGCATGGATATGGCTTGCTTTATAAAGCGGATGGACATGCGTATATAAACGGCCGTGTCTTCCATACCTGGCTGCGGCAATATGCCCAAATGCAGCCAGCGGAACCTGCGACCATCATGCCATATTCAGGCGCAGATTTGGCCCGCATTCGGCATGCCCTGGTCGATTCATTTGACCTGGACGAATTGCGTACCCTTTGTTTTGATCTAGGCATGGATTTTGAATCCTTGCCGGGGCAAAGTAAACCAGCCAAAGCGCGTGAAATGGTTAATTATTGGCGCAATCGGCACGATCTGGGTCCGTTAACCGATGCCATTCGCCTGGAGCGCGGAAACATCATCTAAAATGCTTCTTACTCTTGAATATGAGAATGCCAGACACGGATCCGTGTCTGGCATTTTTTTGTAAAGATGAGGGTTTCTTGATTCTGCTCCCGTCCATCACTATAATGCAGGCACTGAAAAGAAAGAGATCCCAATTGAGGATGGATATTATGGTACCAATTTATCGTACTGATGGTGAGTGGGTCGCTGTTTACACCGATGGCCACGTTTTTAATGTAGATGGCGAGTGGATTGGTTTTACCGTGGGGCGTGATGTGTACGATACAGGTGGCTTGTACCTGGGTTTTTTGAGCGATGATAAGCGGCTGCTGCGCAAACGTACCCGCCCGGTAGACAAGCTGCGTCTGGAGCCACCACCGCGCCCAGAACGGCCGAAATTGCCAGCTAACATGCCCCTTGCTCCCATGCTGGCCTCGCTGCCGCATCAAATCATTGACATGTTTGAAGAATACCCCGAACGCCTCATTTATGTTTCTGAGACCCGACCCGACATGGAATAACAACAATAGCCACAGAGGAAGAAGTGCAGATATAGAAAGAGAACAATTCTCAAAAACCTCTGTGAACTCTGTGGCCAATATTCACGTAGGTATTGCATGAATAAGCTGGAAGGAAAACGGCCGTCTGAATCCCAAATTACGTTAACCCAACTAATGGGCCCATCCAATGCTAACAATCTGGGCAATGTTCACGGCGGTTTCATCATGAAGCTGTGCGATGAAGCCGGGGGAATGGCTGCGACCAAACATGCGCGCCGTCCCGCCGTGACCGTGGCTGTGGATTCAATGGCTTTCCATTCACCGGTAAGCATTGGTAATTTAATGACAGTGCGGGCGGAAATCACCTGGGTAGGGCGGACCTCTATGGAAACACGGGTGGTAGTAACGGCCGAAAACGTCATCGCTGGGGCTGTGACCCATACAAACACGGCCTATTTTGTTTACGTAGCATTGGATGAAGACGGCCGTCCCGTACCTGTTCCTCCCCTTGTTTTGGAAACGGAAGAAGAAAAAGCGCGCTTTGAGCGGGCAGCCAATCGGCAGGCGCTTCGCTTGCAACACCGACATCAGGAAGGTTTATGACCGAGCGCCACTCCAAGCTGCTAGACATCTTGCGGCATGCCTCTGCCGCTAAAATCACTTCGCTGCCCGATGCCGATTTGGGTCGGGCTGAAATTGAACCATTCCCCTTTTTAGCCATTGTGGGTCAGGTAGAAATGAAGTTAGCCCTGACCTTGTCGCTGATCAATCCAGAAGTGGGTGGGGTGCTGCTCATTGGCCCGCGCGGTACGGCCAAGACAACGGCCGTTCGCTCCCTCACTGATTTGTTGCCCACCGTCAGACATAGTTTATGCGTTCATGGCTGCACCGAAGAAATGATTGAGCAGTTTGGCA
>JBNKLQ010000271.1:0-8035 GCA_050292445.1 Promineifilaceae bacterium (SeqCode) | reverse complement strand
ACGACAGCGGGAGCTGATTGTGCAGCTACTTGGCGAGGCATGATCCACTGGTTTGCCTCCCTTTAATCCAGTATGATTACCGGCATGACGCTACAAATTCGTCCAGAAACGGCCGTAGACGCCGACAAAGTATTCGCAGTCGAAGCTGCCGCCTTTGAGCGCCCAGCCGAAGCCGAACTGGTGCAAAAATTGCAGCAGAGCGAGGTAGAAACCATTTCGCTGATCGCCTGGCTGAATGATGAGGTGGTCGGGCATATTTTATTTTCGCCAGTGACGGTAAAAGATGAGGATGGGGAATTTACGGCCGTAGGACTTGGTCCTGTCGCAGTTTCCCCCAATCATCAAAATGAGGGCATTGGTTCTGAATTGTGCCGCGCCGGGCTGGCCGCTAGTTTAGACGCGGGATACGACTTGGCCTTTGTCCTTGGCCACCCAAATTATTATCCTCGCTTTGGCTTTACGCCATCTGCCCCGCTTGGTCTGCGCTGTGAGTTCAACGTACCAGACGAGGCATTTATGGTTGCCGAACTGGTGCCCTGTGCGCTACAAAACAAGCGCGGCACGGTTTATTATCATCCGCTGTTCAACGGTGTTTAGAAAACAATCAGGACTGCCAGTCCTGGTCTCCACAAAATTCTTGGACTTGCTAAATGGCCCACAAATACGCACAGATTGAACGGGAACGGCGCTGGCTTTTGGCCGCGCTGCCGGATGCATTGCAAAACAGCCAGGATTATCAGCTCATTGAAGATCGCTACATCACCGGAACGCCATTGCGCCTGCGTCGGATGACCGATGCCACCAAGCAAGTCACCGCCCGTAAGCTGACGCAAAAATACCAGGCAGCCGATCAAACCGCTTACGCCACCACCATCACTAATTTTTACCTGGATGAAGCCAGCTACGCACTGCTAGAAACCTTGCCTGCCCAAATTTTGGTGAAGAAGCGGTACAAGTTGGTGGACGGCCGTTTTCAATTCAGCATCGATCAGTTCAACGGCCCACTTACCGGGCTGGTGCTGGCCGAAATTGAACAGCTAGATATGGACAGCCTGATGCAGATTCCCCAGCCCGCCTTTGCCTTGCGTGAAGTGACTGAAGACCCTCGCTTCACCGGCGGTGCGTTGGTACATCTGACAGCAGCGCAATGCCAACAGCTTTTACAAAAGATATGGAGTAATTGAGCAATTGGGTAATTATGCGCCCAAATTACTCAATTACTCAGTTACATTTCCTAGAACGTTTGCCCCATAACCAACCCAGACTATAATTCCTTCGTACTTTTACCCGCAACCCATATCCCAAGATCGCCTGGCACCAAACGATTACCCAAGCAAAAGGGAGACCTATGTACAAAATATTAATCTCAGACAAACTGGGGCAGGCTGGGCTGGATCGGCTCGATCTGGCCAAAGATGCCCAATACGACATGAAGCCTGGCCTCAGCAAGGAAGATCTGATGGCCATCCTGCCCGACTATGACGCCCTCATCATTCGCAGCGGCACCAAGGCAGATGCCGATATCCTCGCCGCTGGCACCAACCTCAAAGTGGTCGGGCGCGCCGGGATTGGTGTGGACAATGTAGATGTGCGTGCAGCTACCATGCGCGGCATCATTGTCATGAACACACCGCAGGCCAACAGCATTGCCACCGCCGAGCAGGCCGTGGCCCTCATGCTGGCCGCCAGCCGCCACACAGCCCAATCCCACGCCTCGCTCAAAGATGGCGAATGGAAACGTTCCCAATTTGTAGGCACGGAGCTGTACCGCAAGACGCTGGGCATCATTGGCTTTGGCCGAATTGGGCGACTGGTGGCCAAACGTGCCCAGGCATTTGGCATGGAAATTTTGGCTTACGATCCGTACGTTTCCGAAGAAGTGGGGCAAGAGTTGGGCGTTACCCTGGTCGATCTGGATGACCTGCTGGCTCAAGCCGACTACATCAGCCTGCACACTGCTCTGCTGCCAGAAACCGAAAAAATGATCAATGCCCAAACCATTGCTCAGATGAAGCCGGGCATGATTTTTATCAACGCTGCGCGCGGCAAGCTGATTGATGAAGAAGCGCTGGCAGAAGGGCTGAAAAATGGTCAAATTAAAACGGCCGCTATCGATGTCTATCAAAAAGAACCACCAGAAAGCAGCCCGCTCATCGGCCTGCCCAACGTACTGCACACGCCCCACCTGGGTGCCAGCACCGAGGAAGCCCAGCGGGACGTCGCCACGCAAATTGTGGAACAGGTGCTGGACGCACTGCGCGGCACCGACTTCCGCAATGCCATCAATTTGCCCTTCCAGGCTGGACCCGACTTTGCCGAAACACGGCCGTATATGGAACTGGGTGAAAAGCTGGGACGGCTGCACTGCTATCTGGCCGATGGAGCCATTCGTCGCGTAGAAATCGAAGTGCGCGGTGAAACGGTCAATGAATTGGTCAAACCAATTGCCGCCGGGTTGCTCAAGGGCATTCTAGAAAAATCAATCAGTGACCAGGTGAATTATATCAATGCGCCACTGCTGGCCGAAGACAACGGTATCTCCGTCGCCCAAACCAAAGCAGCCAGTTCCCTGGACTTTGCCAACCTTATCACCTGCCGGGTCACCTGGGACGGCGGCGAGCGCACCCTGGCCGGCATGTTGTTCGGCGGCGTGGAGCCGCGCATTGTGCAGGTAGATGATTACAAGCTGGACGCCCGCCCCGACGGGCACGTTCTGGTGATGCAAAACAAAGATGTCCACGGCGTCATTGGCCAGGTAGGCACCATTTTGGCCGCCTACGAGGTGAACATTGCCGAGTGGCGCATGGGCCGCGATAAGCCCGGCGGCGAGGCACTCTCGTTCATCAATCTGGATAGTGAGCCTGGCAAAGAAGTGATTGATGCCCTGAATAAAGTTTCAGCCATCACTCAAGTAAAACTCATCACTTTGTAACAAAACAGAATACCACTTACTTTAAAACAAAAACAGCTGGGTTTGCCCAGCTGTTTTTGTTTCATGCCAAGTTTGAGCAGCCTGCATCCTTAGGAGGATGAGCGGCGGCGGGACCAAGCAAAAGCACCGAGTAAGACGATAAATCCTGCACCACCTAGCAACCAGATGCCCAAATTGGAACCTGGCGTTTCGGCTACGGCCGTTTCCCCTGCCACAATCGTCCCTTCATCTCCAGCAGCTGAATTGATCGTTTCCGTGGCCGTGGGTGCTAAAACGGCGACTTCAGGATCAGGCGTCGGGGGAAGATTTGTCGCCGGAACGGCCGTATTCGTCACCGTCGGCGTGTTGCTGGGCAAAGGTTGAGGCATCATGTTGGTAGCTGTTGGATAGGGTGTTTCCGTAGGCGCAGGTGTATTGGTAGGAACGGCCGTTCCCGCAACTGTGGACTCAGCCGTGGCCGCTGCGGTTGGCGCATCCGAGGCAACCTCATCATCAGCCGCTGGCGTCGGCGTGTTTGCTGCCGACACGATCGGTGGCGTGGTGGAGCCGCTATCATCGCTGACCCCTTCTTCCACCAAAAAGAGTGGCGCGCCGCCCATGTAGCATTCCCCGGCACAGCGTGCGCCGTTCAGCCGCACTTCGTAACTGCCGTTGGTGGGCAAAATTGGCGTTTCGCTGCCCGTAATCGGATCAACCAAAACGGCCGCATCCGCCAAAGCCGCCACGTTTAGCGTTACGCTGCTAGCCGTGCGCGCCCAGAGTACCCGCGTGGTGCCCTGCGGCCGGTTAAAGCGCACGATGGTGTAATTGCCCCCCTGCTCTCGCTGCACCGGGTAGGTGAAGCCAGCCAGATATTTGATGGTGTTTTGGTAAGCGTAAAAAGCGGGACGTTTGCTGAAATCGTACGGCCGTATCAACCCCCACGACTCATCCCCCGGCGCAATGTTGATGTCAATAAGCTTGTACACCGAAATCCGCCCCGCACCCGAGTAAAAGCCCAATGCATTCGCCTGTACGATGTACCACGCCTGCTGCTCTAAATCAAGCTCAAATGCCTGCACCTGCACCGGCCATTCCGGGTCTGAGCTGGGACGCGCATTCGTTTCGTTAATCCACACCGCCTTCAGCGGAATGCCCGCCTGCTGCTGGGCGGCAAACGCATTGCCCACAATTTGCGGAATCGTCTCTGGCCGGAAGTAAATGTGCAGCGAAATGATGTCGAAGTAATAATTATTGGCTTCGGCATCAGGATCGGCGGCAACCATTTGCAAAAAGCGGCCCAGCCAGCTGGGATCGTGCCAGTAGGTCATGCCGCCAAGGTGGATTTTGGCGTTGGGGTCCACCTGCTTAATGGAAAGGTAAGCAACCTTGACCAACTGATAATAATCGGCCATCGAGCCGCTAAATTCATGCCCGTACACATCGGGGGCGATGTCTGGCTCATTCCAAATGATCCAGTTATGCACACCGTGGGCGCTGTAGTAAGAGGCCACCCGCCGCGTGTAATTGGCCCACAAATTGCCCGGATCATCAATTGGTGAGTAGAGGCCGCGCGGCACGCCGGAAGCCGCCTCGCCATCTGTGGCCCAGGTGGGCGTATTTTTGAGCAGGCCCGTCACTTGCCGCCCTTGGGCTGTCGCTTCTGCCAGCCACTCTTCGTGAACGTGCAGCGTGTTCCAGTCGTTGGGGCCAGTGGGCTGAATTTCGTTCCAATAAAAGAGGATGCGCTCCCAGCCAACGCCCAGTTCGGCCGCTTCGCCCGGTGCCCAAAATGATTCCACCGCGCCAAAGCGGGGGTCGCGGGCTGATTGAGCGGTGGCGGCGGGAACGGCCGTTTGCGGCCACACCCACACGCCAACCAGCAAAAACAAAATTAGCAGCTTAAGCCAATGTTTACCATTTTTCAGAAGCATAGTTTTCCTTATGTTAGTCATGATTTGCGGGGGGGATTATAATACGGCCGTACTCATCCGGGTACTCTCATCACAAATCGTAGAGGGATCGTATGCGTAAAACAATAATCGTTTTCTTTTCTACTAGCCTCACACTCGCCATCATCGCCGCCCTTTTTGCTACCCTTAAACAAGCCAACACCCCCACCGCCCAGGCTGCCCTGCCGCCCAATCACCCAAGCCTGAGTCCCAACGGCCCTGGCCCCATACCCACGCTTTCCACCACCACCAGGCTCGACTTCTTCCAGCCAGGCACCCAACCGCTCCATATCACCGACACCATCGACTCCCCAGAACAGTGTGTCGGCTGCCACGCCAACTACAGCAGCCAGGTGAACCAGCCCGCTGAATACGAACCGTGGACCGGTTGGGCGGGTAGCATGATGGCCCAATCGGGCCGCGATCCCGTCTTTTATGCGGCGCTGGACATTGCCAACGCCGATGCTGCTTTTGCTGGTGAGTTTTGTTTACGCTGCCATTTGCCGAGGGGCTGGTTAGACGGCCGTTCCACCTCCACAGACGGTTCAGCCATGACGGCCGTTGACCAGGAAGGTGTCCAGTGCGAAGTATGTCACCGGATGGTTGATCCCATCCCCGATGCGGAAAATCCAGCCCGCGACCTCACCGTGATGGCCGCCATCACCAGCCCAGTCATCATACCCGGCAACGCCAATCTCATTGTCGATACGGCCGATTATCGGCGCGGCCCCTTCGATGTCGTCGCCGACAACGGCTTCGATCCGCACAATCCGGCCGCCGCTGCGCTAGATACCCTTGTTTCCCCCTACCATCAGGATTCAGCCATGTGCGGCAGCTGCCACGACATCAGCAATCCAGCATTGTCCTGGGATGAGATGAGCCAAAGCTACGTCCTCAACGATGTAAACCAACCATTCACCGACACCACCGCCATGTTCCCCATCGAGCGCACCTACAGCGAATGGCGGCTAAGTGACTTCAATACGCCAGGAGGCGTGGCTCTGCCCCAATTTGGCGGCAACAAGAGCAGCGTTTCCACTTGCCAGGATTGCCATATGCGGGATGTGACCGGCGTCGGCGGTGCCTTCTTTGGTAGCGCCACCAACAGCCCGGTACGCGACAACCTTCCCCTGCATGATCTGACCGGGGCCAACAACTGGGTACCGCAAATCATCCCGCAGCATCCCGCCTTTAGCGCCACGTTCAGCACCGAGCCATACGCCGCCGAAAGGCTGGATGCGCTCAACGCCGGGATCGACCGAGCCACGGCCATGCTGCAAAATGCCGCAGAATTGGACATCTCACTCACCGGCACGCAGCTCGTGGTAACCGTCACCAACAACAGCGGCCACAAGCTGCCCACTGGCTACCCCGAAGGGCGGCGCATGTGGCTGCAAGTGGAAGCATATAATGCAGATGGCCTGCTCATCTACAGTTCCGGCGCATACGATGCGGCCACTGGCGTCCTCACCGAAGATATTGATCTCCAATTGTACGAAGCAAAGCACGGTATCTCCGCCGATCTAGCAGCGCAGTTGGGCATACCGGCGGGCGAATCATTCCATTTCGTCCTCAACAATGAAATTGTGCAGGACAACCGCATCCCGCCGCGCGGCTATGAATTTGCTGCCTTTGAAGCCGTCAGCGCGGCACCTTACACTAACGGCTCCCCCGACCCCAGTCGTTATGCCGATGGGCAATATTGGGACACGGTCAGCTACACGCTGCCTGCCGAACCGGAAGTGGTCATTGTGCGGCTGCTGCACCAGGTGGTGTCGCTAGAATATATTGAATTTCTGCGGGATGAAAGCCCATTTTTTGGCGACCCCAACAGTAACGGCCAGATTTTGTATGATTTGTGGGAAGGAAACGGCCGTTCCCAACCCACCGTCATGGTCCAGCGAGCCATCGGACTCGAAACCTATCTCCCCTTCATTCAAAGATAAAGCATGATGGGTGAGGCGTGAACGGAACATCACGTTTCACGCCTCACCCATTCCATCCTCCAGAACAACATCCCGTAAGCGCATATGTAAGTGCTGCCACGTACATTACTTTAGTACTATCCTTGTGCAACTCGTCAATCAACAACTCAAGCTATGGACCCAGTAATTGTATTGTGGAGGAATGTTTATGCTTATCCCCGTTAAAAGGTTGCATCTGCTAATAATATTTCTTGGATTATTGCTTGTGGCTGCCGTCGCTATTTTCACGACCACACGCCAGGCTAGCGCCGATAATCATCTGGTACGCATCAATGAAGTCATGGCCGGTCTCAATGGAGATTCCAAAGTGCAGTACATTGTGTTGGAAACGAGTGACGATTCGCAAAAAGCATGGGGACCGCAGGCAGAAGACCCTGCTGGCTCACCCGGCCGGGCCATGTTGGTTTTTTACAGCGCCCTGGGCACGGAAACCGGCCGATTTGTTTTTCCCAGCGACCCGGCAAACGGTGATGGTACCATCCTGGTAGCCACGGCCGAATTTGCCAGTCTGCCCGGTGCCCCTACCCCCGACTTCATTATGCCCGCCGACATCATTCCTGTTGCCGGTAAAGTTGCCTTCCAAAACAATCCTGACAACATCAACAGCACCAGCGTCAATATAGCGCTTTCTTACGGGGGTGCAGGCTACACGGGCAGCACCGCCGGGGCAGATGATGGCCCGAACAGCGCTGACCTGCCCATCCTGAACACCGCCACACTCACCCGTGTTTCTGGCAGTGGCTTTGGCACCGGCACGCAAAGCAATGCCGATTTTGCTATGGGGCCACCCAATCCAGTTAACACCGCCGGGGCAACCTTCACCGCCGTGCCTTCCGTTGCGCCATTGGCCGATCAGGGCGAGATTTTATTTAACCAGGAAACATTTCTAGGAAGCGGCCGTACCTGTGGCTCTTGTCACGTTCCTGATAATGGCGATTTTGGTCTTTCACCTGAGCAAGTCCTCAATAAACCGTCCGATGATGTGCTGTTTGTGCCTGAATACAACGTCAACACTCTGGTGGTAACATCCGATGCCCCCAGCGGCTTTGCCCAGCCCAGCGATTTGCGCGGCGAAATTAGCGGCACGACCGGCTCGGCCACCGTCCTGGCCGGATATGGCGACACCTATCTGATTTACGGCGGCGACGATCTTTCCGGCACCATCACCGATGGCAATGGCAACAGCG
>JBNKLQ010000270.1:0-8076 GCA_050292445.1 Promineifilaceae bacterium (SeqCode) | reverse complement strand
GAGATCTTTCTCGTGCATTCTCCCACAGTCATGACCGTGCGCTAACGATGGTAAGCAGCAGCCATAATTTGGAACGAGCTCTTGAGGTTGCCCTTGCCTGTGCTCTTGCCCGCGATCGAATTCTCGCACTTATATTAGATATTGGTATAAGCTTTGATTTAGGATTATTGCGAAGCTTGCCAAGTGATTTTGAAAATATTTTAAATCACTTGAAAATGAATCTTCCAGTCTCAGTTCCCGAATGGCTTAAGAAGCAAATCAATTCCCTTAAGTTACCTGCTGAGGAGGATTCGATTAAGATATGGGATAGTTTTAGGGAAGATTTGGAAAAAATCCTCCTTCAATGGTGGAACGTAGAAAGTTTTTGGGAACCCACGTCAGAGCAAGTACGATTAGCTACGAAATATTTAAGATCAACGCATTTACTCGTTAAATGTTTGGATATTGCTACAGTGAGTCGTCAAGTTGTCGAAGAACGGTTGCTTATTCCGTTAGACTGATCTTTTAGCATCTAAATAACAAAACCTGATAGCTTTGGCGCTGGCGGATAAGATGAGTTTGGTGGACATCTATCAAAACCTCTGCGGGGCGGAGACGGCCGTTATAATTGCTGCTCATCGCAAACCCGTAAGCCCCCACATGGGTGATCGCCAACAAATCACCAGGAGCCAGGGGCGGCAACGCTCTATCTTTTGCCAAAAAATCCCCCGTCTCACAAATCGGCCCCACCACATCATAACTCACCTCTGCGCCTCTGCGCCTTTGCGTGAAATCCACCGGCAAAATCTCATGATACGCGCCATACAGCGACGGCCGTAGTAAATCATTCATCGCTGCATCGACAATGGCAAACTGCTTCTTGCCCTGCGGTTTCGTGTAAACAACCTGGGTAAGCAGCACCCCCGCCTCCGCCACAATTGAGCGTCCTGGCTCCATCACCAGCCCGTAGCCTGCCGTTTGAATGGGCTTGGATACGGCCGTTACCCACGATTCGATAGTGGGAGATTGGAGATTGGCAGCCTGCGGCTGCGAGATTGGAGATTCTTTACCTGGTTCATTAATCGCCAATCTCCAATCGCCACTCTCATACGTTACCCCCAGTCCCCCACCCACATCCAAATACGCCAGCCGAATGCCGCTGGAAGCGAGTTCGTCTGCCAGACCGACCAGGAAGTTGGCCGAAGCAGCAAATGGTTCCAGATCCATGATTTGCGATCCGATGTGGGCCGCCAGACCCACCGGCTTAAGCCAGGGGTGTTGGGCGGCAAAGTGGAAGAGGGAAACGGCCGTTCCCGGCGAAATGCCAAATTTATGCTGGGCTGCGCCTGTGCTGATGTAGGGATGGGTTTCCACGGGAATGTCTGGGTTGACCCGCACGCCGATGTGGGCAATTTGCTGCCGCTCCGTGGCGATGGCGGCAATTTGGGCCAGCTCCATTTCTGATTCCACATGCAGGGCGCGGATGTTGGCCTTGAGTGCTTCTTCAATTTCGTGGCGCAGCTTGCCTACGCCGGAATAGATGATTTTTTCTGGAGGAAAACCCGCGTGCAGCGCCAGGAACAGCTCGCCGCCGCTGGTGACGTCGGCACCCAGTCCAGCTTGGGCCAGCAGGCGCAGGATGGCCAGGTTGCCGTTGGCCTTAACGGCGTAGCAGACCTGCGCCTGCTCCCCAGCCCGTTTCAGGTACGTCTGGGCATTGTCCAAAATCGTGGCCTGGCTGTAGACGTAAAGGGGCGTGCCTTCAGCGGTGGCTAACTGAGCCAGCGGCACGTCTTCGCAAAAGAGTTGATTGTTGTGGTATTGGAAACGGCCGTATCCCGCCAGCTTAATCTCGCTCATACAAAATCGCCCCGGTCAGCGAGGGGTCAAACTTTTCATTTGGCCAAACGGTTTTGCTGTTGTAACGGGACCAGCGTAAGTCGATGCCCTGCATATTGGCATCTTCCAGGTTGGCATCCCGCAGGTCGGCATAATGCAGTTTGGCTTTGCTTAGATTGGCCTTTTTTAGCGTCACCCGACGTAGATCAGCTTTGCCCAAATACGCCTCGCTTAGATTGCAGTTTTCCAGGTTGGCATCCGCTAAATTGGCCCGATACATTTTTGCTTTTGATAAATCCGCGTTGGTCAGATCCGCGTTGGCAAAATCGGTCCATTCCAGGGTAGCTTCATTGAGGCTGATCTCTTTGAGGGTGGCATTTTGTAAATTAACGCGGGTGAGATTGGCCTTCTTTAAGTTGAATTTGGACAAATCTCTACCGTTCAGATCTTCCCCGGTCAGGTTCACTTTGTCTGAACCAACCGTCTCAACAGTTTCTTGAATTAGTTCTAACAATGGCATGGGTACCGCTCCTATTTTTAGGAAAATTGGGTGGCTGAACAGGCGAACTATAAGCGGGAATGTGTGTTTGTCAAGCGGTAATGAGATTGTTATAATCCTCAGCGCATCGCCAGCTTAGCTCAGTTGGCAGAGCGACGCATTCGTAATGCGTAGGTCAAGGGTTCGACTCCCTTAGCTGGCTTGTAACATAAAAGGCTGTGGCACCAGGATTGCTGCAGCCTTTTTGTTTTAAGCTTAAAGTTTTGATTGTCATTTTTCCCCAAATATTACATAATGTTTACCGATTGAATAATTTGTTGGCTCGCCTGGTGCGGGGGTAATTGTTGAGCAAGAAGAAGTACGGCCGTTACGAAATTGAATCTGAACTGGGGCGGGGTGGCATGGCGACTGTCTATCTGGCAAACGATCCCCGCTTTGGCCGTAAAGTAGCGCTGAAAGTGATGTCCCAGTCGCTGCGAGACGATCCCACCTTTCGTGGCCGCTTTGAACGCGAGGCCCGGATTATTGCCACGCTGGAACATCCGGCCATCGTCCCCGTGTACGATTACGGTGAAGACCGTGCCCCTTATCTGGTAATGCGCTACATGCCGGGCGGCACGCTGGCCGAACGGATCATTGCTGGGCCGTTGACGGTGGAAACTGCCGTTCCCATTATTCAGCGTTTGGCTGGGGCGCTAGACCATGCCCATCGCCAGGGGGTCATCCACCGCGATCTTAAGCCGGGCAATATCCTGTTTGATCAATACGAAAACGCCTTTCTCACCGACTTTGGCATCGTCAAGCTGATCCAGGGTAGCCACACGGCCCTTACCGCAAGTGGCGTGATTGGCACCCCCGCCTACATGAGTCCAGAACAAATTCATGGGGAAGAGTCATTAGACGGCCGTTCCGACATCTATACCTTGGGCATCATCCTGTTTGAAATGTTGACCGGCCGTAAGCCATACCGCGCCGACACGCCCGTCAAGCAAATGATGGCCCATGTGCTCAATCCTATTCCCCACATTCGCGAACTTAAGCCAGACTTGCCGGACGGGTTTGAAGAGGTGATTCAGCGCGTGTTGGCTAAAGAGCGCAACGAACGGTTTGGCACGGCAACGGAGCTGACCTCGGCCATTTCCCAGACGCTGTCTGGCCTGGTGCTTGGGACACCCATTGGCGAGCTGCCGCCTTCACGTCTACATTCAGAGCCAGTCGATCTAAAAGAGGAACCGACGGTAGAGGTTGATGGTCCGCTGCTGGCTGAGGCGCTTGCAGCAACGGCCGTTTCCCAGCCAATCGAGCCTGAAGGTGACGTTGATGAAAGTGATAAACGGCCGTGGCGCTGGATTGGTTTTGGCTTGTTCGGTATTCTGCTCCTGGCGGCAATTATTTGGGGACCGGACCTGTTTTCAGAGCCAGAAGCGACTCCCACGGTGAGAGCCGTCAGCCTGATTGTTCCCACCCAAATCATCCCTGCGCCAACGTCAACCAGCACTGCGGAACCCACAACAACCACGGCTGCTTCGCCAACCGTAACGCGGACACCGGTTGTTCCTTTGCCCACACCGGTTGTTACCACAATTGGCCAATCGGCTGGCGGCACGCCCATCGAGGCCGTGCGCTTGGGGACCGGGCCAACGGTGCTTGTTTTTGTGGGGGGCTTGCACGCTGGTTTTGCGCCAGGCTCGGTGGATTTAGCCAATCAGATTGTGGATCATTTTTCTGGAAATTTGGCCGATATTCCGCCTGAAATTACCATGATTGTGGTGCCAAATGCCAATCCAGACAGCCCGCGCGCGCCGGGGCAGTTGGTGGGCCGTCTCAATAGCAACGGCGTGGACCTGAACCGAAATTGGGATTGTCGCTGGGTGCCCAATCCACCTTGGGGCACGGATTCGCCTGATGGGCTGGGCGGTACCGAGCCGTTTTCCGAGCCAGAGGTGCGCAGCCTGGCGAATTTCATCACAGCGCAGGAAAGTGTGGGTGTGATCTTTTGGCAGGCGCAGGCAGCATTGGGGCTGGTTTCTCCGGGGGAATGTTCAGAGGGAACGGCCGTTTCCCAAACATTGGCCGATATTTATGGCGGGGCCACCGATTACCGCATCGCCGATTTTGAAGATTTGGTGAACCGGGAAGTGCAGGGGGATGCTACCAACTGGCTGGACAAGCAGGGTATTCCGGCCATCTCTGTGCTGCTAACCGACTACACAACCACTGATTTTGAGCAAAATTTGGCGGCTGTCGAGGCAGTGATGCGCTTTTATGCCAATCAGGAGGACGGTGAGTAAAAGTGCATCGCAAAACAGTCCAATGGCTTTTGTTCTGGAGTTTGATTTTGGCTGGCTGTGTGTCACTCCCCATGGCCGATTCCACCAATTCAGTGGTGCCTGCTGCTGAACCGACTGCACTTCCCGTGACCGCTGAGCGTGATGTTTTTGCACCCGTTGAGCTGCCTGCAACCCAAACGGCCGTCCCCACGCCATCTGCCCCTGCCATTACCCCCAGCAGGCCAGCACCCATCGTTGATTCTACTGCCACGGCCGTGCCGACGGCGACGTTTGCTGCGTATGGCGTGGCGCAACCCATCGGCACCTCAGCCGGGGGGCGACCCATCGAGAGTTACCGCTTTGGCTTTGGCAGCCAGACTGTTGTGCTGGTGGGCGGGATTCATGGTGGCTATGAGTGGAACAGTATTGTGCTGGCTTATGAGATGATCGATTACTTTTTGGAGAATCCGAATAGCGTGCCCGCCAATATCTCCCTGTACATCATTCCCTCAGCGAATCCAGATGGCCAATTTACGGTGACGGGCATAGACGGCCGTTTCACGCCCCAAGACATCACAACTGCCATCGAGCCAGGCCGGTTCAACGCCAACCAGGTGGATTTAAACCGTAACTTTGCCTGCAATTGGCAGCCAGAAGGGTTGTGGGGCAACACCCTGGTCAGTGGCGGAACCGGCCCTTTTTCTGAACCGGAAACGGCCGCTTTGCGTACTTTCTTTTTGCGGGAAAAGCCAACGGTGGTTGTGTTTTGGCACAGTAAAGCGGATGGCATTTTTGTTGGCAGTTGTGAAGGTCTTTACCAGCCATCTAAAGATGTAGCCGAAATATACGGCAGTGCCTCTGGCTATCGTGTCTATGAAGAATTTACAGCTTACCCTGTCAGCGGCGATGCCAGTGATTGGCTGGCTACCCAAAACATTCCTTCGTTCACAGTTGAGCTGGCAACTCGCAGTCAGACTGAATATTCAGAAAATCTAGCGGGCGTATTGGCTTTGTTGGATGTATACGGCCGTTGAGTTGGGCCTGTTTTGTAGGTAGGACTGCCAATTCTAGTATCAAGTAAGTGGCCAACAATAACTTCCCGTTTCAGTGGGCCGCTTACTGTTAAACCGTCCGCACAATTCCGTCTACTTATTTGCGGACGGTCACCAAGTGCCGCAACTTTTATGACAATCTGGCGTATAATGAGTGTCCAAAACTTGGCCATCTCAACAAAATGGCATTGACCAAATGAACTGTTCTCCGCTAAATTAAATTGAAGCCAGAGAGCGCTAAAAACAGTTTTATCGCTCTTTGTGGTCAATTTAAAATCTATCTGGAAAAGCCACCGGCTTGTGCTGAGCACCGCTGGAGTGAAAAGAGGGGCTCGATTTTAAACCTCTTTGACCTCTGTAGCTGAGCTTCAGATAGATGTTTATTGGGTTCCGGCGCACCACTGCTGGAAAAAGGAGAACAACGATGGCCGATGTGCAAAATATTGTCCGTGGTGTTACTGAATTTGTTCAATCCGAAGCGTTTGAGCAGTTTCAAATTGATGCCAGGGACTTCATCTCTGCCCGCCAGGGTGGAGAATCTGCGGTTACCAAAATATCGCAGATGGCTACTTCGCTAGAAGATGCGGCGGAAGTGCTTAATCGCAGCTTCAGCAAACCAGAGGCAGACGCACGGGACGAAGTTACCAACATTATTTCTCCTGTTGTGGTCCCCAAACGCTCTGGCTCTTACTTTTTTGCTTTAACCGTGCCGGCCCTCTTTTTCTTCTTTGGCCTGGTTGGGCAGATGTTTAGTGGTGCATTTGATGCCTTGTTTGGCTCTGGCATTTCCACCGCCTTCTTTGGTCCCCACTATTTTTTACTGGTTTTGGGCTTTGCTGTACTCAACGTTGCTCGGGCGCGTATCGTGATGGTGCCAGATGGCAGCCACGCCCTCATCACTAAATTTGGCAAGCTGGAAGAGACGGTTGGTCCAGGGCGTAAGTTCCTAGGTTTCCATCCCCGGCGCAAAGTGAGCTACCTCGTCAACACCACCAAAGAATACCCCTACAATGCGCCAATTCGGGAGGCACCGACTTCTGGCCGCGTGAATGCCTCGGTTGATTTGTTCCTCCAGTTTCGTATTGAAGATCCGGTCGAGTTCATCTTTACCTTGGGTGGCGTCAATGGCTTCTCCGAGAAGCTGCACAACGCCATCAGCGAAGTGACCCGCGCTCTCATTTACGAGCAAAAAGCGGAAGAAATCTATGATTTGATTGGTGAAAGCACGCAGGGGATGCTAGAAACACTTAACCGGCAGTTTTTGCCTGCCGTGCGTTTTGTCAACGCCAACATCACCCATGCCGAGCCTTCCAGCCAGGAATACCGTATGGATCTGGCCGCTGCGGAGGTGGTGAAGGTTGCCAAAGAGGCGTACACCTACCAATATGAACTGGAACTGCGCAAGAGCCAGGATGAGGGTGATTTGAACAAAGAGCTGGCCTCTTTGCGCCAGACGCACTCTGAAATTCGGGCTGATATTGCTACGTCGCAGGCGCAAATTAGCACGGCGCACGAGAAAGCGATCAATCAGGCCAACGCCTATGCCCACCAGCTGTTGGTGGAGGCTCGCAGTGAAGCGCAGGCCAATGCGGCGCTGCTGGAAGCGCAGGCCCTGGATATTCGCACGGTGAATAGCGCTTACTACCCGGAAATTTTGGAATATCGCTACAAGCGTGAGGTGCTGGACAAGATTACGGCCGTTGCCGACAAACTCCCTCAAATTGTCAATATTGGTGAAGCGAAAAACAACAGCATTGACTTTATGGCTGTGGCTCGCCAAATGATGGGCATTGAGGATAAATCGCTTTACACCGAAGATGAAATTCGAGCAATCCGAGGGCGCGCGAAGGAAATAATGGGACGCATCAAGGAGCGCACCATCAAACTGAATGACATCGTTGAACAAGATGCCGTAATGCTGTCAATGGCCGATATTGATCCCACAATAGCTAAAGGTGCGGAAGCTGTGTTGCCACCCGCCGCAGTGGCCGAAGTTGAAGACAGCGGTGAAGGAGAAAGCTAATGGCAATTACAGGTAGTTTTTCACGCATTAAAGAAGTTGTTGGTACCTGGGACAATATCCAACGTCTGCTCCGTTCTGGGGATGCTGGTTCATTGGTGCCAGTTGTGATTCCTAAAGATCGGCGGCGCATGGGTTGGCTGGTTTGGTTTGCCCTGGCTTTTTACTCGCTTATTGCCAACTTGCTGCTGTTTGGCTTTAATGGCGCAGGTATTGGCCTGGCGATTCTTAGCGTATCTTTTTTTGCGCTTATCGGGGCTTTTACTTGGTGGCGCAGTGCTATTGTGGAAATTGAGCATGGCACAACAGGGGTGCTTTCCCGCTGGGGCAAAATCGAAGAGACGCTCAAGCCTGGCCGCCGGTTGCTCTGGTGGCCTTGGGAAAAGGTGGAATTCATCGTTGACACCTCGACCGAGA
>JBNKLQ010000269.1:0-8115 GCA_050292445.1 Promineifilaceae bacterium (SeqCode) | reverse complement strand
TCACGGTCAGGAGCACCTTTCAACCACACTGCTGACGCTGAACTTGCTCGCTTTTCTCCTCCATACCATTGCTCAGGTTGCCGACTTGATTTACCAACAAGTTCGACGGGCATTGGGCGCACGGCGCACATTTTTTAATGATGTGGAAGCGTTGCTGCGCTACTTGATATTCTCAGATTGGCGTTCGGTTCTTAAGTTTATGTTTGACCAACTTGAACTTGAGCCTGATTGAGATCATATTTCGAATTGCTGCCATGCAGGCCAGTTCCTGGGCGGCGGTCGTCAAATCTTCTTCCTCGTAGCGGTAAATCTTGGAGAAGTTGATGTCCGGGAATTTGTTGGCCTGCTGCCCCCGGTGTAGACATCACCCCGTAAGCCATAATTTGCCCGTAATCGGTGACTTTCTCAATGTCGGCCGCCAGGCCCAACTTTCCCACTTTGCGGCGGGCGGTTTGTTCTACCCGTTTGCAGTTAGCACAGCCAGGACCGAGCAGATTAATCTTCATCATGCTGCGCTCCTTAAATGGTTCAATACTCATTGAAATAGTATGCTTGAACTATATGGTTGTTGGGGAAACGGCCGTAGTAAGCTTCATCACATGAATCTGATGATGCCCGTGATACATCAATGTATATTGAAATAGTAATTGAGAAAGCAATTTGTCAATTTACGGAGCAAGGGAGCCTCAAAGGCCGCTCGCCTTCGTTCTGAAGATGCTTGCTTCCTCAAACGCCCGATCTCCTGCTAGCAAATTGTAGGTCAAAGCGGATGAACGTTTTTGAGCTTTTGCTATAAACGTCCTTGCAATCTAGAATGGGAGATATATTTGATGATCTGTTGGCAACC
This sequence comes from Promineifilaceae bacterium (SeqCode), assembly GCA_050292445.1. Lineage (GTDB taxonomy): Bacteria > Chloroflexota > Anaerolineae > Promineifilales > Promineifilaceae > Leptofilum. Next base: position 7,268 of record JBNKLQ010000269.1, on the reverse strand, counting down.
TATGGCAGGCCATATGAAACAGTTACAGCAACTAATAACAGAAAATGAAGAGTGGCTGATGCACCGCATCTTGCATTACGCCAAAGAGCAGGATTTCGTAAAGTACACCTCAACGCTGGCGGAAGCGTGGCGCATTTCCATTGAAAATCTTTCACAGACGCTGCAAAAGGCGCTGTTGCTTGATATAAAAAATCTTGAACTGCGTCCAGACGAAGATTATACGCAAGACCCTTTTGCTATCTTTGGCATCCAGGAAGCACAAAAGCACCGGTCACGCGGCTTAACCCTGGGCATGTTTTTAAGTTTGTTTAAATATTATCGTCAATGTTATTTGGACCTCGTCCAAACCGCCGGATTTGATGCAGAAACGCAATGGCGTTATGGCTACATTGTTGGCCGCTGTTTTGATCGCATTGAACTGGGCCTGTGTGCCGAGTGGGCGGAGGCGACCAAACAGGAAAGGCTCAATGAGCTGCAAGCCACCAATCGCTTTTTAGCCAATGAAAAAAACAAATATCTCACCATATTTGAAAGCCTGCATGACCCGGTTATTTTGCTGGATAACAATGGCGACGTGACCAATATGAACCACGCGGCGGCGAAGCTGCTCATTGGTGCTGCTATGCCCGGTGACATTTATTATGATCCGGAACAAAACAGGCCGGCACTGCCCTGGTTGTCGGATGAGTTGGCTGTATTATTCCAAAGCGATGTAAGTACCCTGAATGCAGAAAAAACTTTTAACACCGTTCAAGGCATGCGCTTTTTTAACGTCAAGCTGGAACGTATGTTGGATATTAGCGAAAAGTTTAGCGGTGTGGTGGTGCTACTGTACGATCTGACTGAAAGCAAGCGGGCAGCAATCAGGGCAGAGCGCGAACGGTTGGCGCGGGAGCTGCATGATTCGGTGACCCAGTCACTTTACAGCTTGAGCTTGTTTGCCGAATGGGGCAGCGGCTTGCTTGCAGCGGGGGAGGTGGAACCGGCCCGTGAGCGGATAGCCCGCATTGGCGAGATTTCGCAGCAGGCCTTGCGTGAAATGCGGCTACTGCTGTATGAACTGCGTCCTTCGGCGCTTGACGACGATGGTCTGGAAGGAGCCATTGAGAGTCGGCTGACCGCGGTGGAGCAGCGCGTCGGTATTTCGGCTACGTTACAGGTAAATATCAGTGCCGATTTACCGCCTCACATCGAGGAATGCTTGTATCGCATTACCAATGAGGCGCTCAATAATGCGTTGAAACATGCCGAGGCAACGGCCGTTCTCGTTCGCCTACATACCGATGAGGGCAGCGTTTTTCTTAGCGTCACCGACGATGGTAAGGGGTTTGACCCAACGGCCGTTGAGCTGGAAGGTCGGTTGGGCATAAGCAGTATGCGCCAGCGCATCCGGCAGTTGGGCGGCCTGTTTGAAATTGAATCACAGGCAGGCACAACGGTGAGCGTGACCATACCGCTTGGGGGAAATACGGCCGTATCCTACCAGCAGCCTGAAGCCAATCTTCAACCCGAGGCGCTCACATGACGGCTGTCAATATCCGCATTCTCATCGCTGACGATCATCCCGTGGTGCGCGAAGGGCTGCAAGGTCTGCTTTCCATTAAGCCCGGATTTGAGGTCATTGGCACCGCCGAAGATGGTGAAGAAGCTGTGCTCCAGGCCAGATTGCTGCAGCCAGATGTGATCGTGATGGATTTGGAAATGCCGCGTAAAAATGGGCTGCAAGCGATCGAAGAGATCAAAGCCGCCGACGCCCAGGCCAAAATATTAGTTGTTACCAGTTTTACCGAGGATAAAAAAATCTTTGCCGCGCTCGATGCCGGGGCGCTGGGCTGCCTGCTCAAAGATTCATCACCGCAAGAGCTTGTTCGTGCTATCCGTGATGTGTACCGGGGAGAAATGGCGCTGCACCCGGCAATTGCCCGCAAATTGCTCAATCAGCAGGACAAGCAAGAGAATGCTGAATCTTCGCTTACCGAGCGTGAAATTGAAGTGATCAAATTGGTGGCGCAGGGGCTGGACAATCCCGAAATTGCTGAAAAATTGGTGATTAGTCTGCCCACCGTACGCAGTCATGTCACCAACATATTAAATAAGCTCGGTCTCAGCAATCGCACCCAGGCGGCACTGTATGCCTTGCGCCACAACCTGGTTACCCTCGACGAATAGCTCCCGCTTCCTCGAAACAAACTACCGTTCACGCTAAATCATCAGAATGATGAGACTGTTCCACTCGCTAATGATGAGGTTCCCTATTGCTTTGTGCTAAATTTCACGTAGGGTTATTCGCCTGGCATCATTGATTTGGCCAGGCCCAAGTGAGGCGATCAATGATCGACATCAAGCGAAATGTGTGTCTTGCTATCTTTCTGATTTCACTGCTGATGGTGGCAAGTTGTGCCCCGGTTTCTTCTCCGCCGGAAGCAACGGCCGTACCAACCTGGGAATCACCTACGGCCCTGCCTGAAATCTCGACGCGCAAGCTGAGCATTGCTGCCGGCAGCCCTACAGATGAGCGGTATTTGTGGGGGAGTGCATTGGCAACGGCCGTTACCCAAACCATCCCCCACACAGAAATGAGCGTAAAAACGACTTCATCCAGGATGGAAGATCTGAAGCTGCTGCTCAACGGGCAGGCCGATCTGGCCTTTGCCTACGATTACCACGTTGTGTTGGCCAACCAGGGCAACCTCATGCAAGCCTTTCCCGACGCCCCAATTGAAACATTGAGCATCAAGTGCGGCGTTGAAGTGGACAGACCAACCTTTCCCGATTACAGTCAGCCGGCGCGCCTGGTCCTGCCGCTTTTTGAAGAACCGTTACAACTCATCACAACAGAGGCAACCGGCATCACCACCATCAACGACTTCAGGGGCAGGCGAATTTCGATTAGCCCACCCGATAGCGTTAGCGTAGAGCTGGCTGGGTTTGTGCTAGAAGCTTTGGGAATTAATCCGCTCACCATTGAGACTTTCACGACGGATGAGGCCACAATCGCCTTAGGAAATGGAGAGATTGATGCCGTTTTGTGGAGCGGCCGGATTCCCAGCCCCGAAATTAATGCTGCGTTCTCCACAGCGGCGTCAAAAATGGTCATAATTCCCATCGAGGCGGCGGAGGCTGCCCAAATCATGCAGGCTTATCCCGGCATATTTCACCGGGCTGTTTTTCCTGCCGGTACTTACGCCGGCCTGGAAGCAGAAATTAATACGCTGGCAGTCACATTTGTTCTGGCGGCGCTGGAAGACTTTCCAACTGACCTCATGACGGAGCTTGTATCTATGCTCTTGGAGGGTGACCAGGGAAATAAGCTTGCTCAGGATGAGACGATCCGCCTCACCCCGAAAAGTTCTTTGTCTCAGCTGAATATTGAGGTTCGCGCTTATCTGCACCCAGGAGCGCTGGCCTACTTTGCCCAACATGGCTTGTTAGAACCTTAACTCCTTCGCGCCATAACGAAACCCTCCCCGAAAATCATCATTTTGATGAGACCCCTCCACGCTCTAACGATGATTTGCATCTTCCATTTGTGTTAAATTTCACATATGCATGTTTCAGAGTGACTAATTGAACTGAAACGAGAGAATACGAGGTGTTGAATGACTGATTTGCACGCTGCCTTTCAGATGAAAGCGTTAAGCAGTTTTTTTGCGGCTCAGGGTGCCTCCGATTTGCAGGTGGCCTATACAGATTTAGCCGATTGGGTCCAGCAGCCTACACCGGTCGTTACTGACTGGCAGGCGGTCGAATTTAGCTTTAACCGCCTTTTTGTGGGTCCCAAAGCCCCCATTGCGCCTCTTTTTGCCTCTGTTTACCTGGAGGCAGAACCTCAATTGATGGGGCCTAGCACCATGCGCGTCCGCGAGATTTATGCGCTCGCCGGGCTGCGATCGCCGCTCAAGAACCAGCTTCCCGAAGACCACATTAGCTATGAGCTAGATTGCTTACGCCAATTTACCGTAGCTCTTAACCAAATCCCCTCCGCCGACGAAATGAAGGCGATGCGGGATTATTTGTTGTTTAACCATTTGCAGCGCTGGCTGCCGGCATTTATCAAGCGGGTGCGCCGCGCAGAAAATGGTCATGAGGCGATTCTTTTTGTGGTGGATTGCCTGGCTGTGTGGCTGGAGCGTGAAGTGGCAAACGGCCGTCTCCCCCAAGCCACCCATTAACCCAGCTGACCAACCAAACAATTCCGTTTCCGACCAATATTCTCACCTTACAGGAGAAACCCAATGAACAGACAACCAAACCAGCGGGACGCCAACCGGGTTGAACAAGCATTGGCCTGTCCCCTTACCCGCCGCCGCTTTTTACAAGGCTTGCTGGCGACAGGGGCATTGGCCGCGCTGCCCGGTGGCCTGCTGCTGGCACAAAATTTATTGAGTGAGGAAGGCTTTGGCCCCACCTTTTTCCAGGGAAAAGATGCCTACCAAACCTTCCGCAACGCCTGCCCGCGCAACTGCTACGATACGTGTAGCATCGTCAGCTACGTGAAGGATGGCGTTTTGCAATTTATCGAAGGCGCACCCGAATCCACGTTTACCAACGGTGGTCTGTGTGTGAAAGGATATGCCTATCCGCGCCGCGTTTACAGCCCCGACCGCATCAAATACCCTATGCGCCAGGTGGGACGCGGCTCCGGCAACTGGGAGCGCATCTCTTGGGACGAAGCCCTCAACACAATTGCCGACAAAATTCTGGAGATCAAAGAGCTGGATGGCTCGCTGCTGGGTATGGCCCTGACCAAATATTCGGGCAACTTTGGCATCACCCATTACGGCGTTGAAGGCATGATGTCCTCGCTGGGCTACACTACCCGCTTTGTGGGCACGCCGTGCTGGCCCGCTGGCATCGACGCCCAAAATTACGACATGGGCAACATGTGGTGCAACGACCCCGAAGATATGGTCAACAGTAAATACATTATCATTTGGGGAGCCAATCCGGCGTACTGCTCGGTGCATTCCATGAAGTTCATCACCGAAGCGCAGCGACGCGGCGCCAAGGTGGTCGTCATTGATCCGGTGTTTACGCAAACGGCCGCAAAAGCCGACGAATATTGGGAAGTGAAAACCAGCGGCGACGGTGCCCTGGCCATGGGCATGGCCCGCTATCTGCTGGACAATAATCTAGTAGACCGTGACTGGATTAGCAACAACAGCGTCGGCTTTGCCGAATACGAAGCGTACATCAAGGAAAACGTGACATTGGAATGGGCGGCTGAGGAGAGTGGGATTCCGGTTGAGGTGTTTACGGCCGTTGCCCACGAATTTGCCACCGCCGATCCGGCTACCATCTGGATTGGCTACGGGATGCAGCGCCATGTCAACGGCGGCAACAACGTCCGCGCCATTGACGCGCTGGTAGCCATGACCGGTAACGTGGGCAAAGTGGGCGGCGGTGCCCGCTACGGCCATCTGTACACCTGGGGCTTCAACTATCACGCGATGGTGCAGTCACCGCCGGAAGGCTCCGTTGGCTTTGTCGGTGAAACCGGGCCGATGGGTGAATTTGCCAGTGAAGCGGAAACCACGGAAGCTAGCTATTCGGACCGCGCCGTCAACATCAACAAAATCGGTCAGGTCATTCTAGACACCAACGATCCGCCCATCCGCATGTTGTGGGCAGCCAATAAAAACGTCCTTAGCCAAGACTTTGATCGCAACAAGATTGAGAAAGCATTCGAGAAGCTGGAAATGGTCGTCGTGGTTGATCAATTCTTCACCCAAACGGCCGAATTGGCCGACATTGTTCTGCCCACTACCACCTTGTTTGAAGATTGGACGGTGAACGTTTCCTACTGGCATTATTGGCTGGGGATCAACGAGCAGGCAATTCAGCCAATGTTTGAAGCCAAATCAGACATTGAAATAGCCTCAGCCTTGTCATCTGTCTTGAACAGTAAGCAGCCAGGTTCCTGCACCTTTCCAGAAAACATTGACCCTAAAGAGTGGATGGAAAAAGAGTTTAATACCGGTATTTATGACCTGTTCGGCATCGACTCCTGGGAAGATCTGAAAGACGGGCCACGCAAAGCGTTGTCAGGCACAACAGCTTGGAACGATGGCGCTTTTTCTACGCCATCCACCAAATATGAGTTCAAATCAGAATTAGCCGCTGAACATGGACATTTCGACGTTCCTAAATTCTTACCTGGACGTGATGCGTATGCCCCTTATCGGCTGCTGACGCCCCACGATAAATATTCCATTCACTCCCAGTTCCAAAACGTGGACTGGATGGGTGATATGAACCCCGAACCTTATTTGTACATCAACCCACAGTTAGCAAAAGAAAAGGGATTGGCTGATTACGACACCGTGCGTATCTTCAATCAAGTGGGGGAAATGCAGATCAAGGTGAAGCTGACCAAAAACGTACCCGCTGACGCGCTGTTGATGTACGAAAACTGGTATGGCAAGAAAAACGATTACAACGTGAACATTCTGGTCGATGATACGTCGTCAGACATGGGCGCGTATAAGACCGGCTCGCCAGGTGTGGCTCTCCACGACCAGTTTGCCGATATCGAGAAAGTATAAGGAGGCCCATCATGGCAAAGCAACTAGGTTTTTTAGTTGATGCAAGCCTGTGTATTGGCTGTTCGACCTGCGCGATGGCGTGCAAAAACCAATATCATCAGGAAGTGGGTGTGGTTTGGCGACAGCTATACCCATTGTCCGAAGAGCTTTACCCACACCACGAACGCGCCTTTTATTCATTGGCCTGTAACCATTGTGAAAACCCGTGCTGCATGGAAGATTGTCCGGTCGGGGCATTTTCCAAGCGGGATGATGGCATTGTGGTACATGATACCGATGTCTGTATTGGCTGTGGCAACTGTGTGCGCTCCTGTCCCTTTGGCGCGCCGCGCTACAACGAACAGACACGCAAAGCCGAGAAGTGCAGCATGTGTTACCAGCGAATTGATGAAGGGCTGCTGCCTGCCTGTGTGCAATCTTGTCCCACGGGTGCGCTGCAAATGATTGATTTAGCCACCTATGACGATCCGGATGCCGTGCAGTACCCACCGGGATTCCCGGTCAGGCCGGAAATCAACCCCTCCATTCGTTTTAAGCTGCCTAAGCAACCGAAGGTTGTAAGGAGGAAAATCTAATGGGCTTCGAAGAACTCCCGCTCGTTTTCTTTACTATTTTCACGCAATTGGCCATCGGGCTGGTGCTAGTTTCTGCGCTGCAGCAGTGGGCGGTTGAAGGTGGTCCCAGCATTCAAAAGATGCGCACAAAGTGGCTTGTGGTGCTGGC
>JBNKLQ010000268.1:0-8130 GCA_050292445.1 Promineifilaceae bacterium (SeqCode) | reverse complement strand
GCTCCATTAGGCACGGCCATACCTGTTTCCAGGAATTCAAGCGCAGCTTGTTCCGGTAAATGAAAAGCACCTTCCGTGGCAAAAGCTTTGCCGGCAATCGTTTCTTTATCTAATGAATTAATGGTGCATTGCGTCAAACCGTGCAATCGTTGCAAATATTTTTGGGCTTCGGGAATGCGTCCCGTTTGCAGCCAAATTTCAGACAAGATAGCATTTAAGACGATACAGTTAGGCAATTCACTTAAGACATTGAGGCAAACTTCCTCCGCATCAATACGCTGATCATCACGCCAATAAGCCTCAGCCAGCAGCACCTGTAAATCCATGCGCTCGGGTTCCTCTTCCAGGATGCGACGCAGTTCAGAAATGGCTTGCTGGTAAAGTTCCCCTTGCATATAAAGGCGAGCCAAAGCCCCCCGTGTCAGCGGGATAACGCCGGGACGCACCTCAGCTTGATCGGCATAAAGCTGACGCAATTCACCCTGAATAGCCACATTGTATGGCTGAATTTCATAAGCCCGTTCCAAGTGCCACAACGCCTGATCATATTGGCGCTCTTCTTTGTAAATAATGGAAAGACCCACATGGCTGATAAAATCGTTGGGATCAGCACTCAAAATGCGCAGGAATAAATCACTGGCGGCATCATAATCCTGTTTTTCTAGTAGGGCTTTACCCATCATGCGATAGGTATCAATGTGGCGAGGATAATGATTCAGGATGTGCCGACAATGTTCAATCGCTTCAACCAGGCGGTTGTCATCAATAAGTTTGTCAACTTGTCTAACGTAGTCGTGCAAATGAATAGATGTCACGTTTGCGCCTCAATAAAACATGAAAAAAAGCGGTACGGCCGTTTCTTTCGATTGTGTTTAGGTGATTGGGCTGCTTAAATTCTGCTGCCGTTTACATAAATATTATGCAAAGTTTCATCTAATAAATCAAGTGATGCCGCTTGAGACGGCGCAGAAGCTGACTAATGTCCTGTTCGTCATGGGGCATACAGCCTAGTGGATCGTCAATTTTGTCCTGGCCGGTCAGAGCATAGAAGGTGTTGAGAATGCCGTAAGAAAGTGCCTGAATCTGGTAACCACCTTCTAGCACAAAAAGGATACGGCCGTGGGCCAACTCATCTGCCAGTTGAACCAAAGCCCGCGACATTTCTGCATAACCGGTCAGGCTCAACCCAGCCGTTGACAGGGGATCTTGCCAATGAGCATCGTATCCGGCAGAAACCAAAATGAGTTCCGGTCTAAACTGCTGGGCTAACGGTTTAACCAATTCTGTGAGGATACGGCCGTACCCAACATCTCCCACATTGGGTATCAACGGCACATTTACCGTGTAGCCATGCCCAAAGCCATTGCCCAATTCCTGAAAATCGCCCGTCCCTGGATAAAACATACGGGGCAAAAACAGATGGGCCGAGATAAACATTACCGAATCATCATCGTAAAAAATGTCTTGGGTACCGTTGCCGTGATGCACGTCAAAGTCCAAAATGAGAATGCGCTTCACACCATGCACCACCTGCGCCTGCCGAGCGGCCACCGCCACATTGTTAAATAAACAAAACCCACTAATGCGGTTGTGTTCCGCATGATGCCCCGGCGGACGCACCAAAGCAAAGCCATTTTGCGCCTGTCCCGTCAGGATTTGGTCAACAACAGCACTGGTTGAACCAGCTGCCAGCCGTGCCAATTCAAAGCTTTCTGATGTGGCATAAGTATCCCCCATGTCCAGCATCCCCCCACCCGTTACAGATACTTCCCGAATGCGCTCAATAAGCGCTGGCGCGTGGACTCGGCGCAGCTGCTCAATAGTAGCCGGGGCCGGATCCAACAGATCAATATCAGCTAAAATCCCAGCCTCATCTAAAAAAGGTAGGATTTGGCTCAGTCGTGATTGGTTTTCAGGATGTCCAGATTTGGTGTGGGCCTTGGCGGGGACGTAGACAGCGGCAGTGGTCATAATGACTCCAAATGTATCAAGATAATATGCTTCATATTATAACGCAGATAGTAAGGCTTTTGTGAGGGTAAAACAAAAAGGTACGGCCGTAAACGGCCGTAGCTCTCATTCATTTCATCGCGTCAATGTTACAACAGCCTGATTAACCACCAAACCACAAAGCGACCAAACCCACACCATTACCAAAAAAGGTAATTAATCCGGCAAACACAACCGAAGCCATCGACATCAGTTTAATCAAAATGTTCAAGGAAGGACCAGACGTATCCTTAAACGGATCACCTACGGTGTCGCCAATAACGGCACCCTTGTGCGCCTCGGAACCTTTACCACCATGATGCCCTTCTTCAATATATTTCTTGGCATTATCCCAGGCACCACCTGCATTGGCCATCATAATAGCCAGCGCAAACCCAGCAGTCAGGGTACCGCCCAGCAGGCCCAAAACGCCCGCCACGCCAAACAAAACACCCACAACCACCGGCACAATCAATGCCAGAACAGAAGGGGCGATCATCTCCTTTTGGGCAGCTGCGGTACTAATTTCCACACAGCGCGCATAGTCAGGACGAACCGTACCCTGCAAAATGCCGGGCGATTCGCGGAACTGCCGCCGCACTTCTTCTACCATACCACCTGCTGCCCGGCCCACGGCCCGCATCGTCATCGCGGCAAAATAGAATGCTGTGGTTGCGCCAATAAAAACGCCGATCAAAACAGCGGGATTCAGCATGGTGACATTGTAAAATACCATGAAGTCTTGCATCGTCCATATTTCTACGGCACGGCCGTTTACCATCAACGCCTCACCACCACCGTGCAATGTCAAAGAGAGGCGAATCTCTTCAAGGTAGGCAGCAAGCAGCGCCAACGAAGTAAGAGCGGCAGAACCAATGGCGAATCCTTTACCCATCGCTGCTGTTGTGTTCCCAACCGCATCCAACTGGTCAGTTTTTTCACGGACACTGGGGTCCAGGCCAGCCATTTCGGCGTTACCACCGGCATTGTCGGCAATAGGACCATATGCATCCGTTGCCAAAGTAAAGCCCAGCGTAGAGAGCATACCCACAGCGGCAATACCAACACCATACAAGCCCATTGAAATATTCTCAACACCGCCCATCGAATAAAAACTAATGGCAATACCGGTCACAATCGCTAAAACCGGGATCCCAGCAGACTCCATACCAACAGCCAACCCTTCGATGAGCAGCGTAGCCGGACTCGTCACTGCCTGTTCAGCAATGCTGCGCGTCGGCTTGAAAGCATGGGACGTGTAATATTCTGTTGCCTTACCCACCACAATGCCCACAACCAAACCAACCAAAATTGAAACCCAAACCTGGATCGCGTTGGGCAGGTCAAGAATCAGCACCACCGGCAACGACAAAATCGCGATACCAATGGAGCTGCCATATAAGCCCCGGCTCAAAGCGTTGATGAGCTGCCCCTGGGTAGCTCCATCATCGGCACGCACCAGGTACACGCCCAAAATAGAGAGCGCCACACCAATCGCGGCAATGACGATGGGGGCGGCGATATATTTCAACTGCAAATCCATCTGCTGCATAATCGTTGGCGCCTGTCCATCAAACAAAGCAGCACCGCCAACCACCACAGCAGCTACACCCAACGCGGATGTCGCCAAAATAGAACCGGCGTAGGATTCATACAAGTCTGCACCCATACCGGCCACATCACCTACGTTATCACCGACATTGTCAGCGATGGTTGCCGGGTTACGCGGATCGTCTTCAGGGATACCAGCTTCTACCTTACCGACCAGGTCAGCCCCAACATCGGCCGCTTTGGTGTAAATACCACCACCCACGCGAGCAAACAGCGCTTGCGTGGAAGCGCCCATGCCAAAGCTCAACATCGTCGCTGTAATTTGGGGCAGCGGGTTAATGGCTTCGCGGATAAACGCCGCCGGGGGAACAAAGTAAAGCACCAAAAACCAAATGGTGATATCCAACAAAGCAAACCCAACAACAACCAGACCCATCACTGCGCCAGCGCGCAGGGCAACCTGCAAACCACCGTTTAGGCTGCCTCTGGCCGCATTAGCCGCTCGCGCCGAGGCATTCGTCGCTGTCTTCATGCCAAAAAAGCCGCATAAACCGGAGAAGAAACCACCTGTCAGAAAAGCGACCGGCACAATCGGATTTTGCAGGTCCAAAAGCGCCAAAATAATAAAGATGATAAACAAACCGCCAAACACAAGCCCGACAGCCCGATATTGCCGCCGCAAATAGGCCATGGCCCCTTCGCGTACCGCTTGGGCAATCTCTATCATTTTGGGCGTGCCTTCGCTCTCTTTCATTACCTGCTGGTAAAAGTACCAGGCATACCCCAGAGCCAAAACGGCCCCAATGGGGCCAAGCCACCAAATTAAAGGCAAACTGGCTCGTTCATTTGCCGTTTGTGCAAGGAAAAATGCGTGTTGCATGAATTATCGATGCCTCCTCTCTTCTTCTTGTTGAATCAGTCTGTTTGGACAAACAAAAAGCGGGGCAGTGTTTCGCCAAACATTTTTCACAAAGTGATGCTGGAGCGAAACAGTTAAACTGAGGCAAAAGACAATCTTCACTAATGGACAAAAGAGTTTTGCTTCAGCATTAGACCCGCTTTTCTCTGTTGGACTTAAAATGCCCCCAGTGGAAGGAGGCATGGAGAAACGATTGTAACGAATTGCACAAGCTATGTCAAAAATCATTCCTGGGGTATTTTGGCAGCTATAGTAGGAGGTGAGGGGGGAAACGGCCGTTCCCCATTACCACCTATAAAAAAGAGCCTGGAAAGCGCTTTCCCGGCTCTTCCACGTCAACCAACCGGTTCGATGCCTATCAGGATTGATTGGCAGAGCGCCACCAACGATAATATTTTCCACGCAGGTCATCACGCGAAGGCAACGGGAAATAAATCAGACCATCACTGTTGCCCAAGAAGATGCCATTTTTGATCATACGGTAAGGATATTCAACACTTTCTACACGGTTCACAATTTTGGAATGAATGGGCTTTTCTTGTACTTCCAACAAGCACTCTCGCAAATGATGAATAAAACTGTAAGGCAAATCACGAATAGCCCCATGTTCTGGGTCTTCCGCCAGCTCACCCAATTGCAAATCCACAAAACAAACTGCCGGAAAATGAACCAGACTGTCTGGATTTTGGGTGAGGAATTGATAATATTGGTTTGGGCTTAACGTGCTCACCACCAAAGGATGCACTGGGGCAATTTCCTGATACATGTTTAAATCAGTGGGTTTTGCCAATACAGCGTCGCCAGCTTCAATGCCTAACACCTCGCCATAAGCAGTGACCAGGTAAAGTTTCTGCATAACGTCGATGGGCACATGCTCCAATACACGATAGGTGGAAATGTACACAGAACGCTTTGGCGAGCCATCGTCATGGGGTACACAGCGTTCAATACCCGCTTCAATTTTAAAGAAGTCGTGCCGGAAGTTAGGATCCAATTCAATAAACATGGCTTGGCCATGAAGTTTTTTATGAGAACCAACGGCGTAGTAGGTGCCAAACTCATCTGGTGGCAGCATAGATGCAATGAGGGCTTCGGGGATGAGAGAAAAATACAAATGTACTGTCATAAGGTTATCTACTTCCTTTTCTAAAGAGTTATGTCTAACACAGTCTGGTCTTTATGTTCCTTTTTTCAAGGCAAAAGCAATAGTAACAATAAGCGGTTTGTGAGGGTGATTATTGTCATGTATTAAGAATAGCATAGAAAAGGAAACAAAAAAGGCTTGGGCAATAGCTTAATCTGCCCTGTTGTTCTGTGGTTATCATGATCTATTGTTTCGCTAAACAAGTTTTGTCGAACAGCAACGCTGCGGCGAAACAGTTAAGCTGAAGCATATTTACCCATAGCAAATCTATCTGCAATAGGAAGTTATGAGCAACTAGAGATTCACATTGGTTTCTGACGCAAAAACGCCCGGCGCTGATAACGCCGGGCGACACAAATTGCGGTGACCCGATTTAAATCTAGGTAGAGACGGTTGTCATCTTATCATTCGTCAAACTGGCGATTTACCCGGTAAAACAGGAACCAGAATAGACCTGCTACACCCAGGAAAACCACCGGGCCGATCGGCCGTTCATCTGCGATAAACGTCAACCCCATGGCAAACAGGAATGTAAAGAGGACCGCCAATAATAGAAATAGATTGTGCTGGATCATCAAACGTTTTGCTTTCTTAAATGCTTTCATTTCATTTTCCTCCGTTAAAGATATTGGGATGTCATTAGGAATTTTGCTTTCACCAGCCTTTAAGGCCAGCTGCGTTAACTGCGGATCGCTCTCCAGGTAATGTTCCACCAGCGCGCGCGTATCCGCACTGGCTTCATCAGCCAGATAAAGCGGTAACAAATCCAGGATTACGTCACGTGTTACTTTCATGGGTCACTTTTCCTTGTTGAGCTCCATCTCGGCCAATCGCAAACGCACACGATGTACTTTTACCTTCACTGCCGACAGAGAAAGATCTGTTACACGAGCAATTTCAGCATAAGGCAAGTCATGTTGTACCCGCAGCAAAAAAACAGTGCGATCAATTTCCGGTAAACTTTGAATCAGTTCCTGAGCCATCTGTAAATCCAGCCGATGCTCAACGCTCTTTTCTGGCTGTGGCAGCGGGTCTGCAATGTCTGGCTCCAATTCAACCACGCGCTTCGCCGCACGCCGCTGCTCTAAATACAGGTTACGAGCAATCGTAAAAAGATAGGCTTTCACCGTCGCTGTTCGAATTCTTTTGCGGCTGGTCCAGGCGCGGGTAAATGTTTCGGCCGTAATATCATCTGCCTCCATAGCACTGCCAGACAGCCAGTAAGCAAACCGGTAGACGTCTTTTGCATATTTTTGATACAGGTCGTGAAAGGATGTCATGCTGCCTCTTTTGTTGTTGCTCTAATAACTATATGCATCCAGACCAGAAAAGTTACAGGCATTGGGGAAATTGGTGGAAACGGCCGTAAATTTTTCCCTAACCTACTAACCTCATATAATGAACCTACGTCTCGTCACTATGTTACCCAAATATGCCGATATGGAGCGGCAAAATCTATGATAAAGTCCTCTCCTTTCTCCTGGTGGTCCCTTCGCTCCCAACAGTTAGTGTTTGCTGTGCTAACACCCTTAGCAATTCTCTGCGCTTTCATCATGACACGGATTGGTCAACCTCTTGTTGAGGCAGGGGCAAACATTGTTGATTTCGAATTGGCAGGCACCTTGCGTTTAGCCCAAGATATTCTGCAAATGTGGGGGGCTGAAGGGCAAATATATGCTGCCCTTAGCCTGGGGCTTGATTATTTATTCTTGCTGCTTTACGGCAGCGCGATTAGCCTTGGCTGTGTTTTGGTCGCTCAGTTTTGGCGTGACAAAGCTCCCTGGTTAGCTACCATCGGGAGTTGGCTTGCCTGGGGATTGCTTGTGGCCGCCCTATTGGACGCCATTGAAAACGCTGCGTTGATTCGCCTGCTTTTAGGTGGGCAGGAGATGTGGCTGGCTCCAGTTGCCAGATGGTGTGCCCTGGTCAAGTTTGGTCTTGTTTTCCTGGGGTTGCCTTATATGTTACTGTTAGGCATCCCAGGATTGCTGCTATCCCTTTGGCGGCAGCTGACGGCTTGAGGATTTCATGTGGTTTCAATCTCGGCCGTACTGGGCCTGGAGTTGCGTAAAACATGATTCGGCCTGGGCCAAGTCGATGGGCAGCAGGTAATGGCCCTGAAATTGGACCTGCTGGCTGAACTGTTCAGGGGGAAGTCCATTGACAAACAGCACGACCACACGCTGCTGGCCATTCAAGTTACCTCTTTTAGGCAAAGCAGTAGACGCCACGGAAAGCACCCCAGTTGTAACGCCATCTTTGGCGGCAAAGCGATCAAAGTAAATCAGTCGCAGCGGCCAATCTGAGGGCACCGTTCCCATTTTTTGCTGCATGAGGTCACTTACTTCGGCGGAAATAAAGTGACCGCTGCCAATTTGGGCCATCATATGAGCATAATCGCGAGCTGTCCCTTTAGGCATGAGCTGCACGGCCGTTTCTTGGAAAGCCCACATCTCATCGCCGGAAATCGTTTGGCTGCCCAAATTCACCATAAACTCAAGCTGCGCCTGACGCCACGTTTCATTGT
>JBNKLQ010000267.1:0-8142 GCA_050292445.1 Promineifilaceae bacterium (SeqCode) | reverse complement strand
GGGCGTATGCTGAGGGACGACTGGTGGGGTTTGTGGCGGGCTTTGTGGGGTTGATGGGAGACGGCCGTTTCAAACACGCCTCGCACATGATGGGCATTCATCCAGAGTTCCAGGGGCAGGGCATTGGCTTCCGGCTCAAGCTGGCCCAGCGCCAGGCAGTACAGCAGCAAGGGCTAGACCTCATCACCTGGACCTATGATCCGCTGGAAGTGGCCAACGCCCGGCTGAACATCCACAAACTGGGCGCGGTGTGCTGCACCTACATCCCCAACCTGTACGGCGAAATTGTGGGCATCAACGCCGGACTGCCCAGCGATCGCTTCCAGGTGGATTGGCATATCAACAGTGCGCATGTGACCAATCGACTAGCGGGGAAGAATGTGAGGAAAACGGCCGTTCCCGAGCATCTCATTTTGAACCCGGTGGTGGGGAACGGCCGTCCGCCCGAAACCACCAACTCCCCTAGCGAAGCGCGTCACTTTGTGCAAATCCCCCCTAACATTCGCGCCCTCAAAGCCCAAGACATGCCCCTGGCCCAAGCCTGGCGGCTGCACACCCGCCAGCTCTTCACCGACCTCTTTGCCCAAAACTACACCGTCACCGACTTCATTTTGCAGCATGGGTGCGCCTTCTATCTTATAGGGAAAACGTAGCAAAACGATGGCGAAAACGGTCAGCACCGACAACAGCAGCAGATTATCTTTGTACCCATCTCACCTTTTCTTTATTTCAATGGAGGTACAAGATGCTCAAAAAGAAAACGGCCGTATTGCTGCTCATCCTTGTTTCTGTGTTCGTCACTGTAATCTTGATTCAAACAAAAAAGGTTTTCCTGTCTCACGAAGCTGCGGTGAGCAATACTGTGGCCCAATTGCTGGCAAAAAACGACCAGTCTCTACCCGCAGAGCCAGCTGATTTAGCCATGCTGGACCAGCAGCCAACCATTGCCCTCAAACAAATAACCACTTGGGAAGCCGAACAGGTTGATTTAAAAAATACAGCCAATTTTTCCGAGGCGATTCGAGATGATGATCCTATTTACCACCTACAGGCTGATTTGCAGGTTACCTTTGCCGACGGCAGTCAGGCAACACTTTCGTGGGAAAGTTGGCGCTATGGTTTGGTAATTGGCTCCGTCGTGGTCAGTCTGGGAGATGGGCCACCAGGATTCATCACAGCAGTCGCTGATAAGTAGCCATTCTATTTATTTACCCTACTTGATACAACTAACGAAAGTTGGGCTATACTTGGCGGGATGAAATTTGCCCATTTACCCACAACCAAGAGGTGATTTGTGTCTGACTTTCCTATTTTTGATGGTCACAACGATACATTGCTTAAATTGCATTTGGAACAGGGCGAAAACGGCCGTTCTTTCTTCGAGCGTTCGGAAACAGGCCATATCGACCTGCCCCGCGCCCGCGAAGGCGGTCTGGCTGGCGGCTTTTTTGCCGTTTTTACCCCCAACGACCGCCAACCACCCAGCAAAAAGAAGAAAAAAGAAGGATTCAAGAACCTCAAAAAAACCAAAAAAGGATACAAAGTGCCGCTGCCTGATCCCATCCGGCACAAAGATGCGCTGCGCTTTACAACGGCCGTTGCCACCCACCTCTACGAAATTGAAAAAGCGTCCAAAGGCGAAGTTAAAATTGTGCGCACCGCCAAGGAGCTGCGTAAGTGCCTGAAAGATGGCACCTTTGCCGCCATTTTCCACATCGAAGGGGCGGAAGCGATTGACACCAACTATGATGCCCTGCACATCCTGCACGCTGCGGGTCTGCGCTCACTGGGATTGGTCTGGAGCCGCCCCAACAAGTTTGGCCACGGCGTGCCCTTCAGCTTCCCCAAATCGCCCGATACCGGCCCCGGACTTACAAAAGCAGGCAAAGGACTGGTGCGCACCTGCAACGAGCTTGGCGTTCTGGTCGATCTATCTCACCTAAATGAAAAAGGGTTCTGGGATGTGGCCAAAATCAGTGACGCACCGTTGGTGGCCACCCATTCCAACGCTTACAAGCTTTGTCGTTCGCCGCGCAACCTCACCAACAAGCAGCTAGACGCCATCAAAGAAACGGATGGCATGGTGGGGATTAACTTCCACATTGGCTTTTTGCGCGAAGACGGCCGTTTCCAAGAAAAAACTTCGCTATCCGAAATTGTTCGCCATCTGGTCTACATCGCTGACCGCATCGGCATCGACCACGTTGGCTTTGGCTCTGACTTTGATGGGGCCACCATGCCCCAAGACCTGGTCGATGTTACCGGTTTGCCCAAGCTGATTACGGCGCTGCAACAACATGGCTTTGATAAAGCTGCCCTCAAGAAAATCACCCACGAAAACTGGCTGCGCGTCCTGCGCCAAACGTGGGGTGCATAGTTTTTTTGATACCAGACCCAAAGGGTTTTTCTATCATTTTTGGAAGATAAATCTGTTGCAGAAACCCTTGGGGTCTTCACCATGTTCAATTGCTACGGCCGTTTCTTTATGCTAGAATGCCCGCAGCCAAATATTGGCGGAAAAGGGGGTTTCATGCAGCAATCAATTAGCGCCATTTTGTCTGTAACAGATATCTTCGATACCTTTACAGAAACCCAGCTAGAATTAGTGGCGTCTTTGTGCGAGTCCAATACCTACCAGACTGGCGATATTTTGCTCAAAGAAAACGATCAAACGACTGAACTCTATATCATTGCCCGTGGGGGCGTTGAGGTCATTATGAACCCAACAATGGTTGGGAGTGACGTCGATGAAGAAGAAATGGAAGTTCTGACCGAGTTACGGCAAGGACAAGTTTTTGGTGAAGTTGCACTGGTTGACCAAGGGGTACGCTCCGCGACGATTCGTGTTAGCCAGGCAAACACCATTCTGCTACGCATCGACCGTCAGCGCCTGATGCAACTTTGTGACACCTATACCGATCTGGGCTACAAATTAATGAAAAACCTGGCTGCTGATCTAGCCTTCAAAATTCGCAACACCGACTTAACAATCCGCCAGTACCAATTGATGCTGTCACAGACAAAACTCGATGCATCATAAGGGCTGGAAAAGAACAGTTTAAAAAACACATGCAGTACCGAACACGCTTGACTGAGTCATTTTCGGGAGCCTTTC
Organism: Promineifilaceae bacterium (SeqCode); assembly: GCA_050292445.1. Taxonomy (GTDB): domain Bacteria; phylum Chloroflexota; class Anaerolineae; order Promineifilales; family Promineifilaceae; genus Leptofilum. Next base: position 5,027 of record JBNKLQ010000267.1, on the reverse strand, counting down.
ACCCCTATTTTTTGCCTTGCGCTATACTGCATCAATCATTCAAGATCATTCTGTTGTTTCAGGGTGGTTAAGTAGTAACAAACATGAAAGTGGAAATCATCAGCATCGGCACCGAACTCCTCGTCAGCGACATCCTAGATACGAATGCTGCCTATATTTCGCGCAGCTTGCGTGAAGTTAATGTCAATCTCACCAGCAAAGTTACCATTGGCGACGATCCCAAAATGATTGCCGATGCGTTTCAGGTAGCCTTGCGCCGTGCGAATATGGTTATTGCGACGGGCGGATTGGGCAGTGGCAAAGATGATTTTACGCGTGAGGCGATTACGGCCGTTACCCACCGTCACCCCATCTCCGAGCCACCCGGCATTCACGGAGCCATTCTGTTGGGCGACAGCGAAGTTGGCTCCACCGGGCTGATGCTGGAAGAGGCCGATGGCGTGCTGGTTTGCCTGCCGGGCAATCGTCGTGAGATGTCTTACCTGCTGGAAACCGAAGTGCTGCCTTACCTGCGGCAGCAGCTAGAAACCGAGATGCACACAGGCTGGACCCTGCTGCGCTGCGTCGGCGTCATGGAAAGCAGTCTTAAGCAAGATTTAGCCGATTTAACCACCAATCCCAATCATCGCATTACCTTCGACTCCTTTGCGGGCCAAACCAACATCCGGCTGTGGGCCAAAACCAATTCCGAGCAGGCATTGCAGGAACAGTTACAGGCATTGAAAACGGCCGTTTCCCAACGTCTGGGAGATCATGTTTTTGGCGCAGAAGCCGACCGGTTGGAGGCGGTTGTCTTGCACAAACTCATGAAAAATGGACTTCGCCTCAGCCTGGCTGAATGTTACACACACGGCATCATTCACAACACGATTAGCCAGTTGGCCGAGGTCAGCGAGCACATCTCGCTGCATCCCGCCAAAACGTGGGAGGAGCTGGGTGCCACCCTCCAGATGGACAATCTCACCGGGGATAACCTAAGCCAATGGTGCCGCAGCGCAGCCAATGCCTTGCGCAGCCTGGACAACAGCGATCTCAGCTTAATCGTGTACAGTAATGTGACTCAAGGTGGCGTCCAGATTCTGGTCACACTAGCCTCTCCCAACGGCGTCTCCGTCACCCAACGCTCTTTTGGCGGTCATCCCGAAAACATCGACCAGTGGGCTTTAACGCTTGGCCTGACACATTTGCGCCGTTGGTTGATGGTCCACAATTAACATTTCGCCTGTCACGTTTGCACCGGAATGCTCCTCCGTTTCGTACTCAAGAACATAGTGGTATAAATAAGGGCAGTACAAATCGCCTAAAAAAGAGAGGGAAAAATGCGTATTGGGATGGTTACAGCCTGTTACAAGCCCGTTATCAACGGGGTTACACGCATGGTATCACTTTACAAAGAGCATTTGGAAGCAGCAGGACATGAGGTAACGATTTTTACGTTAGGGGATCCAGACCCCCATGACGAGCCAGGCGTGGTGCGCTCGCCAGGCTTGATGTTGGGGGATTATGGCTATTACATTAGTATGCGTTACACTAGTGAAGCTCAGGCCTTGCTGCAAGAGATGGATATTATTCATTGCCATCATCTCTTCATGAGCGTGGATATGGCCCATCGTTACGGCCGTTCCCCTATCGTCTACACCAATCACACACGGTACGATTTATACACTGGCTCCTTTATCTCCTTGCCTCAGCCAGCCGCCGATGCCATTATGCGCCAGGTTTGGCCGGACTTTACCGATTATGCCGATGTAGTCATCACGCCATCGGCCAGCGTGCGGGACGTGATGTTAGAGTTTGGTGTACGCCGCCCGATTGAACTCATTGAGAACGGCGTCGATTTACGGCCGTTCCACGACCCCACCCAACCGCTCAGCAAAACCGATTTAAACGTGCCAGAAACGGCCGTTCTGGTTACCTACGTCGGGCGGCTTTCCCCAGAAAAAGATTTGGACATTCTGCTGGAACAGTTTGCCATTGCCAAAGACGTGGTGCCCAATCTGCATCTGATGATTATGGGCAATGGAGCCGCCAAGCCTGCGTTGGAAAACCAGGCGCGTCGTTTAGGTATTGTCGACAGCATCCTGTTCACCGGGCCAATTCCGTACGAGCAAGTAGGCAATTATCTGGCTGCAGCCGATCTATTTGCAACCGCTTCTGTTACCGAAGTGCATCCACTTACCGTCATTGAAGCAATGGCAGCCAGTCTACCGGTGGTGGCCATTTCTTCACCTGGCATTGTGGATACGGTGGAATCCGGCGTATCTGGCTTGCTAACAACCAAGCCAGCAGGTGGTCTGGCAGCCGCTTTGGTGGGATTGGCCAGTAATGATGCGCGACGGCAGCAGATGGCCCAGGCAGCCCGAAATACCAGCGAGCGCTTCAGCATCGAAAATACCGTTCGGCGTACGCTGGAACTGTATGAACGATTGCGCCATGAACGGCCAGACTTGACGCGCAAAAAGATGCACGGCCGTCGCATTTTCGACGCAGAGCGGTTACAGCCGGTGGTCGGGCAGCTAGGCAAATTGCTCTGGCCAACGGAGAAAGAACCAACCAGCCGTCGCTGGTTCTTGCCCAACACACCCACCCAACCTGAGCAGCACCACCATGACAACTGAGACGGGAAATAGTCCCCAGCGAAAACCCAACACGCATCGCCAAAAACTGGGGGCCTGGGGTGAAAAAGTAGCCGCCACCAAGCTAGAAGCCGATGGCTACCGCATCGTGAACCGCAACTGGCGCTGCCAGCAAGGTGAAATCGACCTTATTGCCCAAGCCGGTGATGGCCTGTTGGCTTTTGTCGAAGTAAAAACCAGGCGAGGCCGCAGCATGGGCCTGCCAGAAGAAGCGCTGACGCCGCACAAAAGCCGCAAGCTCATCCAGCTGGCCCAAATTTACCTGGGCGAACACGATCTGGATGTAGATTGGCGCATCGATTTGGTGGCGGTGGAATTGGACAAAAGTGGCAAGCTGCTGCGCTGCGAACACATTCCAAATGCAGTATTAGGATGGTAACCGTAAAGAACACAGAGAACGCAAAGATTTTTTCCTTTGATCTCAGTGTTCTCTGTGGCCAAAAGAGGAAATTTGGATCAATCGTTGGTAGTGTTGTTGGGGCAAACGGCCGTTGGCAAAACGGCCCTTTCCCTTAAATTAGCGCAAGCATTAAATGGCGAAATCATCTCCGCCGACTCACGGTTGTTTTACCGGGGAATGGACATTGGCACCGCCAAACCCACCCCAGCCGAACAGGCGCAGGTGCCCCACCACCTCATCGACCTGTGCCAGCCCAACGAAACCATCACCTTGGGCGATTATCAACGGCGCGCTTACCAGACAATTGAGTATGTGCTGACCAACGGCCGTTTCCCCATTTTAGTCGGTGGCACAGGGCAGTACGTTAAAGCTGTCGTCGAAGGCTGGGGCATCCCCAAAGTGCCACCCCAGCCCAAACTGCGTGCTGCACTGGCCCAGCTGCCCGGCCCGGAACTGGCTCGCTGGCTGGCTGCGCTGGACCCCGAAGCCGCGCAAAAGCACGATCCACGCAACCTGCGCCGCGTCATCCGTGCCTTAGAAGTGACGTTGGTCGCCGGAAGGCCAATTTCTGAACTGCAACGCAAGTCCCCACCACCTTACCGCATCTGCCAGATTGGCCTCACCCGCCCGCGCGAGGAACTGTACGCCCGCATCGACGCCCGCGTGGACCTGATGATGACCAACGGACTGCTGGAAGAGCTAAAAAAGCTGCGTGATTTGGGTTACGGCCGTTCCCTGCCCAGCATGAGCGGCCTGGGCTACCGGCAGCTGTGGGCTTATCTGGATGGCGAAATGAATCTGAATGAAGCCATCGAACGCATCAAGTTTGAAACACACCGTTTTGCCCGCCATCAGGCAAACTGGTTTAGCATAGATGACCCGACGATTACCTGGTTTGAGATGAAGGATGGGGTGGAAACGGCCGTTCTTGAATACGTCACCCGTTGGCTAAAAGAAGGCAAAACGGGCAACGGGCACGAAACCTCGCTGGTATAATCCCCCGATAAAATTATCATTGAGGTTCTCAACATGAAACATCTACTCAGCATCAACGGGCTGGATGGTCCCCTGGCCCGCATTTTGGGCTGCGACTGCGGCCGCTGCACCAGCCCCACCCGGCAAGCCCACACCTCCGCTTCCCTCATCAGCCAAAACGAAAAGGGAGAAACCGTGCATCATATTTTATTCGATGCCGGTATGGGCGTCATCGACAGCCTGCTGGCCAATCCACTCTTGCAGGGCAGCGGGGCACGGCTGGATTGGCTCTGCCTCACCCATTGGCACCCTGATCACACCACTGGCATCAATCAGCTTATTGTTTCACGGCACTCCAATGGCAAGCGCAACAAGCTGAACCTGCCGCCGCTGCCGCTATGGTGCCGCTCTGGCACGGCCGAATGGATACAACAGCATCATGACTATGAAGTTAGCCTATGCGATTTGCGCACAGCGGGCGACAATGAGCCACCTGGCACGCTACTGCCATCCCTGCCCATTCCTTTACCCGATGTGACGATCACCCCTGTCACCATAGCTCACCTGAACGCCGATCACGGCGTCAATGGCCAGCAGCCCCGTTACTGCTGCGCGGCGTTTGTTATTGAAACGGCCGCTACCAAAACCATCCTTCTTTGGGATGTGGACAGCAGCAATGAGTGGTTGGTGTGTCCCCAAACAGAAGCGCAGGAAACGGCCGTTGCCCTTTTATCCCACGCCGATTACCTGTTTGTCGATACCGCATTCTGGCAAGCCAAACCGAACAAAACCACCAGCCACCCTTCCTTCAGCAACGTGCAACGCTATGCCACCAGACTCCAGCCACGCCAAACATTTTTGGTCCACCTGAGTGGTCACCCGGATGGGCATGGTAACCCGGGATGGGGCTGGGAAAACGGCCGTTGGCAAACCGAAGCCCGGCAAGTGTGGCAAACCAAACAGCTTCCGGGCGAAGTCCACGTCCCGGCCATAGGCGACACCTTTTGCCTGTAGGG
>JBNKLQ010000266.1:0-8163 GCA_050292445.1 Promineifilaceae bacterium (SeqCode) | reverse complement strand
GCTGAAATCCTTCACCACGCCATCGTGCATGCGCTCTTCGGGGATGTAGGAGAGGCCTGCTTTGTACATTTGGGCGGGGGAGAGGTGGGTGACATCTTTGCCGTCGAGGGTGATACGGCCGTCATTCACCACCCTTAACCCGGCAATAGAGCGGGCCAACGGCCGTTGGCCATTGCCAGAAATACCCGCCACGCCCACAATTTCACCGCTGCGGACTTCAAAGGAGGCGTTTTTCAAGATTTGTTTACCGTCTTCGTTAACGGCCGTTACATTTTCTAACTGTAACCGTGCCTCTCCCACTTCACGCGGCGGTCGAATGCGCTCCAGCAGCACTTCGCGGCCCACCATCAAGTTAGCCAAATCTTTTTTGGTTACATCTTTGGTAAGGCGGGTGCCTACTACACGGCCGTCGCGCAGCACGGTCACGCGGTCGGTCAGGGCGAAAATCTCATTCAGCTTGTGAGAAATAAAGATGAGGGCGTGACCATCCTTGGCCATCTGGCGGAAGATATGGAACAAATCCTCTACTTCCTGTGGGGTGAGAACGGCCGTTGGCTCATCCAGCACCAGCAGCGCCGCCCCACGATACAGCGCCTTGATAATCTCTACGCGCTGCTGCTGGCCCACCGCCAGCCTGCCTACTATCGCGTTCGGATCGACCTGCAAGCTGTACTTGCTGGCCAGTTCGCGAATCCGGGCCGACACTACGTCTAAATCCAGGCGTGGCGCACGCGACGAGGGCAGCCCCAAGGCCACGTTTTCAGCCACGGTCATGTTATCAACCAGCATGAAATGTTGGTGAATCATACCAATCCCGTGTTTGGTGGAGTCGGTGGGGGAGTGGATAGTGATGGGATTTCCATTCAGGAAAATTTCCCCTTCATCGGGTTGGTAGAGGCCGTACAAAATTTTCATCAGCGTGCTTTTGCCCGCGCCATTTTCGCCCAGCAGGGCGTGAATTTCACCCGCCTTCACGTCGAAATTGACGTGGTCGCTGGCCAGCACGCCAGGAAAGCGCTTCACAATGCCGCGCATCTCCAATGACTCAATGCGGGGCAAACCAGAAGGGAGTGTTTTTTTCTTTTCGCCGTTTTCGTTCATGAGCTTTCTCGGTTAATGCCAAATTGTTTCTGCTTTGGTTTCTGTTAAAACACGGCCGTTCCGGATAACGGTGCGGTTGGCTGGCTGTTGGCGCAGGGCTTGAACGGCCGTTTGCGCATCCAAAATCACCAGATTGGCTGCGGCACCGACGGCCACGCCGTAATTTTTTAGCCCCCACATGCGGGCCGCGTGGTAGCGGGGCATGTCGAAGGCTGCTTCAATTTCATGCGGTGCGCCCAAATGGGCCAGATGTGCGGTAATCAGGGCTACTTCCAGTGGGTCCATTTTACCAAAAGGATAAAACATGTTTTGCAGATCATCCTGCCCGCAGACCACATTCACACCTGCTTCCAGCAGCTCTTTTACCCGAGCAATGCCGCGCGGTTTCGGATAGCCACTATGGCGACCTTCCAACATGCTGTTAATTGGTGCGTTGGTGATGATGTGGATGTCGGCCGCCTTCACCTTGTCAATGATCCGCGCCGCCATTTTGTCGTCCCAGGCCGACATGGCGCAGCAGTGCCCCGCCGTTACCCGGCCCTGCCAGCCAGTCTCGATTGTTTTGTCAGCCAGCAGCTCCAGCGAATGCCAGTATGGGTCGTCTGTCTCGTCGATATGCATGTCGATATCGACGTCGTGCTTTTGAGCAATCTCAAAGGCGATGTCGATGTGGCGGGCCGCGTCGTCCATCGTTTTTTCGCCGTGCGGCATGCCGCCCACCAGGTCGCAGCCGTTTTCCATCGCCTGCCACATCATCTCCACCGCTTCGGGATTTTGGGCCAGCCCCAGCTGAGGGAAGGCGATGAGCTGAATGTCGATCAGCTCACGGTACGCTTCCCGCGCCGCCGCTACGCCGCGCAAAATGCTCAGCTTGGCAATGTGATCGATGTCTACATGGCTGCGCAGCCAGAGGGTGCCATTGGCCACGGCCGTTTTCACCACAATGCCCGCCCGTTCCACAATATCTTCCACGGTCAGGTCATGCTTTACCCTGGCGTAAATCTCAATTGCTTCTTCCAGCGTGCCACTCTGGTTGATGAGACCATCCCACAGCAGGGCGTTTTCCAGGTGAAAGTGTGATTCGATGAACGCAGACGAAATCATCCTGCCCTGCGCGTCAATTTCTTGGGTGGCAGTGGAAAGTGTGTTGTGGGCCGAAACGGCCGTAATCACACCCGCTTCAATCCCTACTTCAATTGGTTGACCGTGGTCGGAACGGCCGTTGCGAATCACGAGGTCCATAGTGGGTTGGTGGGTGAAAGACCTGTCAGGTGCCCTGATACAGGCAGCAATTGCCATGAATCTTGATGGGCACCTGACAGGTCTGGTAAGTCAAAAGTTAGTTACGCGGTTCAGCCACGATCTCAATCGAGCCATCAATGATGCCTTCTTCGGCAGCCATCCCAGCTTCAACTGCTTCCGCAGGCAGGCTGTCGGCGTAGACCATCGTCTGGCCGCCGTTTTCCAGCGTTAGCTGCAGCACGCGTCCACCGTACTCACCCGCCTGGTTCGAGGTGATCATCTCTAACAAGGTGGGAACCCAATCGTACAGCACGGTGACAACGACCACGTCGGAACCAGCCGGGCTTTGGTCGGCCTGGATGCCGAGCCACGGCACGCCATTCTCACTGGCCACGCCAATCGCGCCAACCACCTGCTGGGAAGAACCAGTTAGCACGTCAGCCCCAGCCGCGATTTGCGTGTTGGCTGCCTCGGCAGCTAAGGCCGTATCGCCAAAAGAGCCGGTGAAAGAAACGTTCACCTGGATGTCTGGGTCGGTGTCGCGCACGCCTGCCAGGAAGCCATCCACATGCAGCTTGGCATCGCCAGCGTCCACTGGGCCAACCAGCCCAATGATGCCCGATTCGGTCAGGTAGGTGGCCACCACGCCGCTGACGTAACCACCCTGCTCAGCACGCGGTTCGTAGGCAAAGACGTTGGTCACGCCTTCGTCTGCGCCGGTGTTGGTGGTGGTACCCCAGGCAAAGCTGGTTTCCGGGAAGTCAGGGGCAATCTCGAAGAGCGAGGTACCGTACTGTGCCCCGTGGGCAATCACCAGGTCGTAGCCGTCGGCTGCATAATCCCGAATGGCCGCAGCCGCATCGGTGACGTTGAACATGTTTTCGGTGAAGGCAATCTCAAAGTTATCTTCGCCGTAATGCGCTTGCAGGATGACCAGCGAGTCGTAGATGGATTGGCTCCAGGCCAGATCGGTGGTGGTGCTGGGCATGACCAGCGCGACGCGTACTGGTTCCAGTTCTGGATATTCCATTGCCATTTCTTCATCATCACTGGCAGCGGGTGCTTCACCAGCAAGGACGGCATTCACATCAATGTCGCCCGCTACAATGGCATCGGCGGCGGCTTGAGCAGCAGCCACGGCATCAGCGTCCAGGCTGTTGGCGAAATCCATTACCAAGCCACCATTAGCCAACGTTAGAGCATAGGCGGAACCACCATATTCGCCTGCCTGGTGCTTGTTGATGATGTCGCTCAGTACACCATCCCAGTTGTACAGCTGGGAGGCAACCACGACGTCAGGGTCGATGGGGCTTTGGTCGGATTGGGTGCCGAGCCACGGCACACCTTGCTCGCTGGCCACGCCAATCGCACCCACCACTTGCTGGGCCGATCCGGTGAGCACGTCTGCGCCAGCGGCGATTTGGGTGTTTGCGGCTTCAGCAGCCAGGGCTGTATCGCCAAAGGAGCCGGTGTAGGAGATGTTTACCTGAGCATCTGGGTTGGCAGCAAGAACCCCTGCCTCAAACCCGTCGATGTACAGCTTGGCATCGCCTGCCTCCACCGGGCCAACGACCCCAATCACACCAGAACTGGACATGTTGGCAGCGAGGACACCGTTCACGTAGCCACCTTCTTCGGCGCGCGCTTCATAGGCAAAGACGTTGGTCAGACCTTGATCGGCACCCGTGTCGGTGGCGGTGCCCCAGGCAAAGGTTGTTTCTGGATAATCGGGGGCAATCTCAAACATGGAGGTGCCGTACTGCGTGCCGTGGGCAATAACGATGCTGAATCCTTCGTCGGCGTAGTCGCGCAGGGCGGCGGCGGCATCCGTCACGTTGAACATGTTCTCGGTGTAGGCGATTTCCATCACGTCTGGCCCACCTGCTTCGGCTTGCAGGCGCAGCAGGGAATCGTAGATTGCTTGGCTCCAAGCGAGGTCGGTGATGGTGCTGGGCATGACAATGGCGATACGGATCTGCTCAATGTCGGCTACATCAGCCTCAGCGGCGACATCTTCAACGGCCGTATCCTCTTCTTCAACCATTTCTTCTTCGGCCGTATCGGCACTTTCTGTGGTGTCTGCAGGCGTGCTTTCTTCGGTGTCGGTGTCGGTTTCTGCTTCACCGCCACCACAGCTAATCAACAGCAGGCTGAAAATCAGCATCAAACTAATCAATAACCATCTCTTATGTTTCATTTCCTTCTCCTTAACAATAATATTTTTTAGGCAGGGGTAGGTTTTAGACCTGCCCCTACATGTTAATTTTCTCCACGAGTGAACGGTTTGGTGAGCATGGCGGGCTGCAACGAGCGGCGGAACGGCAGCGCCAGGGCGATGATGGTGAGCAGGTAAGGCAGCATCACGGCCACATCCGAGGGGATGTTGAGGTTGAGCACTTGCACCCACAACTGAAGGGCGTTGACGGTACTGAAGAGCAGCGCCCCGGCCAGTACGCCGACCGGCTTCCAGCTGCCAAAGTAAACCAGGGCCACGGCGATGAAGCCCATGCCGTTGGTGAGGTTTTCCTGGAAGATGCCCAACAGGGAGATCGACAATGAAGCCCCGGCAATGCCTGCCAGGACGCCACCAAGGGTTACGGCCGTATAACGCACCTGAATCACATTGACGCCGAGCGAATCGGCCGCTTCCGGATTTTGCCCCACCGAGCGCACTTTGAGGCCCCAGGTGGTTTTGTTAAGCACCCACCAGGCCAGCGGCACCAGGGCAAATGCGCCATAAGTCATCAGGCTGTGGTTAAAGAAAATCTCGCCAATGATGGGAACATCGGCCAGGCAGAAGCTGCCAGCACAAAAATGGAGTTCTGAAAACCCCTGGATGCCTTCAACGGTGCCCAGCATTGTCTTGAACAGCAGGCTGGAGGCCCCCAGGCCAAACATGAACAGGCCAATGCCGCTAATGCCCTGCTCTGCCTGGTAGGTGATGCTAACCACGCACAAAATCAACCCCATCAGCCCGCCGACGAAGGCCGCCGCCAATACCCCAAGCAGCAGGCTACCAGTCTTAAAAACCGTAAAGAAGCCAAAAAATGCGCCCATCAGCATGATGCCATCGACGCCCAGGTTGAGGACGCCGGAACGCTGTGAGAACATCTCGCCAATGGCGGCGTACAAATAGGGCGTGGCCAGGCGGATGCCAGAGTGCAAAATACCAACAATGATGGTGAGGGTTGTCAGATCGCCGTTGTTCATGCCTGCACCTCCACGCCTAGCTGCGGCGTATCGTCACTTTCTGGGGGAGCACTGTTATCTGCGGAAACGCGGCGGTTGGCGCGTTTTTTCACGAAGTAGTCTGTGCTAACCACAAAAAGCACCACGAGACCCAAAATAGCGGTGATGAGCACTTGGGGCACCTGCATGGCGCGCTGCATTTTGTCGCCCCCGACCAGCAGCCCGCCAAACAAAATTGAGGAAGGGATGATGCCCAGCGGATGTAATTTGCCAAACAGGGCAGCGACGATGCCTGAGAACCCGTAACCAGCGGAAACGGCCGTTGGTTCAAACATCCTATGGTGCAACCCCAAAATCTCCACGGCCCCAGCCAGCCCAGCAAACATGCCGCTGAGCGTCATGGAGAGAATCATGGTGCGTTCCACCATCATGCCTGCATAGCGCGAGGCGTGTGGATTTAAGCCGACGGAGCGGATGCGGTAGCCAATGGTGGTGCGCCACAGCAGCACGTAAACCAGAATAGCGGCAAGAATTGCCAGGAACAGCCCCGTGTGCAGTCGAGAAGGTTCAACCAGGACACCGTATAATTCGGCCGTGTAACCAGATAACCCAAGTTCTTCGGCTGATTTAGTGAGACCTAGTGATTGGGCCAAATCGGTAAAGCGCGGCAAGTCGTAAAGGCGCGCCAACCGCGCTGAATGAGGAATATTCGTACCTGCTTCTAGTTCGGCCGGGTCGATCATAGGGCCGCGCAGCAGATAAAAACCTATCTGGATGGCTATCTGGTTCATCATGATGGTGCTAAGGATTTCATTCACCCCTAGTTTGGCTTTGAGATACCCTGGAATAGCTCCCCAAATGGCTCCCATGAATGCGCCGGCAATCATGCCGATGACGATTCCCCAAAAAGCGGGGATATTTTCTCCCATTTGCACCACAACAAAAGTGGTAAGCAAGGAGCCAACAATAATTTGCCCTTCAGCCCCGATGTTGATAACCCCGCCCCGAAATGCAATGGCAATGCCCAGCCCTACCAACATGAGGGGGATTGCTTTTACTAGCGTGTCTGAGAGGCCGTTTTTGTTGCCAAACGCACCCACAAATAAAGCCTGGTACGCTTCGAGCGGATTGACGCCTTGCAGCAGCAAGAGCACTGCGCCAATGAGAAACGCAGCCAAAACGGCCGCAAATGGCAGCAGCGCATCAAGCAGACGCTGGAAAAAGACGCTGTCAAACCTGTTTTTTTGCACGCGCTTTCCTCCTCAATTGCAAGCTCTCCCCAGTTTGGTTCTCTATGATATTGTGATGGTGCAGTTATGAAACTTGGTGAGGTTGCCCAAAAAGCACAACCTCACCCTAGTGCTGAAGCAAACTTCAGACAAGTTTGATAATTCTTAGGACAAAGCTTGGAGAAGCCCGGTTCTTTTATTGAATTCATCGATCAATTTGTCGATTTCATTGGCTTTGCCAGGGATGCTGGTCCAGTAGCTGTCATCGTACCACTGGGCCTGGATTTCATCGTAGGTTTTGCCTTGTTGTTCGACCCATGTGTAATATTTGAGGTTGTGGATGCGTTTACGGCCGTAATATCCCAACTCTTCCATGTAATCAATCGACTGACCCAGCAAGTAGCGTTGGTATGCCCCGGCCGCTTCCAGTGCCGTAAACGGTCCTTCAGACTCATGCAACTCTGCCACTCGGCTGTGATACATCTCCATGGAATCCGTCGCCACCGTCATGACCACATCTTGCTCCGTCAACTCATAATATTTGGCAAACTTAATGGCTGATAGCATGTTGGCAATGCCAGAAATACCCAAAAGCGGCAATTGTTCCACGAGATCAGAAGATACGCCTTGTTCAACCAAATATTCCTGTCCGGCCGGTTCATTAAACAGCCGCGTCAGAGATATGCTGGCTTCATCATCAATAGCAATCACCATATCTGTATTTTTAACGTTGTGTATCCAGGGCACATGCTTGTCGCCGATGCCCTCAATGCGATGGGCACCAAAGCCATTGTTCAGCAGAGTGGGGCACTGCAATGCTTCGCTGGCCGCAATTTTGCTTTGTGGGTAAAGTTTCTTTAGATAATCGCCTGCCGCAATGGTTCCAGCCGAACCAGTGGTCACCGTCAGGCCGCGATACCGATCATTCGGCCCCATGATTTGCTTCAGCACCTCTTCCATTGCCGGGCCAGTGACTTCATGGTGCCACAAATAATTTCCCAACTGATCGAACTGGTTGAAAATCACCAAATCCTGACCGGAATTACGTAGTTCCCAACATTTGTCGAAAATCTCTTTGACATTGCTTTCCGTGCCGGGTGTTTTGATCGTTTCTCCAGCCACCTGGGCCAGCCATTCAAACCGCTCGCGGCTCATGCCTTCTGGCAAAATGGCGATGGACTCGCAAGCTAACAAATTGGAATCGTAAGCGCCGCCACGGCAGTAGTTGCCTGTTGAAGGCCAGACGGCTTTTTGTGTGGTGGGGTCAAACTGTCCGGTTACCAATGTGGGAGCCAGACAGCCAAAAGCAGCGCCAACCTTGTGCGCCCCTGTGGGAAACCATTTGCCAATCACCAACACAATTCGGGCGGAGACACCCGTTAGTGCTGGTGGCAGCTCAAGG
>JBNKLQ010000265.1:0-8214 GCA_050292445.1 Promineifilaceae bacterium (SeqCode) | reverse complement strand
ATGAAGAAGCCTTCGCTGAATGGACTGCTATTGCTAAGAAAGTCTACCTGTATGAATATTTCATTAAGCCTCGCGACAATAGGTTTGATACTTTTCCTGGCTGGGCACCTGCAAGAATTGCTGAAGATCTTAAGAAGATGGAAGATATGGGCTTAGAAGGAGCATACAATGACTTTAGTGCTGTGCATATCAAAGGTCTCAAATCAGGTCTTATTCCTAAAATTGGTGGTGGAATGGCTTGGACAAACCCTGTCATCGATCAGGTTAACACCTATGTATGGATGAAATATCTCGATGATACCTCGTTAACATATCTCAAATTTGATACCCAGATTGCCAAGTTTGATGGTGATAAATCACCTGATTTAAATGATCTCCTTGAAGATTTTTTCTCGTTCTACGGACCTGCTAAACTGCCTATTTGGGATTTTGTCGCCACGGTTGTGCACATTTACTGGGATTTACTGAAGCGAGCCTATTTTGCTGCAAATGTTGAAGTGACGAAAGAAAACAAAGATAAAGGGAAAAAGTATATTTGGAACATCTATTATTGCACGCCTGAAGATTTGGCTAAATTGACCCAGTTAATGGAACAGGCCAGACAATCGGTTCAAAACCCGCCTCCTGGACAAGAGAAAGTATACGAGATTTTTCGCAAACGGATTGAACTCTTTGACAATGCCGTGTACCAAATGATTCGGCATTTTTCTCAAGAATTTACAAAAAATGGTGGAAAAGTTGAGATTACGTACGATCCAGGACCATGTTCCTAAACGTGCTTTTCTCCTGGCAAGCTGCCAGACTGATTTGCAGACTGTCGATGAAAACACCGAATTGGATATGGCCGTTGAGCCACCCCCCATCCCCTCACCGACCTCCCGCCAACGCCCAAACAAACCAACCGAACCGCCAAACCCCATTCTGATTGCCAACGCCACCGACATGGTAGGTATCTGGCTGGAGGTGCATGTGATGTATACAGCAGACGGCCGTTATTCATCTGTCCCTGAAATGAACAGATATAGATGCCAATCCTGCCAGCGGTAAAGCCAATTCCTAAATCACAATCCATTACAATGACTGGACGTTTTCTTAACGGTTGCCTGCTATCCTGCCATAAAGGAAGCAGCCGCTGAGCAAAACAGGGCTGCATGGGCAAAACGATGGCAACAGACGAGGCAACCTATCGCTCCTATTTGCTGCGGCTGTGGCAAGTGGAACAGAACGGAAACTTCACCTGGCGCTGTTCTCTGGAAGAAGCTAGAACAGGACAACGTCGAAACTTTGCCAGTTTACAGGCGCTGCTCGACTTCTTATTAGCTGAGACCAATGAGCAATTGATCGCCACTAAAGAGGAGAAAACATTATGAAGAAAGTACGAGTTTTACTGGTCCTATGTTTGATTTGGCTGGCTGCCTGTGGCGACAGTGACACCAACACAACAGAAACGGCCGAATCAGAGCAGACAAATGTTGTAGTTGAAGAATCGCCAACCGAACCCGCTGCGGAACCTACGGCCGTTCCCACCAATACGGCCGTTCCCGAACCCACGGCTACGCCAGAACCAACTGACACACCTGCCCCGGCGCTGATCACTTCGGCAGACGAAATGGTGGGCATCTGGTTGGGAGCGTTGGCTGGGGAAACTGGCTATGTGATGTATGCGGCAGACGGCCGTTTCTACGTCGCCCTGACTGAGGAAAATCTGGTATCCGCGCCACGCGTCACGGGTGAATACTGGTTTGAAGATGGCCAGATTCATCTGCGCGATCTGGAAAATGCCGGACATTGGACCGAATGCAGCGCTGACGTGGTGGGCGTGTACGATGTGCTTGATTTGGGCGACAGAGCCGTTCAGTTCCAGACGGTGGATGATGCCTGCAACGAAGGGGGCTTCACCCGCAACTATCTCTTTGCCAACTTGAAGCAAGAATGGCAGTCAGAGCCGGTAACAGTCGCCGAGGAAACCATGCCTGAATTAGCCGCCGCGCTGCAAGCCATTGCCGACACCTGGGTAAACGAAAACGGCGTGCCCAGCGTCATCTTCATGGTTGACATGCCTGATGCAAATTTCACTTTTCAGGGCGCGACCGGGCTGGCTAATCCAGAAACAGGCGAAACAATCGTGCCGGAAGACCAATTCATCATCTCCAGCATGACCAAGACGTTTACGGCCGTTACCATCCTCAAACTCGTAGAACAGGGAAAACTCGCGCTGGACGATGCCATCAGCCTGTACCTGCCCGAAGAGCTGGTGGCGCAGCTGCTGGTGCTGGATGGCCAATCGTACGGCGAGGAAATTACGGTGCGCCAGTTGCTCAACCACACCAGCGGCCTCGGTGACTTTTCTAACGGCGTGGATGTCGATGGCAACGGCGTGCCCGACTTTAAGGAACTGATTTTGAGCGAGCCGGACACCATCTGGGATGAATCAATGGTGCTGGCCTGGGCCATCGACAACGTGGAGCCAGTTGGGCAGCCTGGGGAAATGTTCAATTACAGCGACACCAATTACCAGCTGTTGGGCATGATCATTGAAGCAGCATCGGGGATGGAACTGCACGAAGCATACCGCCAGCTCATCTTTGAGCCGCTGGCGATGACACACACTTACTTTGAGTTTCGGGAGCCGGTGGTTGCGGGAGTGGACGGCCGTTCCGTCGCCAACGCTTATTACAATGGCGTGCTATGGAATGAGCTAGACAGCCATTCCTACGAATGGGGTTCCGGTGGCCTGGTTTCCACTGCGCCAGACCTCAACCGCTTCCTCTGGGCCTGGGTCAATGACGATCTGTTTGATGATCCAGCTAGCAAAGAAGCGATGACTACCTGGGTCACCACGCCAGATTGCGGCACATCCTACGGCTTGGGGCTGTATCGCTTTGTCTACGAAGAATGTGACATTCCCGGCCTGGGGGAAAATATTGGCCATCCTGGTTTGTTCAACAGCTTTGCTTTTTACTGGCCAGAACAAAACGCCACATTGATTGGCACACTAAACAGCAGCGAACCATCGTTGGGCTTTTTTGGCCTCATTATTGAAGCAATGTATACGGTGCAGGGATTTGCTGAATAAGCTGATAAATGGAAACGGCCGTTCCTGGGTGGGAACGGCCGTTTTATTGCCACTTCTTACTGTCAGGGTTTTATAGCCACCGGCAGGTAAATCAGTGCTGGGCTACTCTTGGCTGCGAAGTACGGCAGGCCGTAGGACATGGCCACCGAAACATTCCCACTGCCATCGACTGCCTGTGCGAAATATTCAATTTCCGTGTCTAGCGGCACAGAAACTACGCCCATTGCCACCTGCGTCACCGGATCATAACTTAATTCAGCCAGCTTCCAGGTTGTTGACGGCAGTTCACGGTACAGCATCACTATCCGATGAAGCTCGGTGCTGTCATCGGTTACCTGTACCTGGAAGGTTACCTGATTGGCAATACGATTAGCCCAGACATTCCAAATGCTGGGGGCGATGAAATCATCGCTGTCAAACGGCGTATGATAAACTTCAAACTCCAGGCTGTCGTACAACCGCTGCGTGCCAATCGTTTCAGCCACACCGCCAGTCGCCGCAAACTGCCCAGGAATCATCACCAAACGCTCCACTGATCCACCTTCAATCGACAGATAACGATTGATGCTGCCCAAGGCCACCGGGTACCAATAATCCAGCGGGAAAAGCGGCTCTGGTTGTAAAATGCCTACTTCTTCGGTAATGAGCTGTGAAATGACTGGATTAAAGTCAGGAATTTCCGTGAAGGAACCACCCGTCATCAGAACGCCATGGGCCACATTACCAGCCTGGCTGACGTTTGTGCTGGTCAACGGCTGGATAGGCTTGCCGCCCGCCACGTAGACATCATCTTCACCAGTCAGTGTGTAATAGTTGCCTAAGCCTGATAGGGTATGCTGGTCAAGGGTAAAATTGAAGTTCAGTGGTGTTGCCGTTAAACCGCTACCTTCCACACGCTGTACGGCCGTATCGTCTATCGCACTCTTCCCCCATAAAGAGGCCGTCGTGGTCACAGGCATGTTAATGCGCAGCATTGGCAAGCCATAAAGCGTCATCTCTTCCAATACTTTCTCATCATAGTTGCTAAAGGTACCACCAGCCATTCCGTTATAATATTGCTGCTTGGCCATGCGCAGAGCCTGGCCCACCGTTTGCGGCCCTTCGCTCCAATTGCCCAGAGCATCAACATAGTTGACCATCAACGCCTCTGAATAGGCCACCAAGTCCGAATCGCCATAGCCGTAGCCCGTATTGCCCAGGAAGCTAGCCGCCTGCGCATTAAACGCCTGTGGCCAATCCCGGTCAGTGGCAGCTGAAGACGTGCCCCCATCTGGAATATTCAAGCCAGAATGACAGCCCACCGAGAACACAACCGTTCCTGTGTAATCGGTACCAGCTACAACCTGAGTGGCAAAAACATCGGCCGGTGTGTTGGGGAAGAAGCGATAATGCTCAAAGTGTGAATTCAGCGAGATGAGATCGGGCGCAATGGAACTGCCAAACAGTTCTGCATTGAAATCCGCCGCTGTCCAGATGTTATTAATGAACTGGGTCGGCGAATTTACGGTAATCCCTTGTGTCCCCAATGTTTCGGTAATAACGTTGGCTTGATCAATGAGGAAATCATAGCCAGTAACCAGAGCATCGTTGGGCGTCAACACAGGTTGAGCCAGGAAAGCGTCAACTACACCCAGAATTTCAGAGGGGGTTTCCACCAAACGGCCGATGCCATACTGCGGCAGATAAAATTCACGATCCTTGAAGGGGAACGGGATTGGCGCCGCATAATAATCGTCCGTGAGGAAGTAGCGCAATTCCAGCGAGCCGGAAATCTCGGTCGATTCAGCAATGGTTGCGTAGTTGCGCTCATTGGCCACCAGAGCCTCATCCCGAATGCGCCGCTGCGGAATCACGCGATCCTCACCTACCAGCACGATATTTTCCAGGTTGGGGTATGCTGGCAGCAGCGAATAGATCAACCCTTTGATGTTTGAAGAGACACAGTTGGCCCCCAAAGGATTACCTGGCTCAAAATCCCAGGTGCTGTATGCATTATTAATTTGAGAGTATGAACTTAGATCAACAACCACCCCATTTACGGCCGCATGTAAAGCCAAATCATCAACACGGTTCAGCAAATTAGTAATTGTCACACCTTCGGTGGGATAAAAATTATTCAGCCGACTCGAATTCACTAAAATGAGCGACTGAACCGAATTATCTGTCGTGGGTGTGCTGAACGTTGGCGCATCGCAAAAAACTGGCGAATAGGGATCAACTGGGGGAGCAACGCTGATGCTAAGTTCATACGTTGTGCCTAAAACCTCTGGTTTTTGCGGTACGACCGCCAAATAGTAGGGGCCATACAACTCCTGTACATTGTAGTTAATGTATTCATCCGTCAAGTCTGGCTGGATGGAAACGGCAATTAGCGTGCCAATGTTACCCACCTGCCCAATGTTACTGAGCTGACCGATATTACTGAGCTGGCCAATATTGCTAAGCTGGCCAATATTACTAAGTTGGCCCAGGTCAACCAGATCGCCAATGTTGCTGAGCTGTCCAATATTGCTGAGCTGGCCGATATTACTCAACTGCCCAATGTTACTGAGCTGACCAATATTGCTGAGCTGGCCCAAGTCACGAATCTGGCCACTTTCTTCGTCGATGGCAGGGGCAAAGAGGTAAAGATTGTAGTCGCCGGTAAGGTTGGAGAGTTTGGCGTCGATGGTAGAGCCAGCCTGGGTAACGTCAAATTTGTACCACTGCACGGCCGTTTCCGCATCAACAGATCCCGTAACCGTTGTATTCACCGGCACTTCTTCCGCCGTGTAGCGGAAAGATTGGCTGGGAAAATCTTCTTCACGGATGAACACATCCAGGAAGCCATTACCATCACTAGGTATCAGATTATCAGCAGCAGAATCAAAAGCGGTTAAACGGCCGTCTGCGTTTACGGTTGGTGCGCCCACGCCGCCATTGCTTTCTGCCCCGTCATAAGCCAACGAAACCCGTTGTGTCACACCAGAAAGAATGTTGTGCCAGAAAATATCCTGCACATCATTGGCATCATCTCCAACCAAATTAGTGGCGAGCGAGCGGAAAACAACAACCTGACCACTGTCTGTTATGCTTGGCAGATCCGACGGCCCATCCGCTTCACTGCCGATGCTGTCTACGGAAATACGCTTAGTGTTTCCCGTTTGTCGATTATGGACAAAAATGTCAGAGATGTCGTTGGTGTCATTGGTCACCAAATCGCTGGCAATACTGGCAAAAGCAACCACCTGCCCATTGTAAGAAATGGACGGCTGGGCGGAAGCGCCTTGCACTTGACCACCACCAGCATCAACGGAAACGCGGGTAGTGATGCCCGTTTCTAAATCATGAACAAAGATGTCTGAGACGCCGTTGGTGTCTTCTCCAGGCGGAACCAGGTTAGTCGCCGTGGATTGAAAGGCAACATAACGGCCGTTTGCCGAAATGCTGGGATTAGTCGAAGGGCCATTCCCCTTAGTGCCGTTAGAGGCAATAGAAACCAACCGCAGTTGAAAGGTAACATCATCGTAAACAAAAATATCCGAAATTGGATCTGTATCATCTTGTGTTAGATTTGTGGCTTCAGAGACAAAAGCAATCCGTCCACCATTTGCTGAAATAGAAGGCAAATAAGAAGGGCCATCTCCAATTGAAAAATCAAAATTGCTCATGGAAATCAATTGAAGCTGTGCTGAGGGATTATCTCTATCATACATAAAGACATCTGAAGCATTATTCGTGTCGCCTGGTTCACCGTTGGTTAAATCGTTCGCCAACGTGTCAAACACAACAAAACGGCCGTCTGCCGAAACATCTGGATTTTTGGAATCACCATTGGGACTGCCCGTTTGGGAAAAGCCAACGACTCGGGTAATCACCTTTGTCTCTAAATCTTTCAGAAAAATATCCTGAAAGCCATTGTCATCAAACAGTGGGTCCAGATTGGTGGCCTGGGAGGCAAACGCGATGAAACGGGCGTTGGCTGAAATCGCCGGAATTGTGGAATCCCCGTCTGCTTCTTCGCCCGACACAGGTTCTGAAACGCGGAAAGTAGTGGGCAACGTACCGCCACCGACAACTTGGCCTGTTGTTTTGGCCGCCACACGGCCGTTCATCCCTAAAGCGATCAATAAAATAATAGTAAAAAAAATCGATCCAAAAATTGCCAGGTATCTACTTCTCATATTTATTCCCTCACGATACAACGATGATTATTAGCAATACAACAACTTTCTTTAGAGGTGCGACGCACTTAGGAGAACATAGTTAACATACATAAACTCTAGGAAAGTGCATCGTACCTGATAGGCACACAATACGGTAAGCAGCATAAACGAAAACAAACCAACTTTCAGCTAATTTTCACACACATTTTACTGCGATTGGTTACACGTTCTCTGTTTTCTATTTTTCACAATGGGTGGTAACTTCAACTACGCTGGCCCCACCAAGAACATCGGCCCCCTAGGCAAGATTAACCGTTTTTTGCAAGGTTTGAACGGCCGTTAAATCCAGCGCCGCGTCCAGATGGGCAAAGGCAGCCTGCGCTTGAGCCAGCAGCTCGCGTGCTTCTTGTTTGGTGCCAATGCCTAGCAACAGGCAAGCCAGCCAATACCGGCTGCGCGCCAGTTGATACTCATCAGAAAGTGGCTCCAGCATCGTCACGCTTTGCCGCAGCTGGGACTCAGCCGTTTCCAAATCATCTTGAGCCATAGCAATCTGGCCTAAAACGCAGTGGCAGCAAGCCGCATCCACTGCCAGCTCCAGCTCGTTGGCCAGCGCAATCCCTTCTTCAGCCCAGGCGACAGCCTGCGCCAAATCGCCATCTACCAGTGCGGCTTCAGCCAGATAGCGCAGCGTCTCGGCCAAAAAATCCTTCGACTGCACCTGCTCATAGTAGCTGCGACTCTGGTGCAAATGATGATACGCCTGAGCCACATTTTGCTGACGCACGTAGGTGGCACCCAGATTCATTTGGATACCGCCCACAATCCAGCCCGATCCCCCCAATTTTTCTGCCAGCTGCAAACCATCTTGATAATAAGCTAGTGCTTCTTCAAGCTGGCCCCGATTTTTAGCAATGCCACCCAAATTGTTGTAAGCAATCGCCTGATTGTAAATATCGCCGATTTGCTCAAAGATGCGCAGTGCCTGCCGGT
>JBNKLQ010000264.1:0-8223 GCA_050292445.1 Promineifilaceae bacterium (SeqCode) | reverse complement strand
CTGACTTTGCCGGTGGGCTATTTCTCCAGGCGTTGGGGGTGGTTTTCATTTCCACCTTCGTCAAAAATATCCTGGAAGAATTTGCCTGGCGCGGCTACCTGACGCCCAAAGTAAATGGGTTGGTGAAAAACAGGATAGCCGGTCATCTGTTGGTCGGTTTGATCTGGGGAACCTGGCATATTCCCTACTACCTGGGGCTGCTGGATCAAGCCACATTGGCCAGTTACACATCGCAAAGCCTGGCCACTTTCCTGCCGATGATAGTGTTGGGCACGACGCTTGCCGGGATTATCTTCGGTGAAATTCGCCTGATCACCGGTTCCACCTGGCCGGCGGTGCTGATGCACACGATGAGCAACATCGTCATTTTAACTTTGCTGGTGGATGGTCACGTGAGCGTATCAAACGCCCTGTTTACGCCCAGTTGGGAGGGTGTGCTGACGATGATTTTAATTACAGCGACCGGGGTGTGGTTATATCGTCGGAGCACGAGCTATGAAAACAAATAAAACTGTATCGCTTGTGCTTGGCAGTGGTGGCGCACGTGGATTGACGCATATTGGCGTGATTCACTGGCTGGAAGAACGTGGTTACGAAATCCAGTCGATTTCCGGCTGTTCCATCGGGTCGCTCATTGGTGGTGTCTATGCGGCCGGCAAACTGGATGTGCTGGAAAATTGGATGCGCGCCATTACCCGCACAGATTTGACGACTTATCTCGATTTTACATGGCAACGAGATGGCATCATCAAGGGTGACCGGATCATTCAAACACTGACCAATCTGATTGGCGACATCATGATTGAAGAGTTGCCCATGCCGTATACGGCCGTTGCTTTTGACATCTACCGCGAAAAAGAAGTCTGGATCCAATCAGGTCCGCTTTTCAACGCCATTCGCGCCTCAATTTCGCTGCCTTTCATCTTTACGCCCTACAATCACAATGGCACCGTCGTCGTCGATGGCGGCGTATTGAACCCGGTTCCCATCGCCCCCGTCTTCAGCGATGAAACGGACATGATCATCGCCGTAAACCTGGGAGGCCCATTTCATGAATTTGAAGAAGACAAACAGGAAAGCGAAAAACGGCCGTCCGCCGCCACAAAATTAACAGAGCAGGTGAAGCAGTTTTTCGATACGGTGCAGTCGAAAGTCCCCATTCAGACAGATCGGGGTATCAATCCTTATGAGATTTACTATCAATCATTTGAAGCAATGCAAGGCACCATTGCCCGCTTAAAATTGGCTGCCTATCCCCCGGACAAAATTTTGGAAATCCCTCGCAACGCCTGTGGCACGATGGAGTTTTACCGTGCTGCAGAAATGATTACCTATGGTTACGAAATGGCAGAGAAATATCTGTCAGAATAGCATTATAACCATATTCCCGGACGAATCGGTACCGGTATGGGTGAGTGTTTTGATTGGCTGGCAGCAGTCGTGTAGGAAACGGCCGTTCACGTGAACGACCGTTTTCTTTTCTCGCTTTCTGGCCTAACAGCGACCCTTTCCAATATAATTCTTTTCATGTCTGGTGAGCTGCTACAAACGAAATTTTATACACCCAGATTACGGCCGAATCTTGTCCCTCGCCATAATCTCACGACCAAACTCAATCGCGGATTGCAAAGAGGTAGTAAGCTCACCCTCGTTTCAGCTCCCGCTGGCTTTGGCAAAACCACGTTAATTACGGAATGGATCGCCAGTGCGGAACGGCCGTCTGGCTGGCTTGCCCTCGACGAAAGAGACAATGATCTTACCCGCTTTTTGACCTATCTCATTGCTGCCTTACGTACTGCTGCGCCGTCAGTCGGGGCGCGTGCGCTAGAGATGCTCGAAGCGGCACAGCCTCTGCCAACCGAATCGATCTTGACAACCCTAGTCAATGAAATCGCTGCCACCCCGAATAATTTTTTCCTCGTTCTCGACGATTACCACATGATTGATGCCCCACCTGTTGATCAGGCGCTAGCTTTTTTGCTGGAGCATTTGCCGCCACAGCTGCATCTGATCCTCACCACGCGTGAAGATCCGCAGCTGCCCCTGCCCAGGCTTCGGGTTCGGGGCCATTTGACTGAGCTGCGGGCGGCTGATTTGCGCTTTACTGAGGAGGAAACGGCCGTATTCCTCAACCAGATTATGGCATTGAAATTGTCTGCCCAGGATGTCGCCGCGCTAGAAATGCGTACCGAAGGCTGGGTCGCCGGACTCCAACTTGCCGCGATTGCCATGCAATCGCCCCTCTCCATGCAAGGCCGAGCGGACGCACATGGCTTTATCCAGGCGTTTGCTGGTGACAATCGGTACATCGTAGATTATCTCGTTGACGAAGTTTTGCTGCGCCAACCGGAACACGTCCGGCGCTTCTTACTCCAAACATCCATCCTAGATCGGTTGAGTGGGCCATTGTGCGATGCTGTGCGTTTTGCTGGGGCCAACATGCCTCCCGGCGAAATAGATGGCAGTGTGTTATTGGAAAGGTTGGAACGCGGCAACCTGTTTGTGGTCCCCCTTGATGACAAGCGTCAGTGGTACCGTTATCATCACCTGTTCGCTGACGTTCTTCAAGCCCACTTGATGAGGGAACAACCCGATAGAATGGCAGTATTGCATCAGCGGGCCAGCGCCTGGTACGATGACAATGAGCTGACGGCCGATGCCGTCCATCATGCTTTTGCCGCCAATGATTTGGCGCGGGTGGCCCGAATTGCTGAGTTGGCCTGGGCCGAAATGGATAGGAATCGCCAGTCGGCCGAATGGATGGGCTGGGTGCAAAAGCTGCCGGACGATCTGCTGCGCGTTCGGCCGGTGCTCAGCGTGGGGTGTGCCTGGGCTCTCCTGGATACCGGCCAGCTTGAAGCGGCAATGAGGCGCCTGGAGGATGCCGAACAATGTCTGGAAAACCCTGCAAACCTGGTTGTCGCTGATGAAGAAGAATTTCAGGTTTTACCGGGGACAATCGCCGCCGCCCGCACCTATCATGCGCTGGCCCTTGGCGATCTGGCCGACACCATCAAATATGCTCAAGAGGCACTCGACCACTTTCCTGAGGAAGAACATCATCGGCGCGGAACCCCGGCTGCGCTGTTGGGTCTTGCGTCGTGGGCCAGCGGCGATTTAACCGCTGCGCTTCACTCTTTTAGCGAAGGTTTGGCCAGCTATGAGAAGGCAGGCAACATCCTCTATGTCATTACCGGCGCTTATGTCCTGGCGGATATGAAACTGGCGCAAGGTCATCTCCGCGAAGCGCTCGAAATTTATGAAGAATCCCTCCAGCTTGCCGAGGAACATGGCGAGCCGGTGCGGCGCGGCGCGGCCGATCTGTATACCGGCTTGAGCGAGCTGTATCTTGAGCAGAATGATCTGAAAGCGGCCCAAGAATACTTGCTGAAAAGTAAAGCGCTGGGCGAGGAAACGGCGTTACCGCGCTGGCGCTATCGCTGGTGTCTGGCTCAAGCACGCATCATGGCGGCGAAGGGCAAATTGGACGAAGCGCTCGATGCCCTCGACGAGGCGGAGCGGCAATACGTTCGGGGGCCGGTTCCCGATGTACGCACCCCAGCAGCATTAAAGGTGCGGGTCTGGGCGGCTCAGGGCCGGTTGGCCGAAGCCCAACGTTGGGTCGATGCGCAGGACTTGGCTGTTGACGATGACCTCAGCTACCTGCGCGAGTTTGACCATATCACCCTGGCTAGGCTTCTCATAGCTCAGTACAAACACGACCAGGCGGAACGTGCCGCTGACCAGGCGACAGCACTCCTGGCACGCTTGCTGGACGCGGCAGAAGCCGGTGGCCGGATGGGAAGCGTGCTTGAAATTCTGGTGCAGCAAGCACTGGCCTATGCAGCGCAGAGCCGCATTCCGCAAGCGCTGGCTTCGCTGGAACGTGCCCTGACGCTGGCTGAGACGGAGGGCTACATACGCACCTTTGTTAACGAAGGGCAGCCAGTGGCGACATTGCTCAAAAAGATCAAGGCGGAAGGGAGCGGGCCGCAGGCGTATGTTTCTAAACTGCTGGCTTCTTTTGCCAGGCAAAGCGTAGATGAAACGCCAGCCGCCAGCGCCCAGCCTTTGGTGGAGCCGTTGAGCGATCGTGAGCTGGAAGTGTTACAGCTTGTAGCGGAAGGTTTGACTAACCGCCAGATTGCGGAGCGGTTATATCTAGCGTTGAGTACAGTGAAGGGGCACAATCGCGTCATTTACGGAAAGCTCAACGTCAGTCGCCGCACCGAAGCGGTGGCGCGTGCCCGTGAGTTGGGATTGTTGTAACGGGTACGGCCGTTTCTTCCCCACAACCAATTACTGACCTTTATCCCCTTCAAACCGCATATCCCAGAACAATACCCCCAACCATACTTTCGTGCCTGTACGGCAATACCGCCGGGTAGTTATGCTCCTGACATCTTAAACAAGTTGAAAGGAGTAGGAAATGTTTACGCACAAGAAGTGGATCTTTGGTTTATTCTCGATTTTGTTGGCGGCGGGGCTGTTTTTTGGCACAAGGCCGCAAAAGTGCGCCAACGCGATTTGTACTGACCAACGCCCCGACGGGCCAACCTACGGCGTGCCGGGTGTCCATCCGGTAGGCAGCCGTGTGCTGGTAATGGATGAGGAGCCGAACTTGGAATTGTCAATCTGGTATCCGGCTGTGGTGGAGAGTGAGAGCAGTGGAACGGCCGTATCCTACCCCTACCAAATCAAGCTGCCAGCCATCGGTGTCGTAACCATTGCCACAGATACCGGTTACGCCGTGCCCCAGGCCGCTTACGATCTTGATGCCGGACCGTACCCTCTGGTTATCCTGTCGCCGGGGTTTGCCATGAGCGCGTCCAGCTATGGCTGGCTAGCGGAGCATCTGGCGTCGTACGGTTTTGTGGTGTTGGCCCCTGAGCATGACGAGCAGATGAATCCGGAAAGTGGTTTGTGGCAGGCAGCAGTAAAA
Organism: Promineifilaceae bacterium (SeqCode); assembly: GCA_050292445.1. Lineage (GTDB taxonomy): Bacteria > Chloroflexota > Anaerolineae > Promineifilales > Promineifilaceae > Leptofilum. Next base: position 3,281 of record JBNKLQ010000264.1, on the reverse strand, counting down.
CGGCCGCAGGAAATCCAGACAGTTTTCGCCTATGTGGATGCGCAGGTGCAGGCAGGCGGCACGCTTGCCGGGCTGGTCGATCCCGAAACAGTGGCTGTGATTGGCCATTCTTACGGCGGTTACACGGCGCTGGCGGCGGCCGGGGCGCGCATTGATTCCGCTGGGTTTGCCACACATTGCGAAGATGCGGCCCAGGCAAACCATCCCGCCGCCTGGCTGTGCAACATGTTGCTGCCCCATCTGCCAGAAATGGCGGACTTGGCGGGACTAGATGCCTTGCCCGATGGCCTCTGGCCAGATTGGTCCAATCAGCGGGTGGATGCCATTGTATCGCTGGCAGGAGATGCCTTCTTCTTTGGGCAAGCGGGTTTGGCGGAAATTGAGGCACCGATGTTGGCGATTGGGGGAACGGCCGATAACGATTCGCCCTATGAGTGGGGCACGCAGCCGACGTACGACTATGTTTCCAGCCCGCGCAAGGTGCGTATCGCCCTAGACGAGGCAGAGCACATGATTTTTTCCAATCCATGTGCCTCAATTCGCTGGTATGCCAAACTGCTGGCGGGCGAGTTTTGCGCCGACACTGTCTGGGATCGGCAGCAGGCGCATGACCTGATCAGCCACTTCACGACGGCATTTTTGCTGGCGGAACTGAAGCAAGATGCGGAGGCTGCTGGCATGCTTGCTCCGGAAACGGCCGTTTTCCCGCAGATGGATTACGTAGCTGATGGGTATTAACCATTCGGAACAATACCCCAAACAATACTTTCGAACGTGTACGGCAATACCCCCTGAAAGATAAGCTAGAAACAGATTGAGCAAGCGGCATGGCGCAAGAAGTCCAGCCCAAGAAGGTATTGAGCATGTCAAACAAGTCAGAGGCAAACAAGCCAACAATCTATCAAATCAGAATTGGCGGTCAGTTGGGTGAGCAATGGCAAACGTGGTTTGCCCAGATGACTCTTACCCTGGCAGACAACGGTGATACGCTCTTAACTGGCCCGGTGGTAGACCAGGCAGCCCTGCACGGCCTGCTGCGCAAAGTGCGCGATTTAGGACTGCCCCTCATATCGATCATTCGCCTCTAACTCGGGCAGGAAGATGAGCTGGATGCTTCCCAGTAAGCCGCTTCTCGAAAAAATTTTTATCACAAGTTTTTGTTCAAAGGAGAAACAAAATGAATTCTGTTAAGAAAACTGCACGTATGACTGGTCTGTTTTATCTCGCTATCTTCTTTGCCAACATCTTCGTATTCATCTTTGTGAGTGGCAGCTTGAATGTGGTGGGCGATGCGGCGGCAACGGCAGAAAACATCCGCGCCTCGGAATCACTGTACCGCAGTGGCGTGGTGAGCTATCTGATTGTCTTTTTGAGTGAAATTGGAGCGACGATTCTGCTGTACAAACTGCTCGCACCGGTTAATAAGACGGTGGCCATGCTGATGATGGCCAACCGGTTGATGCAAGCGGCCGTTCACGCCGTGAACCTGGTCAACTTCATTTTCCCGCTGATTTTGCTGAATGGCAGCGACTATCTAACACCCTTTACATCCGCTCAGATTGATTCATTAGTGCTGCTGTTCACCGATGTCCATTACCACGGCGTGCTGGTTTCGGAAGCGTTTTTTGCCGTGAGTTTGTTCTTGCTGGGGTACCTGGTGGTCAAGTCTGAGCTGTTCCCCAGCATTCTGGGCGTTATGCTGGCGATTGCCGGAGCGGGCTACGTGCTGGACAGCTTTGGCATCTTCCTGCTGCCCCAGCAGGCCACGCTGTTTGCCAACATCATGATTGCCCCGGCGATTATTGCCGAACTGTTGTTCACGCTCTGGCTGCTCATCAAAGGCATTCGCACCCCCAAGCCGGAGAGCCGCAAGGCCATTGTTGCGGCATAAAGTAGAAAATACCGAAACGTAGGGTCAGGGCGCGCCTTGACCCTACGACTGAAATATCAATGAGCCAAAATAAAAAGGTGGCTAAACAGATGAGCAAGATTCAAGCAGAGAATTCTCACTATCCGGAAAAACAATGGCAACAGTTAACGATAATGAAAGCAATGGTACACACAAAATACGGCTCGCCCGATGTTTTGCAGCTCACGGACGTAGAAAAGCCAATGCCCAAGGCAGATGAGGTGCTGGTGAACGTGGTGGCAACGGCCGTAAACCAGGCCGACAATCATCTGCTCAGTGGGATGCTGCGCTTTAGCTCTGGCTTATTCAAACCCAAACACCCCATCCTCGGCTCCGACATTGCCGGGCAGGTAGAAGCGGTGGGCCAAAACGTGACGCAGTTTCAGCCAGGTGATGCGGTCTTCGGTGATTTGTCCGGGCATGGTCGCGGTGGATTTGCCGAGTATGTGGTGGTGCCAGAAACGGCCGTCGCACACAAACCGGCCAATATTACCTTTGCCCAGGCAGCGGCCGTTCCGATGACGGCCGTTACCGCTCTGCAAGGTTTACGCGACAAAGGGCAAATTCAGGCCGGGCAAAAGGTGTTGATTAACGGTGCTTCCGGGGGTGTGGGCACATTTGCCGTGCAGATTGCTAAAGCGTTGGGTGGTGAGGTAACGGCCGTTGTCAGCACTAAAAAAATGAACATGGTCCGTTCACTTGGGGCCGACCACGCCATTGATTACACTCAGGAAGATTTTAGCCAAAACGGCCAGCAATACGATCTCATTTTTGACACCGTGGGCAATCGTTCAGTTTCTGAGTATCGGCGAGCCTTGACTCCGCAAGGGGTTTTTGTAACCACTGCCTTCCTCCTGGGGCTTGTATTCCAGAAGCCGTGGTTGGCCATGACCGGCGGACAGAAGATGAGTAACATGATGGCCAAACCGAACAAAGCAGACCTTATATTTTTGGCAGAGCTGCTAAAAACGGGACAAATCATCCCTGTTATCGACACCTGCTATCCGCTAAACAAGGTAGCTGATGCGCTCCGCTATCTTGGCGAAGGGCACGCCAAGGGCAAGGTGATCATCATGATGCGTGACGTGTAAGATTGGTTCAATCTCCAAGATTGAACCAATCTCTGCTAGCTATTATTAACCTTGCCAGGGGAATGGTGTAACCGGCGTGATGCCATAGTACAGCTCTACCAGGCGGCGGAAGAGCGGGGCAGAAACGGCCGAACCTTCGCCGCCATGTTCCAAAATAACAGCGATGGCAATCTCCGGCTGGTTAGCTGGCGCATACCCCACAAACCAGGCATGGGAATCGCCTGGAGGCGCTTCAGCCGTGCCTGTTTTGCCCGCCACTTGGATCGGCAGTCCTACAAATT
>JBNKLQ010000263.1:0-8313 GCA_050292445.1 Promineifilaceae bacterium (SeqCode) | reverse complement strand
CTGTGAATTCTCCTCAATAGTCGTTGAAACGTGGCAATTCCGTCGGGTCATCCTCATACTTGGGTGGTATGGTAAAGGTAAGCGCGCTTTGGTTATGGGCGTTTAATTTATTCGTTTTCGCCAGCAAGTTTGAAGAGGAATTTCATGTCTTTCGATTGGCAAACTGAAGAAGATGGTGAGTGGGAAGATGAAACATGGCAAGATAAGCCGAAAACGGCCGTTCCACCCCAACCTCCCTGGCGTACCCTCCTGATCATCGTTGTGCTGCTCTCTGTCGTGGGCGTGGTGGTTTACCAACAGGCGAATAAACGCCTGGATGATGCCACAACGGCCGTTGAGTCTGATATTTTTGCCTCTCATAATTTGTTGAGTCGGGCAGCAGCCAGCCAAGATGCCGATCTGGGCAAGGCGGTGCTTTCTGGGCGGGATATGGGCTGGAGCCAGGCTCAATCTGATTTAATGGCTTCGGGTCTGTTCTACGAACCGCTAGAGTTAGGGCTTACCCTGGCAAATAGGGATACTGCCTTTGCGCCGCTTTTCCGCGAAGATGACCGTTTTGTCGATTTAGTTCTTTCGCCAGATTTAAACGAGGCTGAACTAACCTACGGTCGGGATTATCTGGCTTTTACTGACGATGGCTTGCAGCCGGTGACCTTGCAGCAAACGGCCGTTTATCGGCGTGGGAAAACACGGTGGCTGCTATCGCCACCTATGGAAGAGTTTTGGGGCGATTGGCAAACCGTAGAGCAAGACAATTTAACGTTTATCTATCCTCTGCGTGATGAAGAAACGATGTCACGGCTCACCGAAGATTTGCCAGTTATACTGAATGAAGTCTGCCAGAAGTTGCCCGAACTCAACTGCTCATCCGATACTGCCATTCAAATTAGATTCGATACTGATCCAGAAAGCTTGCTGGATGTGGCTGATCCTGCCAATTTATATAAGGCCAACTTACGGCTCAATTTACCCACACCGACGCTAGTCGGCATACCCATCAACAACGATGGGTACCAGGCAGTACGAAACGCTTATGCTGCCAAGCTGGTAGCGGCGCTCATTGGGGATAGTATTGCTTATGAGTGCTGTAACCACGCCGCGATGTTCCAGGCTGTGATGATTTACCAGTTGAGTGAGCTAAGCTTAACCCCCTGGCCTGTGACTCAAGAAGTTCAGCGATTTTTGGCCAACAGTGGCGTTTATACTGAACTGCTCTTTCCCTATTGGAGTGGTACCGATTTTTCGCTTATTCATGACGAAAATAGTCAGCAGTTGTTTGGCTTTGTTGATTTTTTGTTGAAACAGTACATTGCTGATGCGACGCCGCTGTGGCTTATGGCGGAAATGAACAATTCTTCCAGAGCATATCAATCCTGGTTGATTGGTCTAAGTCCAAAGGGTAATACTATCTCTGCATCTTCAGCAGATATAATTTCGCGCGATTGGTGGTTTTATGCTTTGACGCAGTCAGAGGCACTGATGACATCAGATCAACCCATCTCTCTCCCAGCTCAAGATTTGCAGGTTGGGTGCATGAGCTCAGACGATTTTGAAGAGTCTACGATTTATCGCTTTAAATTAGCGGATGAAAGCTGGGTGGAGGAATTTAATTATAATGGCCTGGCTTTTTTCAACCCGTTACCCAATGATGATGGCGTGATTTTGCAGCTGGTAGAGTTTTCTGAGGGTCAATATTGGCAAACGTTACTGTGGCGTAACGGGACCAGTGTTGAAATCATGAATATGGAGGATGTGTATTCAATTTCGCTGGGGCAGATGGATCCGAACGGCCGTTTCCTCCTTTCCTATTTTGGGGATGTGACAGATGAGGCAGAGCCAGAGCCGTTGCTGATCGACATGGAAAGCTGCCAGGATGGTAATTGCAACATTACCTTGTTAGGACAAACACCATATTGGTCACCAAATGGGCGGCAGATGTTGTTAACAGACCTGGATCTATTTGAAACGGGCCAATATACGGTAGACGGCCGTATCATTTCTCTGAATCCAGAAGGATTCAACCGGGTTGCTTCTATATGGCTGCGTCGTGCCGCCGCCAATGCAGACGAGGCTATTAAAATTGACGATGGCTTCTCACCTTTCTGGATTACGGACGAGCTTTTTGGTTATATTCGCCGCGTGTCTCCCTCCAGCGTGCCCTCCTTTCAGGAGGTCGTCATCATGTCTATTGATGACTTGGAACCAGAGTCGGTTATTGAAATAACGGCCGTAAAGGAGCTGGTGCCTGCAACAAGCCGCAGCAACGCTTTGGCGTTTAGATATGCGATTGCGCATCCGACCAATCCAGACTTACTTTTGCTCATGGCGTCAACACAAGCTAACGATGGCTATTTGTTCCAGGTGAATAGAATTACAAAATCAGCCGAGCTCTTATTCCCGCTTGATATGTCACGCGGTGAGCATTCGCTGGGCTTTTCGCCAGACGGCCGATTCCTGGTGGCAACCGGTGCCATTCAGCAAAAAACGGCGAATCCAGGCATAAACAATAGTACAATCTTTGGCGCGTTGCATTTGTACAATTTGGAAAACGGTGAACACCAAACCATTTTGACCAATACAGATATCTTCTTCCCCGCCTTTTCCTTTGATTGGTCGCTGGATGGTAACTGGCTGGCCTTTACCCGCGATAATAGTATCATTGGACTTATTGCCCCCGATTATGACTACCAGCAGACGATTATTCATGACGAAGGCAACTGCACATCACTGTCTTGGGTGAATCCCTTGCCAGCAGATTGAGGTATAATTTGGGGATGAGTAAACAGAAGGTTCAGCAACAATTTGGGGCCAACGCCGCCGCTTATGCCACCAGCCCGGTTCATGCCAAGGGGTATAGTCTTAAGCGATTGGTGGAACTCTCCCAGCCGCAGCCTGAGTGGCATGTTCTGGATGTGGCTGCTGCTGCCGGACATACTGCTTTTGCCTTTGCACCACACGTTGCCCACGTTACGGCCACCGACCTTACCCCGGAGATGCTCACCGTGGCGGCTGATCTGGCCGCCGAGAAGGCACTCACCAACGTTACCTTTGAGCAGGCTGATGCCGAAGAACTGCCATACGAAGCTGAGACGTTTGATTTGGTGACCTGTCGCATTGCGCCACACCATTTCCCAGATATTCAGCAATTTATTACGGCAGCGGCGCGAGTGTTGAAGCCCAATGGTTTATTGGCTGTCGTGGACAACATCGTGCCCGGTACCCATCTGCGCGGTAAAAAAGCCCGGCTTATTAACGAGGCGGGCAAATACGTCAATGCCTTCGAGAAATTACGCGATCCCAGCCACGGCCGTTGTTGGAGCGTCAATGAATGGGAACATGGTTTTCAGCAGGCGGGTTTTACCGTACAGCACCAGGAACTGCTAAGCAAAGAGATGGAATTTGGCAGCTGGGCAGCCCGGATGCAGGCGTCACCGGACGACACCATTCGGCTGAAAGCGATGCTGATCCAGGCACCAACGGCCGTTGCCGAATTCTTGACGCCCCAAATGGGCAACGATAGAATCACCTTTCGTTTAACCGAACTGATTATTGTAGGCAAACTATCTTGAAAAAGAGATTGGAGACTGGAGATTAGCAAAACGCTCCTCCCTCTGTGCTCTCTGTGGCAAAAACAACATGAGTAAAAAATATCATTTCTGGATTACAGGCTGTCAGATGAACTACGCCGATGCCCGGCGCGTGGCCACTGAGTTGGAAAAGCTGGGCTACACATCCACTGGGCGCGCCGAGGATGCGGATGTCATTGTGCTGGAAACCTGCACGGTGCGGCAGCAGTCGGAAGATAAGGCGTATGGCAAGCTGCAAAATTTACGGCCGTTAAAAGAAAAAAATCCAGACAAAACCATCGCTGTCATGGGTTGTGTCGTCGGCGTGCGCGGCAATGAACACCTGGCTAAACATTTCCCCTTCGTCGATGTCTTCATGGAGCCTGCTACCGACGGCAAGCCACTTGTCTCTTTGCTGCGCCAGGATGACGATCTCACGCTAGAGTTGACCGAAACCAGCCAGCGCCATGCCCTGATGGATGGCGAAGTGATCTTGCCTGACGACCAGCGGGGTAAGCTTATTTCCGCGCCTGTTTCCATTGTTTATGGTTGTTCCCACGCTTGCACCTTCTGCATCATCCCGCAAAAGCGCGGCATCGAGCGCACGCGTCCCATTGGCGAGATTGCTGCCGAGGTGCGTTCTCTGGTAGCGCAAGGCGTGAAGGAAGTGGTCCTGCTGGGCCAAATCGTGGATCGCTATGGCTATGACATTCCCGATGGCCCGGATTTGGCCGATTTACTGCGCGTTGTCAACGACATTGATGGTTTGCAGCGTATTCGCTTTCTCACCAGCCATCCCAGCTACATGACCGACAAAATTTTGCAGGCCGTAGCTGATCTGCCCAAGGTGATGCCCCAAATTGAAGTGCCCATCCAGGCGGGCAACGACGAGGTGTTGGTCAACATGAAGCGTGGCTACACTCAGGCTGAATACCGTGCCTTGGTGGAGCGGATTCATAAGATTGTGCCAGATGCGGCCGTTCACTGCGACATCATCGTGGGTTTTCCTGGCGAGACCGAAGCCCAATTCCAGGACACCTATGATTTATTGGCCGAACTCAAACTGGATAAAGTGCATCTGGCCCGCTACAGTCCACGCCCTGGCACTGTGAGTGCCCGCCGCATGGAGGATGACGTGCCGGATGCTGAAAAGCGTCGCCGTTTCCACCTGATCGAAGCATTGCAAAAAGAAGTGTCGCAAGAACGAAACAATCGCTGGCTGGGCGAGGTCGTTGAGGTGCTGGTGGAAGACAAACATAAAGGTAGCTGGCGCGGCCGTTCCCCGCAGAATAAGCTCGTCTTTTTTGACGATCCGCGTGACTTAAAAGGCGAACTGGTGCAGGTAAAGGTTGAGCACGCTGGGCCGTGGAGTTTGTCCGGAACGGCCGTTGACGCCATCCCCCAACAGCCTGAGCCGATTGAAACTATTCCCCTTACTGTTTTATAGAATCAGACTACGAGTCACCCTGTCATTCCCACGAAAGTGGGAATCCATTTTTTGCCTAGCCTTATGGATGCCCGCCTGCGCGGGCATGACAAATCAAAGGGGGTATTGTTCAAAGTTTAAGAGAAGTTTTTTCCAATAACGCCCAGCCCAAAAATTCCCCATAGATAATTCCAATTCATCCTTGCTCTCGCTAATCTCCTGGTGCAAATGGTGCTTCAAGTTGGGACAGGCAAGGGTTGGCGTCGGCTCCTAACGTGACCCGGTAGGCATTGGCCTGCTCTGTAGATTCCGGTCGCAGCATAATGTCTTCGGGCTGCCGGTGAAACAGCCAACTCAACAGCCAATCGTAGGAACCTTTTAGGTTGGGGGCAAAATATTCGATTCGGGTGCGGGGGGGCAGTGGTTCGTTTAACTCGCTCCAGATGGGGACAAAGCCATACCAGGTCAGGTTGTGGGCCATTTGCCGGTACATGATGGTGTCGTCCGTGATTACTTCCACCGTTAGCGGTGGCCGGTTGGCCCGGTTGAGCGTGGGCGGCTGCATCACCCGTGCCAGCGTTGTTGATGCCTCTGACCATTGCAGCAGCTGTACGGCCGCACCACTTCCCGGTTCGCGCCAGGCCTGCACGCTATCTCCCGCCAACACCAGATGCTGAATGCCGTTTTCCTGCACGGCCGGGGCCAATGCTGCCAGTTCCAGCAGCAGGGGCAAGCTCATGTCGGTTTCAATTGTTTCCTGGTAGGTTTGCCACAGTTGGGGCAGTTCCGGCAGCAAATCCAAACTCAAGCCTTTGTCAAATATGGCGCGTAACAGCTGCTGCTGCCGCTGGCCGCGTTCAAAATCGTTGGTGGTGCGGCGGGAGCGCACGTACCACAGTGCCAGATTACCATCCATCTGGTGTACGCCGGGTTCCAGGGTGAACTGCTCCCAACTTTCCTCCAGTTCTGGATCGAGGTCTGGTGCGATGAGCCGCCAATCGGTGAGAGGGCAGTTGTTGATGATCTCTACGCCGCCCAGGGCGTCCACCACCTGCTGGAAGCCGTCGAAGCCGATGCGGGCGTAGTAGTCGATGGGGATACCCAGGTTGTATTCGATGGTGTCTTTTATGAGGCCGCCGCCGCCGCCGGGGTAATTGGCACCGTGGCCGTGGGGCAGGGCCAGATTGATACGCGTCATCTTCCAGCCGGGAATGACGACATAGAGGTCGCGGGGTAGAGTAAGCAGCACGGCCGTTTTCGTCTGCCGGTTAATGGAAACAATAATAATGCTGTCGGTACGGCCGCCCTGAGCATACTTCACGTCGTTGCCCAGCAGGACGATGTTGGTGACGTATTCCGGCTTGGCAAATGGGGGCACGGGTGGGGGTACAGCCGTTGCCGGCGTAGCAATCGTGAAGTCAAGGGTGGGATACGGCCGTATCGTGGCGCTTGGTTCGGGCGTGGCGACGGTGGTGGGGGAAACGGCCGTAGCTGGAAGTGGTGTTGTGGCTTCGGGCGTGGGGTTGATGGTGAGAGTTGTGGTGGGAACGGCCGTAGCCGTAAAAGGTTGGTTTGTTGCTATGGGCAAAAGAGCAATAACTGTTGGTGTTGGCAAAGGGGATGATTGGCAGGCAACCCCTAGCAAGAGCGTCCCCCAAAGGCCAAACCAGTATGGTAGATATTTTATACGCATTGCTGATTATTATTTCGCCCTTTGACACGGAGGAAGTTCCTCCATTCGTTCCTTAACCGATTCATTTGCCTGGTGAGAAACGTAAGGCGATAAGTTGTCTCCCGTCGGCGAGATGGACTAATACGATGTTGTCATGCACAGCAACATTATATAAAAAATTTCCGCTACCGGACGTAAGACCAGGAGGTTCAAACTCCAGTGAAGCAATGAGTACACCTGTTTTTATATCGACGGCCAACAATTGTGCATCTGACAAATATTCTCTTCCCCAGATCCTGGCATCAGCTTTCAGAAAAAATGCAAAGGTATTATTAATAGCTATATTACTGATTACATTTTCGTATTTCCATAAGAGATCGCCGTTTCGCCGATCAAGAGCAACAGCACTTCCTAAAAGATTCCGTTGGCCACCGCCAGCAATGATGATTTCTTCCACAAACTGAGGGGGAGGATAAACTGAACCTTCATGAAACCATAGAGTCTCACCTGTGTTTGAATCTACAGCGTGCAGGCCATCGAATTCCAGAAAATAATTAGCCTGTTCATCTTGTGAGGCAAGTAATTCCAGCCTTGTCTTATTCAAAATCTGCCCTGATTCTGCCTCCAACTGATAAGCTCTCTCATAGCCGCCAAGGGTATACACACTCTCATCAATGAAATATGCAGTGCTTATCCCGCGAGTTCCAGGGATTTTTTCAGACCAGACCTGATCCCCAGTGGCACTATCGTAAGCTATGATTCGAGCCGTATCCCAGGCTTGGGTTGGGCTGGCTACTTTTCCTCCTGGCGTGGACACCAGGATATATTGCGAATTGGAGGTTAGCAGAGCTGCGCTTGCGCTGGGCAAAGTCGTTTGCCATTGGACTTCCCCGGTCAACAGATCAAGTCGATTTAGCGACACGAGACCACGACTTTGCAGCGTGCCAACGAAATAGATGTTGTTATCTAGGGTAATTACACAGGTCATGCAACCGGCAAATATGCTTCGTGTCCAGAGCTCCTGGAAATCGTCGTTCTGAGGAATGGTGTGACGTTGTTCTGGTGGCCCCCAATCAACTGTCAGAAAGTCGTTTCTGATGTATTGAAACAGGAGGAAGGCACCAATTAGGATAACCAGACCTCCCAACAGAAAAAATCCTATTATGACTAAAAGGGGTCTATGCAAACTTTGTTTCTTCATCGAATTGTTTCCCCCATACGGCAGCTTCCAGATAGTCAATTGTACTGAATGGTGAGGAATGTGGCACGGCGGGACGCCGGCTATAGCACGAGGTAATACATTTTTAAGGCTGGAACTCGATGCCCAGGAAGCTGCGCTGGGGATCGTCGGGGTGGGGGACGAGTACGGCCGTTTTCACCAAAGTCTCTTCTTCCCGCCGCAGCATCAGCGTGATTGTTTCCCCTGGCGCTTTGGTTGCCATCTGGTTGAGTAGTTCTTCGCCATTTAGGATTGCCTGGCCGTCAACGGCCGTAATCACATCCCCCACCTGCAAATCGATCTCTGCTGCCGGGCTTTCCGGCACAATGCCGGAAACCGTAGGCAACTGCGTGACCAGCGGCGCGGCGGCTGTGGCGCTGGCGGTTGTTGGACTAGGTGTTTGCAGAGGTAGATCGGAAATTTCTACGCC
>JBNKLQ010000262.1:0-8320 GCA_050292445.1 Promineifilaceae bacterium (SeqCode) | reverse complement strand
AATTGCGGCCGTGATTGTGGAGCCAGTGAGCGGCAATATGGGACTGGTGCCGCCGATTGAAGGATTTTTATCCGGTTTGCGCGATGTCACTGCCAATGATGGCGCACTGCTCATTTTTGACGAGGTGATGACCGGTTTTCGGGTGCATCCCGGTGGGGCACAAACGTTGTACAACGTCCAGCCAGACATCACAGCGCTGGGCAAGGTGATTGGTGGTGGTCTGCCGGTAGGCGCTTATGGTGGTCGCCGTAACATCATGGAGATGGTGGCTCCGATGGGGCCAATGTACCAGGCGGGCACCCTATCCGGCAATCCGCTGGCGATGACGGCTGGGATTGAGACGCTAAAAGCGCTGCAAGCACCGGGCGTTTGGGATGAATTGGAGGTACGTGGTACACAGCTGATGAGTGGCCTGGCGACGGCTGCCAAAGAAGCTGGCGTGACCATTCAGCACAATCGAGTGGGGACTATGTTTGGCTTGTTTTTTGCGGATCAACCTGTTGTTAATTGGGAAACAGCCAGTCAGGCAAACACAGAACGATTTGCTGCTTATTTCCAGGCGATGTTGTCGCGTGGGGTTTATCTGGCACCATCACAATTTGAGGCGGGTTTCCTCTCTACCCAGCACACAACGGCCGAAATTCACAAAACCATTGCGGCTGCTGGCGTTGCATTTGCTACGCTAGCTGATCACTGATTACTGCCCCACCGATTACTGTTCACTGGCAAAACGGCCGTATCGTAAAAGTAGTCTTAACGCAGGTGGCAGCACAGCCCCAGATGGGTACAATCAGCCCGCTATGAATGAACGACGCTGGTTGCGCCTCATCCTGGGGCTGTTTGTGATCTTGGGGGCGATATATGCCCTCGTGACGCCTGTTTTTGAAGCCTCAGACGAGCTGTGGCATTATCCCATGATTCGCCATTTGGCTGACGGCAATCCGCTGCCGGTGCAGGTGTTTGATCCGGCGCAGGCTGGGCCGTGGAAGCAGGAAGCCAGCCAGCCGCCGCTCTACTACTACCTCGGTGCAGCGCTCACCTTTTGGATCGACGCTAGCGACATGGAAACGATCCGCTGGGAAAATCCTCACGTCGATAACGGCATCCTCACTGCGGACGGTAACACCAACCTAACCATCAAAAATCCAGAGTGGAACCCGTGGCAGGGGACGCTGCTGGCCGTGCGCATTGTGCGCCTGTTTTCTGTGCTGCTTGGTGCTATCACCATCTACTTGACTTATCTCATCGGTAAAGAATTAGTTCCTGACCGTCCCGAAATTGCCCTTGGCGCGGCGGCGCTGAATGCGTTCACGCCCATGTTCCTCTTCATCAGCGGCGCGGTGAACAATGATAATTTAGCCATTCCGCTGGCGTCTTTGGCGATCTTGTTGATGATCAGGGTGGGCGGTTATCGGTATTCGGTGAACGGTAATCGGTTCGGAGCACGGATTGCTGATAACGGATTACCGATAACGGATAACCGATTACGGGTTACCTGGATTAAGATCGGCATCGTCATCGGTCTGGCGCTCCTCACCAAAGAGGGCACGTTTGGATTGCTGCCGCTGGCGGTGGGGACGATTTTTATTGCGTATTGGAAAAAGCGGAACACAGAGGGGCACGGAGAAGCACAGAGTTACACAGAGAATTTCTGGAAGGATATTTTGCGGAATTTGGGGTGGACGGCCGTTTCCTTCCTCATTCTCTTGCTGCCTGTGATTTTAATTGCTGGCTGGTGGTATTGGCGCAACATTGTGCTGTATGGCGATTTTCTGGGTTGGAGCGCCTTCATTGCGGTGCTGGGACAGCGTGCCCATCCGGCTTCGCTGGCCCAGCTGTGGAGCGAACGCTGGGGCTTCATGCTCTCTTACTGGGGGCTGTTTGGCGGGGTTAACGTGCCCATGCCCCTGTGGATTTACCATGTTTTGAATGGTGTCGTGGTGGTGGGCGTGTTGGGGTTTGTGGTTTATTTGGTGAGGGAGATTAGAGATTGGAGGCTTGTCCTGAGCAGGGCCGAAGGATTGGAGATTAAGCGCAATCTCCAATCCCTAATCTCCAATCTCTTGAATTTTGTTACTGCTAAATTTGCGCTGGTTGTATGCTTGCTTTTTGTTGCCACCGTGGTTGTAGGTCTCATTCAGTGGGCGACGACGACCTGGTCGTCGCAGGGGCGGCTGGTGTTTACGGCGATTTCGGCGATTAACGTGCTGCTGGTGGCTGGGCTGATCGGCTGGCTGCCGCGCTCGCTGGGCAAAAAGGTAATTTTAGGTGTGGTGGGTTTTTTGTTTGTGTGGGCGGCGCTGGCTCCGTTCGCCTGGATTCGGCCAGCGTATGCGCTTAACCAGCACACGGCTCCCTGGCTGGGGCAGCAGCCGGTAAACGCTAATTTTGGTGGCAAGCTGCGGCTGGTGGGATTTGAGGTGGGGCAAACGGCCGTCTCCCAACAAAAATCCACCTACCAACCCGGCGACACGATTGATCTACTGCTGGAATGGGAAGTGCTGGCCCCGATGGAGCGCAATTGGAGCGTTTTTGTCCATCTAAATGACCCGGTGATTGGCGTGCCCATTGCCCAGCGGGATATGTTTTTGGACCAGGGTTTGCGGCCCACCTCGCTGCTGGAACCGGGCGAGACAATTTTTAATTATTATCAGCTGACGATTCCAGAAACGGCCGTTGCTCCCGCAGAACTACAGCTTAGTGTGGGTCTCTATGATTTTTACACCGCAGAACAAGAGCGATTGCCCTTGACGAATGGTGAGGATTCGGTTGTTTTAGAGACAATTCATCTGGAACCGGTGCCGGGCGATGTGCCCAATCCAACGTTGGTCAATTTTGAAAACGAGCTGGAGCTGGTTGGCTTTGAGTTGAATCCTCGACAGGTGGTGGCGGGGGACACGGTGGATTTAACTTTGTACTGGCGGGCGAAACGGCCGTTAACCACCGATTACACACTCTTTGTTCAGATTGTCGATAAGGACACAACGCTATGGGCCAACGTGAATTTAGAACAATCAACAACGCTTTGGCAACCCGGTGAATTGCAGGCGATCCCGGTGATAATTCCTATCAATCCTGATGCCCCAGCAAATGTCTATCCTATTCACTTAGGCTTTTACAGCGTCACAGAAACAGGCAGCTTTGATCGCTTGCAAATCATTGCGGAAGACGGCCGTCCCACCGACGACTTCCTCCAGCTCACCTTGCTCCGCGTAACCGACTGAGCTTGTCATGCTGAACGCAGTGAAGCATCCCTGTGGAGCAACAATTTCCAGGATCTTTGCTTCAGTATAGGTTTTGGGTAGGCAGGGTTCAGAGGGATTTTTCGCTTTGCTCAAAATGACAATTTGGGCAGATACGAAATCTGCGTAATCTGCGGATAAAAATATGGAAAAACTGTACCAAATCAGCCACGGCCTCATAAAACGGTTCCCTGATGGCAACGATCCATTCCAAATGATCACCCGCCTGGCGGAGGAGTGCGGCGAGTTGGCAGCGCAGGTGAATCACTTCGAGAGCAGCGGCGCCAAGCGGCAAAAAATTGGCGAACCCGATACAATCAAGCTGGCCAAAGAGGTGCAGGACGTGCTGCGCTGTGCCCTCACTTTGGCCGTGCATTATAAAATCGAAGCAGTATTGGCCGACTCGATTGAGCTGTCGTACCAAAAGCTGCTTGCAGAAGGATTTATTGATTGATGGCAACCGTCACGCAAGAACCCAAGAGCGGAAAACGCTGGTCCCAAGCACTCAATCCCACCCAATCAAAGTGGGCGCTGGGGGTGTTGCTGGGCGGTACGGCCGTTCTCGGTGGCATCATTCTTGGCTTTGGCGGGCCATTGGCTGGAGCGGCGTTTGTCATTGCTGTCGTCACCGCCTACGTCGTCCTGCGTGACATTGAGATCGGCTTTTGGGGCGTCATTGCCGTGGTTTGTTTGCTGCCCTTTGCCACGCTGCCCGTAGACATTGGTCTGACGCCCACCTTCCTCGATTTAGCGCTGGGAGCGGTCATTGGTGTTTGGCTGCTGGGGATTGTTACCGGACAGCAGCGGGATTTGGTCACCGCGCCCATTGCCCTGCCGCTGCTTCTGTTCATCCTAGTAGCCCTTTTCGCCTTTATTTTTGGTTTGGCCAATGGCCCGCTCACCCCCACACTGCTGCGCAAGTTTGCCGAACTGCTGCTGAGTCTGGGATTTGTGTACGTCATTGTGGACTTTTGCCGCACGCAGGCGCGGCTGGAACGGATGGTGAAGGTAGTGTTGCTGGCGGGGGCTGGTGCGGCCATTGTAGGCATTATTTTCTGGCTGTTACCAGAAGACACGACCAACACCATCTTGAATTTCCTGACGCGGATTGGTTACCCTGGCGGCTGGGTGATTCGTTACATCGAAGAAAACCCGGAGCTGTCGGAGCGGGCCATCAGCACCTCGGTGGACCCCAACGTGTTGGGTGGGCTACTGTTGATGATTGGTGCGTTGGCTGGACCGCAGCTGGTGGCGAAACGGCCGTTGTTCCCGCGCTGGCTTACCTGGGGCATTGTTGGCTCGATTTTCCTCTGTGTGGTGCTAACCTTTTCACGCGGGGCGATGTTTGGTTTAGCGGCGGGGCTTGGTTTTATAGCCATCCTTCGTTACCGAAAGTTAATTCCGTACATGTTCGGCGGTGGCTTGCTGTTGCTGCTGTTGCCCGTGGCCCAAACCTACATCGAGCGTTTTGTTGAAGGCATCCAGGGACAGGATTTGGCCACACAGATGCGCTTTGGCGAATACCAGGATGCCATCACGTTGATCCTGCGCTATCCTATCATCGGGGTGGGCTTTGCTGGCACGCCGGACATTGACCTTTATCTCGGTGTGGCCAACGTCTACCTCACCATTGCTCAGGTGATGGGACTCGTCGGGCTGCTGGCCTTTTTTGCCGTCATTGGTACCCTCTTTTTTTACGGTCTTTCTCACCGCCACATTTTTAAGGCGCACGAAGAACTGGATGCGCTCTGGCTGGGCTTGCATGCCGCCATCGTCGGCGGGCTGGCGGCAGGCCTTTTTGACCACTACCTCTTCAACCTGGAGTTCCACCACGCGGTGACGGCGTTTTGGCTGCTGGTGGGGCTGGCAACGGCCGTTACCCGTCTCGGTGTCGCCGAACAAGAAAAACACTGAATTGTCATTACTTCGGCAAGCTCAGCACAAACCTGACCGAAGGGAAGAATCCCATTAACGGCAGTCTTGTTAAGACCACGCCCGTCAAGGAAGCATCCCTGAAACCTTTAAATTGTACTTACCTCAGATTTGCTAAAACGGCCGTTTGAATAGCGCGTGTCGTGGTGAGCTGTGCGTAATTTTCAGCGGCGAGGGTTTGCTGAACGGCCGTTTCCAACCGATCCGCCACATCCCCTAAGCCCCAGACAAATCGCGCCAGCAGTGCCGTACTCAGCACCGCCGCCAGCGGGTTGGCAATGCCCTGGCCCGCAATGTCCGGCGCAGAGCCATGCACCGGCTCAGCAATCGCCAGGCCATCTCCCCAGTTGAGCGAGGCCGCCAGCCCCAGCCCGCCACCCCAATGCGCCGCCGCATCAGACAAAATGTCGCCAAACAAATTGGTCGTCACAATCACGTCAAAAACCTCGGGTGAACCCACCATCTTGAGCGCGGCCACATCCACCAGCAGCTCGTCGATTTCCGTTTCTGGGCTGAGGCGCGTAAGTTCCTGCCGCACCGTGTCCCGAAACAGGCCATCGGTCAGCGGCAGCACGTTGGCCTTGTGCACGATGGTTACTTTTTGGCGACCCAACTGCTGCACCAGTTCGGCCGTTTTTTGCCCAATGCGCTGGCTGGCCTGCCGGGTGATGATGCGTTCGGCAACGGCCGTTTCCCCATCAGACTTCTCTCGACCCACGTACAATCCTTCGCTGTTCTCGCGCACCACAATTAGATTCACGTCCGGGCGGGGCGAAACGTGCGGCCAGCTTTGCACCGGGCGAATATTCGCATAGAGGTCAAGTTCCTGGCGCATCGTTAGGATGGCGCTTTTGTAGCCCACTACTTTGCGTGTTGGTGATGACACCGCGCCAAACAATCCGGCACCGCAGGCCCGAATCTGCTCCAACGTTTCTGGCGGCACCGAAATGCCGTGCTTTTCAAAGCAGCCCCAACCGGCTTCTGCCTCTATAATTTCCAAATCGGGCAGAGCGGCCTGCAAAACGGCCACTGCTGCCGGAATCACTTCTTGCCCGATGCCGTCACCGGGCATGACGCATAGTTTTGGCATGTTAGGCTGCTTCTCCGGGGAAACGGCCGTTTTCCCGCACGTATGGCACAATGCCACCCGCTTGCATAATCTCCAGGGCAAATGGTGGTAGGCTGGGCAGGTTCAGCGTGGCATTTGCTGTTTGCAGCTGGTTTTGTTCCAGGTTTAGCGTCGCTTCCTCGCCATCTTCTACCAAGCCGTGTGCCTCGCTGGATTCGTACAGTGGGATGCCCAAATTGATCGCATTGCGGAAAAAGATGCGGGCGAAGCTGGGGGCAATAATCGCCCCAATTTGGCGGCGGCGCAACGCTTCTGGCGCATATTCGCGGGAAGAGCCGCAGCCAAAATTCTCGTCCGCCACGATGATGTCGCCCGGCTGGGCGTTGGCGGCAAAATCGGGCCGTGCCTCGCAAAAGGCATAATCTTTCACGTCCTGCCCTTCTTTCAACATGTATGGTGCATATCGTCCAGGGACGATTTGATCGGTGTCTACATCTTTGCCAAATTTCCATATTCTTGCCATTTTTTGCTCCTATTCTGCCAAAACCTGACAGGTTTACATAATTGTTTTGTCAAAAAGCTTCTTCGTGTTCCAAAGTTAGCTAAATTACAAGCATCCTAGAAAACCTGTCAGGTTTGCTACACGCTACCAATCTCGCGCGGGTCGGTGATGTGTCCGGTAACGGCCGTTGCTGCCGCTACCGCCGGACTCGATAGATAAATCTGCGACGTGGGATGTCCCATTCGTCCCCGGAAGTTGCGGTTGCCGGTGGACAAACAAACATCATCCTGACCCAGCGTGCCCTGGTGCCGCCCCATGCAGGGGCCACAGCCCGGCGTCGTCAGCGTCGCGCCAGATTCCAGCAGCGTGTTCATCGTGTCATCGGCGATGGCTCGCTGCAATTCCCAACGGCTGGCCGGGCTGACGATAAGCCGCACGCCGTTGGCGAGCTGGCGACCACGCAAAATGTTGGCCGCTTCCCTCATGTCTTCGTAACGGCCGTTTGTACACGTCCCCAAAAAGATCACATCTACCTTCGTCCCAGCCACCTCGCCCAAATCCACCACGTCATCTACCGAGTGGGGGATGGCAATCTGCGGCTGCAAGCTGTCCAGATCGATTTCAATCGTTTGCTCGTATGTCGCTTCGGGATCGACAAACAGCCACTCCGGCACGTCGTACCGCTCTGCCACTGCGCCCAGCGGTGGGAACATGCCCGCCTTGGCTCCTAGCTCAATTGCCATGCTGCAAACTGTCTGACGGCCGTTTAGCGGCAGCCACTCCATTCCGTGATATTCGACAGATTTATACGTTGCTCCACCAATACCCAACACGCGGCATAACTTCAGGGCAAAATCTTTGGCATCGACGCCGGGTTGGAAACGGCCGTTCACCTGCACCCGAATCGTCTCCGGCACGCGCAACCACGTTTTGCCCGTAGCCCAGGCCAGCGCGATGTCTGTCGAGCCCATGCCGCTGCCAAACGCCCCCACAGCACCGTAACTCGTTGAATGTGAATCCGAGCCAACGATGACCCGTCCCGGCTGGGCAATGCCTTCTTCTACCAAGACCTGATGGCAAATGCCCCGACCAATCTCAAAAAGGCGGGTGCCTTGCGCCTGAGCAAAGCGGCGCACCTTGTTTTGGTTGTCGGCCACGCCGACGGTGGCCGCTGGGGCGACGTGGTCCATCACCAGCACCACCTGCTCCGGGTTGTGGACCCGCTCCGCTTTCAGCCGGTCGGTCATGATGTTGATGATGCCGGGTGAAAGGGAATCATGCCCCATCGCCACATCTGGCTCAATCACGATGAGATCACCGGGGGAAACGGCCGTTCCCGCTTTCTGCCCTAAAATTTGTTCTGCTAATGTCTGTCCCATAATGTTTTTCCCTTTTTCTCTGCGAAACTCTGTGTCGTCTCCGCGAAACTCTGCGTTCCTAAATTATCGCTGCTTGCCGCTCAGCCGCTTCATACAAATAACTATCCACATCATCCAGGGTGATACTGCCGTTATCCGCCATCACCTTAATTTGCTCCGCCAGCCGCTTTAATTGTTCCTTATCCAATGCCAGTCC
>JBNKLQ010000261.1:0-8342 GCA_050292445.1 Promineifilaceae bacterium (SeqCode) | reverse complement strand
GTAGGTGAATTATTTATGGAAAAGCGAATTGTTTTGATTGGGGCAGGCAGTGCTCAATTTGGATACGGCACAATTGGGGATATTTTTCAGAGTGAGGTGTTGGCGGGGAGCCATATTGTGCTCCATGACATTAATCCCGTGACGATGGGGGTGGTCGAGGCAAACAGCCAATCATTTATTGAAGCTCATGACCTTCCTTACACAATTTCGGCTACCACCAACCGAACCGAAGCGTTGCAGGGCGCTGATTTTGTCATCATTTCTATTGAAGTGGGGGATCGGTTTGATCTGTGGGAACTGGATTGGCGGATTCCTCAGCAATTTGGCATCCAACAGGTGTACGGCGAAAACGGCGGCCCTGGTGGCCTGTTCCATGCCTTGCGCATAACCCCACCCATTTTAGAGATTTGTGCCGATGTGATGGCCGTTTGCCCTGACGCCTATGTTTTCAACTTTAGCAATCCGATGAGCCGGATTTGCACCACGGTGCATCGGGCTTTCCCTGAGCTGAAGTTTATTGGTCTGTGCCATGAAATTACGTCGCTGGAACGATTTTTGCCGTTGGTGTTGGAACGGCCGTACACCGATCTATCCGTCCGCGCCGCTGGCCTGAACCATTTCAGCGCCGTGCTCACCGCGACGTATCGGGACACAGGGGCGGATGCTTACCCAGATATTCGGGCGCAGGCCCCAGCGTTTTTTGGCAACATGCCATTGTTGGATACGGCACGTAAATATTTCAAGGAAACCGGCCGTGCGGCGGCGGTCAACGGCAGTGCGCCAACCGTTGAAACCGAAGCGTGGCCAGAACGGCGTGTCTTCCAGGCTGTGCTGGAACGGTTTGGGGTGTTGCCCATCACCAGCGATAGTCACTTTGGAGAATACATTCAATGGGCCTACGACGTGACGGATCACAAGGGGATCAATGATTTCTACCGCTTCTACAAAAATTACCTGACCAAGATCGAGCCAAAAATTGAGCTAAAAATCAAGGAACGGTTTGTGCCCATTGTTGAGGGAATGCTCACTGATTCTGGCTACGAAGAGCCAGCCGTTAACATTCCCAACCAAGGCTTTATTGACGAACTGCCCGACTGGCTGGTTGTGGAAGTTCCCGCCACAGTTAATAAAAATGGGATTCATGGGATTCCGATGGGACAGTTGCCCAAGGGCTTTTTAGGTTTGCTGCGCAATCAGGTTGCTGTCCACGACTTGACGGCCGAAGCGATTCTGCAGCAATCGCGGGATTTGGCGCTGCAAGCGCTGCTGGTGGACCCTATCGTGACGCGCTACCAGGGAATGGCAGAAATGCTGGACACGATGATTGATTACCAGCGGGAGTGGCTGAGCTATTTGCAGTAGTTTGCTCATGTGATGAGGGAAAATCGTTATGGACGCTTTCCCATAACCCGTACCCGGAACTTGCGCCCGGGGTTTGGCAATGGTGCGGCGTGTACCGTTACTTCGTAATCGGGCGAGGACAACGAGAGGTCTAGCTGATACAGCAGCCGTGCCATGATGAGCATCATTTGTGCCTCGGCAATGCCTGCTCCCAGACAAAGGTGGTCGCCCAAGGTGTAAGGTGCAAAGGCACCTGGCGTGCCCCGACCACTGCCTTTGGCAAATCGTGTTGGATCAAATTTTGTGGGGTCAGGATAAAATTCCGGCAGGTAATGTGTAACTGTCTGCGCGAAGAAAATCTCGCTCGCGGCTGCGACCTGATAACCATGAAACTCAAATGGCTCTTTGGCCACACGCGGTGTGAATGGTGCCACCGGGTACATACGCAATGTTTCAATCGCTGCACCGTGCAGCATTTCCATCTCCTTCAATTCGTTTAGAGACGGAACACCATTGGCAAAGACGCGCTTAGCCTCTTCACGAACCTGGGCTAATACCTCGGGATGTTTTAGCACGGTATAAATCAAGAAGCTGAGTGATGAAGCGACCGTATCGATCCCGGCAAAGTAGGGGCCAACGGTTGCCGCAAGCAGCATCGTTTCGTCGTACGGTTGGCCATGTATATTCTTCGCTTGCAGCAAATCGTCGATTAAATCATTTGTGCCCGGATTAGCCTGGCTTTGTTTGGCCTGGTGCGTGGCCAATACTTCTTTGCCCAGTTTGATGACCCGCGCTTTGGCTCGCCTGTAGGCTGGCATTTTCATCATAAACTCTGGCCACATGCGCAGCACCTTGACGTTGATGTTGTAATTCAAGAAGCGTTGTAAATCTGGAAAATAATCATCAGGTGTTCGTCCGGCAATGACCACACCCAACTGCTGCGTGACTAAATATTGTACCGTAGTCAACACATCAAAGGTTTCTCCAGGTTTTAATGAATCGGTAAAGGTGTCTACGATGCGGATCAGTTCAGTAACATGGGGCATCATAGCTGACCGTGAATAGCCGCGCCGGGATTGTTTACGCAAATGTTTGTGTTCCGGCCCATCCATCGCTGTCAAAAAGATATTGGTGTTAAATTCACGGCCAAAGCTGCCAAAGAGCTTTTCGCTGTTCAAAATATCATTGCCGTCCCGGTTCAAGAAGCGATTGGCGTCGATGCCTGCCATCACTGTAATGTCTCGGTCGAATAGCTTAACGCGAAAGATGGGGCCATATTGATGATACAGCTGCACGAAATATGCCAAAGGATCGCGAAAAAGCTTATGAGCAATTCCGATAAAAGGTAAACCGGGAACCAATGGGGGTTTTGGGCCATTTTCGCGTCCGATTTCCCAGGGAGTTGCTTGAACTGTCATTTTGTACATTCCTTATCAATGATTTTTATAGCTAACCAGGTGCATAGTGCGAACGATGCGTTATTTAGCTCCAGCAAATATGCTGCGTTTTTAGCATCTAAAGCAATTTATTTTCCATGCTTTTACTTTTCAAACAAGACAAACTGGTTTCATGCCAGTTTGTCCTGTTATTGCTTAACGCGATGCTAATATTTTTTACGGCCGTTCCTGATTCGGTGCCCCCAATGCGGCTTGCAGCGCTTCTACGGAAACCCCAAGCTGCTGGGCGGCGGCTTCAAAATCAAGTGGCCCTTGTCCGGGTTCACCCAGTGCATTGTGCAATGCTTCTTCGCTAACGCCTAATTCAGCGGCGGCTTCGGCAAGTGGTCCGCCTGTGCCGACCTGTGATTGTACCTGATTGTCATTGTTAACGGGAGGTTGCCCTTGTTCGCCATCGGCAGGCGGTGTGTTGGGCTGTTCACCCACTGGTTGCGTTTGAATGGCAGGGTTGGTGGTGGTGGCAAATGTGCCAGAGGCCGTTGTCACGTCGCCACTACGCACGCAGCGCACGTAGTTGTAAATGCGAATGGCATCGCCTTGTGGCCCGCGTCCCGTTGGATAAGCATCCGGGTTGCCCGTTTTGGGGTCACTGCGTTGAGCGCCAGCCCCATGAACATCGATCCAATTTCCATTCATGTAGCCCATTGCCTCACCAAAGGCGATATAGGCTGCGTTTGCCCCAGGAACCTGGGAGAAGTTGGCGTGGGTGGTGCTTGTCCAGTAGGTGGCGTAATCGGCTTGGCCCGCTTCGTTGCTGATTTGCGTGGCGTTGAACAGTGGGTCGATGGCGGCTGAGTTGGTCGTGTCGGGGGAACGGCCGTAATCAACAAGGTGTTGCAGCTCTTTTGCATTGGGCAGTCGCCAATCGTCGTAGCCGCCCGTGGAGAGCGATTCGCAGTAATTCAGGGCATCTTCCCAGACCATGCCGCTGCCGCTGTCGTCTTGCTGCCACACCAAGCCAGTAGCGCTGTCGCTGATGGTGCCGTTGCCGTTGTCGGTGAACGCATGGCTGTCATAATCGGTGCTGCCGCGCACCAAGAGGACGTAATACGTTTTGTTGTTTGTGGGGTAACCTTTAATACGGCCGTCTGCAAAATTCACGCCAAACATCGTTTCTCCCCCGTTCATGGTCGTACTGACATAGAGTGTACTGGACGCAAATTGAGCGTCGATGAGGCGTTCGCCAGCACCAGTGTCGCCGTAGCCAAACGCAAAGTAGTCCGTGTCGATGAAGGGGGTTAAGCCAGAGGTATCGGTACCATTGTAGCCGCTGACATCCAAGCCGCTAAAGTCGATCAATGAATACAGTTCGGTGATGGTGGGCAGCCGCCAATCGTCGTATCCGGCCAGCGAAGAGGCAGTGGCGGCGGCAACCGCCTCGTTGTAGGTGAGTTTGTCGGCGGCGTTAATTGTGTTGTTGCCGTCTCGTTCAGGCGACTGCTGCCACATCAGGCCAGTGTTGAGATCAGTTACAGTGCCGTCGCCATTATCTTGATAGGATGGCGTCAACCCTTCATAATTGGCATCCTGGCCAAAGGTGGACTCGCCAGAAGCGGGGCAGGTAATTTGGCTACCGCTAACATCGTAGCAGCTTTCTTGCCCGGTATCGGGGATCGGTGAGGTGAGGCTGCTGCTGGCGGCTTCTGCGGTGACAACGGGAAGGTAAACGTCTGGTTCGTCCTCACTCTGCTCACTTTCTAATGCACTGGCCGACTGAGTAAATACAGGCTGCCGGTTGCCCTCGTCTATTGCCCCTGTCGGCGTTCCACTGCACGCTGCCAAAAATAAAATTAGAATAAATCCAACGACAATAACTGTAGGTTTGTGGTTCATGGGTTGTTCCTTGTTGGCTAATTTGCCGTTCAGCAATTTTTGCTGAACGGTTTGATTTGTTGCTGCTTCCCATCGTAATTTCCAATTGTGTAGAAATTGTTAGGAAACTGTTTCGTCATTCATAAATTAGCGCAACAAGGGTGAGACAATATTACGGCCGTATCACCACCGGTAAAAACGTCTCATGCAACTCACTTACCACTGTGAAGCTCACCGGGTCGCTCTCCAAACTACGGCTTGAGTCGTAGACAGTGATGTTGTAACTGCCTAAGGTGTCTAGATCGGTGCTGGGGAGAACGGCCGTAAGCACAAACGAACTCACATAAGTGGTCGCTCGATTGGCCCCGTTCCAACGCACCACCGTGCTGGGCGTAAAGCCTGCCCCCTGCACTGTCACTACCACATCTTGCACGTTGGTCACAAGCGACCAGGGCGGCGTAAGGCTTTGTAGCTGCCAACTACCACCATACTCAAACGCGCCGATGTCGCAAGTGCCACTTCGAGAAAAATCACGCTGGTCGAAAGTCGGACAATTGCTGCCTGCATTTATGGCTGGACTCCCCGCCAGGAGGGGAACCACAGGTGTGAGACCACCGTAATCACCAATTGTGCCGACCTGAGGATTTACGGCCGTTTGCCCGGCAAAACATTCATAATCGTTCCAGTTCCCCGTTGTTTTTTGCGGAAATTGAATATTGTTGCCGCTGTTGGTCAGCTCATCTGTGCAGTTTTCCTGAATGTCCCAGGGATTGTCGCCATCGTTGTTGGCGATGATGCTGTTGCGCACCGTGGCTGGCCCGGCGATGGCCCCGCCGACAAAACCGGCCGTGTTGTTCACCAATGTGCTGTTCACAATTGTGGTGGTGTCGCTGGTGCGGATGGCACCGCCAAAGCCACGCCGCCAATCGTCGGCAGCCAGGGGGACAGGCGTCGTGGCGTCGTTGCCCGCAAAGGTGCTGCTGGTGATGGTCACCGGGGCATCCAGCAGCCAGAGCGCTCCACCGGAGCTGGCGCTGCCATCCGTGGCGTGAGCATTGTTGTTCATAAAGGTGCTGTTGCTGATGCTCAACGCCCCGTTGCTGGTGGCGCTTTGATGATAAATCGCGCCACCCTGTCCACTACCGGTGGCCGAATTGCCATCAAACAAAGATTGGTCAATGATCGTGCTGCCGGTGCCTTCGGGGAAGCTGAAAATGGCCCCGCCCAGCTGGTTGCTCTGGTTATTCGTGAAGGTGCTATTGGAAATGTCAATTGTGCCGTTGAAATTTTTGGTGCCGTCAACGTAAATCGCCCCGCCACCGCCGCCGCCAGCGCTATTGTTAGCCACGTTGCCGCTAAACGTTGTGGCGCTCACGGTGAGATTGGCCCCCAAAATGTGGATGCTGCCGCCGTTGACGGAACTGTTATTGCTAAAGGTGCTGCCGCTCACGGTGGCCGTCGAGCCGCCGGTGATGTACAGCGCCCCGCCGCCGTTGCCCCCGCCCGGGATTGCCCCGGCGGTAGAGACATTGCCGTTGAAGCTGCTGTCCGTAACGATGAGGGTGCCGCCAGGGTCGCTGGAGCCCCAGCCATTGAGGGCAATTGCGCCGCCGTTGGGCGCCGTGGAGTTGTTGATGGCGCTGTTGGTCAGGGTGAGGGTGCTGAGCCGCTCCACGTAAATCGCCCCGCCGTCGCTGCTACCGCTATCGCCGTTTTGCAGGGTGATGTTTTGTAGCGTGAGGCTGGCCCCGTTTTGCAAGTTGAACAGTCGCGTGCTGCCGCCGCCGCTGAGGGTGATTTGCCCGCCGCCGTCGATGGTGGTGCTGCTGTTGATCGTTTTTTGGCTGGTGAGGGTGATGGTGTGGCTGCCACCGCAGTTGAAGCTGACGCTGCCGCCGCCGGACAGGGCGGTGTTCAGCGCCGCTTCGGTGCAGCTGCCCGGCGTGCCGCTGCCAACTATGCCAGCACCCTTGGCTGATTTGGCCGCCAACAGCATGGCCAAAATGAGCAACAAAACCAGCAAGACGCCGATTTCACCAGACAATAATTTATTGGAGGGGGAGACTTGCCCAGGCTGGGCTTTAGGCTTCATTGGATGTTTCATAATGATTCATTTTCCTTTGCGACGGCCGTTCTTCACGCGGGGTCGCTGATTCTGCATTCTCCATAGGATATTGTGCGGTAGGAAACGGCCGTGTTGAAGGTGACTTTAGTACGGGGTAACTGTTGGGAAACGGCCGTACCTCCCGTATAATTTCCCCCAACACTGCACCCCCATCTAAACAAAATCTGCGTGCGCAATCTGTGTGCGCAATCAGCGCAAATCAGCGTCAACCTGTGTCCCACCTTTCTTTTTAAGGAATTGTGTGACAAACAAGGAGTTCAACATGACGACCCCTTCCATCGTTGGCAAACATCGCTCGAAGATCAGTGCTTTGCAGCAGCCCTCAGCAGAAACGATTGAATACGCCAAAAGCTTGCACATGCAGGTGCTGGGGCCAGGCGAACTGGCTGAGTCTGAATGGGCCGAGGCGGGATTGCCCGCGCCCGATTTGCAGGTGATCCGGCAGTACCGGCTGGACCGGGTGCGTGAACAGCTGCGTGCCTTCGATTACGCGGGCATTTTGCTTTACGATCCGCTCAACACCCGCTACGCCACGGACAGCACCAACATGCAGCTGTGGATTACCCACAACGCGGCGCGCTACGCCTTTGTGGCTACGGAAGGGCCGGTTATCATTTTTGAGTTCCACGGCTGTGAATTTCTCAGCGACCACAATCCGCTCATCACGGAAGTGCGACCGGCGACCAACCATTATTATTTTGGTGCGGGGGAAAATTATGAAGCCAAAGCGGCCGTTTGGGCGGCCGAAATTGCTGATCTGGTGGCAAAACATGGCGGGGGCAACAAGCGGTTGGCACTAGATCACAGTACGGTCACCGGCATTCGCGCCTTGGAAGCGCATGGGCTAGAAATCATGAACGGCGAGGAGATCATGGAACGGGCGCGGCTGATCAAGCATGAAGAAGAGATCAAGGCGATGCGCCGGGCGATTGTGGCCTGCGACCGTTCAATTGACATCATGCGCGACCATTTCCAGCCGGGCGTGACGGAGCAGCGGTTGTGGAGTTACCTTCATGCCGAAAACATTGCCCGTGGCGGCGAGTGGATCGAGACGCGGCTGTTGGCGGCTGGCCCGCGCGCCAATCCCTGGTTTCAGGAATGCAGCAGCCGCAAAATGCAGGCGGGCGAGCTGATGGGTTTTGACACGGATCTGATTGGCACCTACGGCATCTGTGTGGATATTTCGCGCACCTGGCTTTGTGGGGATGGGGGACCCACCCCTGAACAAAAAGAGATTTACACGATGGCTTACGAACAAGTGCAGAAAAACACAGAAATCCTGCGCCCTGGTGTCACTTTTAAAGAGCTGAGTCATACGGCCGTTGTCTATCCCAAAGATCAATACCGCTATTACTCCTGCCTGTACCACGGCGTGGGCTTGTGCGATGAGTATCCCGATGTGCCCTACCCCTGGAACTGGAATGCGCTCAGTTACGATGGCGTATTGGAGCCGGGTATGGTGCTGTGTGCGGAAAGCTACGTGGGGCGTTGGGAAGGTGGCCCTGGCGTGAAGCTGGAGGATCAGGTGCTGATTACGCCGGACGGTTATGAGTTGCTGTCTCATTATCCGTACGAGGCTGAGTTGTTGCTCTGATTTTTAGGAATGT
>JBNKLQ010000260.1:0-8363 GCA_050292445.1 Promineifilaceae bacterium (SeqCode) | reverse complement strand
CCAGGCCAAACACGCCTTGTAAAGCGCGCAGAAAATCAGAGCCTGGGATACCAGTGCGCTGGAACCAGTATTCGGCATAGATGCGGCTGAGACCAGGCAGGTCCAACAGGCTTCGATATAGCACAAAGAGCAAAAAGCCGATCATGGGCAGAAAAACGGCCGCTGCCTTCCCATACAATCTCGGATACCAGCTGCCAACCGGAGAGATTTTCCATGCCCCCTGGCCCAGATGATGCCGCCAAAATTGGTAAGCCAGCGGCACAATCAGCACCCAGCCCGTGAGACGGGTGAGTGCTGCCAGCAGTCCCAGCACGCCAGCCCACTCCAGCCGGTCATTAAACCCCAACCAGAGCGATGCCAGCGTTAGCAATAAAAACAGTGACTCTGAATATGGGGCAAAGAGGAAAAAGCCAGTGGGGAACAGGGCAAAGTAGAGCAGCAGCCGGGGTGCGTGTTCCGGCCCAAGCAGGTTGCTGCCCACTTTATGCAGCAAAATTAGCAGCCCCAGCAGCGCCACATTGGAGATGAGAATGCCCGCAGCCATGTGCGCTGCGTGCGAACCGCCGAACAGCCCTCCCAGCATCCAAATTAGCAGGGGGTAGATAGGGGGGAAGACGGAATCTTCAGGATGAGCGTACCCTTCGGCGGCGATGCGGGTGTAGTGCAGGGCATCAAAACGCTGCCACGGACCCAGCAACAATCCTGTAGCTCCATCGTCGAGGATGGGCTGGTTGAGATACGGCCGTATTCTCTCATTTGGCTCTTCTGGTAGGGGGATGAGTTGTAGCGCCACTGCGGCCCAAAAAGTTAAAAAGAGGCGCAGTGCCAGAAAAATAATGAGTGAATGGCGTACGGCCGTTTGCCGCCACAACGATTTTAGCAAAAGAAAGCTCCTCTAAAAGGTAAATGCTTGGCGAATCGTATCAATCCCCAGAGCAATGGGCAAACAAATTACCTGAAGACGTCATTCCCGCCTTCGTTTATTGAGCTGAATTACAAAAGATTTCTGCATCAGGTAAAATGAGGCGATGAAGCCATTGATTGAACCCAAACGGACAAACACCATTTTATACTGTCGCCATTGGTCAGAAACGGTTGCTTTCTATAAAGATCACCTGAATTTGCCCATTGTGTTTGCCAATGAATGGTTTATTGAATTTCAACTGGCCGACACCAGCTTTTTAAGCATTGCCAATGCAGCGCGCGCCACCATTGCCGACGTCCAGGGGCAGGGAATGACATTGACCTTGGAGGTGGCAGATGCCACAGCGGTAAAAGCGGAGCTAGAGAAGCTAGGCATTGCTACCACACCGCTTAAGCGAAGATGGAACGCGTTGGCATTTTATTGTTCTGATCCAGAAGGACACCGGCTGGAATTTTGGACGGCCGAAAACGAAGACATGAATTGATATGCCCACACTGACTCGCTGGTACATCAAATCGGCATTGATTTATTTTGTGGCGGCCCTGCTGTTGGGGTTTGTGCTGGCGCTGCCCACAAGCGTCAATTTACCGGAAGTCATCCGCATCATGCCGCCTGCTTACTTTCATCTCTTTTTGGTGGGTTGGGTGACCCAGATGATTTTTGGCGTGATTTATTGGATGTTCCCCATCATCACCCACGCGCAGCCGCGCGGCAATGAACAGTTGGCCTGGGCTACCTACATCTTTTTGAACGTGGGGTTGCTGCTGCGCGTGGTGGGCGAACCGCTCAATTGGGCCTATCCAGATAGTTTTATCGGTTGGGTGCTGCCCGTCTCGGCGGTGTTGCAATGGTGTGCGGCCGTTTTCTTTGTCATCCTGTCCTGGCCTCGGGTCAAAGATCGGTATCGCGGAGAGTAAGATGCCTCGTTTGAGCCAATGGATCATCCGCACCGCTTTTATATATTTGCTGCTGGGATTTACTGTGGGGGCGCTGCTACTCTGGCACAAAGGTGCGCCGCTGCATCCCGCGCTGTGGGGCTGGCTGCCGGCCCACATTGAGTTTTTGCTCATGGGCTGGATTGTCCAGCTAACAATGGGCGTGGCGTTTTGGATTTTGCCTCGCTATTGGCAAAAGGATCGTCGCGGTAACGAAGGATATGTGCAAATCGCCTTTGTGCTGCTCAATCTGGGCATCTGGCTGGTGGTGGCGTATTCAGTTTTTCAGGCGAACCGCATGTTTCTGTTGATTGGGCGCGGGGCTGAAATTGGTGCGGCCGTTTGCTTTGCCATCCACGCCTGGGGCCGCACCCTTTCCCGAGAAGGTGCTAAATTTAGCTAGTCGTGAGGTGACAGCCACTTCCAAAAGTGACTGTCACCTCTAGCAAACTTTACTTTACGGCGTACAAACGGTGATGCTCCAGCCATTGAGCGTGCCCGCGTCGGCTGAGGTATAGCTGTCTGTTACGGATAGCTGCCAGGTGCCATTGCCACTTTGGCCATCAAAGGCGCTGAGGGCGTTGTTCGGCGTAAACGTGCCGTTGATGGTTGGTGTACCGCTGCACTGGTTTTCTACCGGCGAGGCGGCTTCATCATCCAGCGTTGCCAGGATGTCGTCGCCAGAACAGCCGTAGGTGCTAGCTGGCACACCGGGGCGGTCGATGATGGTAACGGCCGTTCCCGTATCTTGATGCGTCAACACCATGCTCAAATCACCAACCCAAGCGTGATCCATATCCACAGTGACGTTCAGGTCATCGATGGTGGCTGCGCCGCTAATGGTCAACTGAGAACTGATCGTCGTGGTGCCATTGGGTAAGGCAATTGGCACATCGCTGCTGGTGTAGGTGGTGCAGACAGGTGCTACGCCAGCCACAATTTCCACATCATCAATACCCGCTTCCACGATGCTGCCCCCAGCAGCGTCTGCTGCTTCCACCAGGAGATAGATCGTCTGCCCAGCAAAGGCATTCAGGTTCACCGAAGCTAAGTCCCAAACACCATCATCGTCATTGGCTGCGCCCAGTTCCTCAAACACAACTTGGCTGCTGCTGCCAACGGCCGTAATCCGCAAGAAGTCCGCGCTAGACGAGTTACTCGTGTGCGCCAGGTAGTAGTTGAACGTCATGGTCAGGTCCAAACCGGTTGGCAGGCTGATGTTGGGCGAGCGAATGGAGGTAACCCCATTGTCAATGTCGTTGACGCCAACGCTGCTGCCTGCCGTGGCTCCCGTCACCAAATCAAAGCTGCCACTGACGGTGGTGCCCAGCTGCTTGGGGCCGCTAGAACTGGTGTCTTCGGGATTGGCGCGCTCCCACTGCCCGGTGGTGGCCGTATCGCTGCCGCTGGGGTCGGTCGTCCAGCCTTGGTCACTCTCAAAGTCATCAAAGAAGATGGTGCCGCCCGGAGGTGGCGTGGGCGATGCGGTCGCAGTCGCTGTTGCTGTTGGTACAGGTGTGTTAGTAGCGGTGGCTGTTGGTGGCGGTGTGTTCGTGACGGTGGGGGGTACAGGCGTATTGGTGGGTGTGCTGGTAGGGCCAACCGTCGGTGTTGCTGTTGGCGGCGGGGGCGTATTGGTTGGCGTTGCCGTGGCTGTGGGGGTAGGTGGTAGAGGCGTGGGCGATGCAGTTGCAGTTGCTGTGGGTGTGGGGGGGACAGGTGTATTTGTCGGAGTGGGTGTGGGACCGCTGTCGGCGGCGGTGATGCGTACGTCGTCGATGGCCGCTTCGATGAGGCTGCCAGAGCTGGCATCGGCCGCTTCAATGAGCAGGTAGACCGTTTGCCCGGCAAAGGCAGTGATGTCGGCACTGAACTCGTCCCAGACAGCGTTGTCGTTGTCGCCGCTGCCCAGCTCTTCAAACAGCAGCGTGGTGGAGCCGCTCACCAGGCTGACCCGCAAAAAGTCGGCGCTGGTGGCGTTGTTGAGGTGGGCCAGATAGTAGGAGAAGGAGAGATCAATGTCGCTGCTGGTGGGTAAGACGATGTTGGGGGAGCGAATAGAGGTTACGCCGTTGTCGATGTCGTGCGTGCCTACGCTGCTGCCAGCCAGGGGGCCAGTTACCAAATCGTTGTTGCCGCTGACGGTGGTGCCCAACTGTTTCACACCACTGGAGTTGGTTTCCTCGGGATTGGCTCGTTCCCACTGGCCAGTAGTGGCCGTGTCGGTGCCGCTGGGATTGGTGATCCAGCCGAGGTCACTCTCAAAATCATCAAAGAAAATGGTGCTGGGTGGCGGCGGGGCGTTGTCGTCAATGTAAAGGAAGACAGCGCTGACGGCACCCCAGTTGTTGTTGGCATCCTGGCCGCGTACGTACAAGATGTGCTGGCCTTGGCTCATGCCTGTGGTGTTGATAGTAGCGCTGGCCCCTTCAACCGTACTGTTAAAGCTGCCGTCGCTGGCGCTCATGGGTACGGCCGTTCCCCCATCCCAGGGCGGCGCATCCAGATAATATTCGGCAGCAGCAATGCTTTGGCTGGGTTCAGTGCCGTTGCTGTTGTTGAAACGGCCGTCATCAATGCTGGCGCTCAAATTCACAATCGTACCGGAAGGCACACCTGGCTGGGTTGAGCCAATATCGAGCGAGGCGTTTACCGCATCGGGGCCAGCAGGGGTGATGTAGGGGGCACGAACCACTTTTAAGGCGTACAGTAAAGAGGGCATGTTGTCGGGGATCAATGTGTTTTCAAAGTAACTGCATGATTCAAAAAATTGGGTACCCAGTTCGTAGGTGAAAGCCGCCAGCCCCATATCGCCGTAGGCAAAGGAGGTGGTGGTGCCATCGGTGGGGTAGAGGCCGATGGATTGCTGCGGGGAGTGGCCATTGAAGTAGGCCAGCTTGCGCCCCAGCGTTTGCAGCTGCGTGCCGTTCGGCGCGGGGCTGCTGGTATGGCCCCAGGGCCAGAGCAGCAGCCGCCCGGAGCTATGAATGTCCAGGTAAATGCCCTCGGTGTCCAGGGGAGCCATTGAACTATCGCCAGGTCCGCGATTATCGACAAAATTAGATTGGATGTAGTTGACGACGGCCTGTGTTTCTGGCTCGGAAGCAGCGCTAGCTCCGCGATAGGTTTCGGAGCATTGGCTGCCGCTGGAACCGCCGCAGCAGCCCCAATTGTAGGGGAAGTTACGGTTGAGGTCGGCACCCCGGCTGTTGCTGGTGCTGCCGCAGTAGTTTTGGTTGGTGTTTTTGCGCCACAAGATGCCCGCTTCGGCCTGTTTACGGCCGTCTGGGTTGGTTTGCAGCATAAAATGCACTTCGTGATAATCGAGAATCCAGGTGGCGTCTGGGTCTGTGCCGTAGTTGGTCACCAGGAATTCAGCCAGGCGGGTAGTGAGTTCGGCTGTGGTGTATTCGCGGGCGTGAATGGCACTGGTGATGAAGATGATCGGTTTGGGGCCGGGAACGGCCGAATTGGTCAGCTTCAGCACTTGCATATCATAGCCGCCCAGGCTCTGCGTCTTTTCCCAGGAGTTGCCCACATCGCTCCAGGTGGCCAGGGTGGGGTAGTTGGCGGCCAGTGATGCGGCCGTGGCGAATGTTTCTTCCACCGTGCGGTAACATGAATAGCCGGAAATGGTCTGGATACCGGGAACAATTGGGGCCAGATTGTTTTGCGGCGCATATTGGGCTGTTAATGCTTCATCCACCTCAAATTGCAGGCCAGAGGCTTCTAGCTGGGCCAGTTCCTCCGCATTCACCGCCAGGAGCAGGTAGCCTTTGTCATAGTCAGATTCTAACGGCTCAAAGCTGATGGCGATTTGTCGGGCGGTGGTGAGATCGTCAAAGTAAACACGCACCACCAGGCTGCCGTTTTCTAAGGGGCCAGCAAAGACCTGGTTTGCTTCCTGATTGGGGCTGGGCATGGCGATAGCTGCCAGCAGTCCAATCAGGCCAATGAATAAAAGAAGTCGCCATTTTTTCATTTTATCCTCCTAACGTGTTGCGGATTATTCGCCTGCGTACCACCAATCTGCGGCGGTGATACGGCCGTCTTCACAAACAAAAAATAAAAAGTCATGGGTGCCGCGCCACTCGTACACTAAAAATTGAGCGGTCTCGTCTTGAATGGCTTCGAAAATGGGTGTGGTTTGAATCAGTTCATAAAGGGGATCGCCTCCTTGTACTGTGTGGTCCGGTGGGTGCAGTAGATCAGTGAGTTGGGAGCAGGAGAAACGGCCGTTGCCTAATCGGTCGCCTAGTGCCATCATGGTTGTGTGCTTGCGGCCTTGCCATTGATCCACCGCTTCATTCCAGGAACCGCCGTTAAATTGACCCATTTCGCTACGTAGGGCAATGAAATCTGCTGCCAATGCCTTTGTTTCTGCGTCAATCTCTGGCTCTGGCGAGGGGGTGTTTTCCGGTGTGGGGGTAACGGCCGTTTGCGAATTGACGGCGGCAGGGGCACAGCCTGCCAGCCAAATAGCAAAAATAAGGAACAACCATTTTTGAAGCATATCCTTCCAGGCGGATACTTGAAGATTGAGAAGATGGATTGTTTGTTGGGTAGATACGGGTAATGTAGATATTTTACAGCGAATTGATGAGTTATTTTGCAGCAGTGAGGACTATGATAGAAACATTCTAGCCGATTTGCATCGATTGTCCAAGCAATATTTAGTTGGCTCCTTGCGGGCAGGTTTCAGTGACGCTCACTTGGGTAAGAATTTTATACAAAGGGACAAAGATTAGAAGGAACAAAGAGAAGAATTCTTTGTTTCTTGGTTCCTTTGTAATGAAAACTCTTTAAAAGGTACATTGGCGATTGGCTAGAATTGTGGCATAAACAGATGCTGGAGTGAAACGATGGCTAAATTGCTTGAAAAACAAACAGACATCATTGTGGTGGGGTCGGGGCCAGGTGGGGCAACTGTGGCGAGGGAGCTGGCCCGTTCCAACGCCGGACTGGCGGTGACCCTGCTGGAACGGGGCCGCGACTGGCGGCAAAATCGGCTCTACGGTACGTATCCGGGGGCGATGCTGTATGCGGATCGGGCTTCATTTTTGTTTACGCAGCAGGGCTTGAACATCATACGGCCGCTTATGCTGGGTGGGGCAACGAGTATGTATTGTGGCTGTGCCGAACGGCCGTTGCCCTGGTGGCAGTCCAAATACGGCATTGATCTCAGCCGGGAAGCGGACGAGACTGTGGCCGAACTGCACATCGCCCCGCTGCCCGCTACGCTGCGTGGTGTGGCCTCTACGCGCATTGCCAATGCTGCTGCTGATTTAGGCATGGATTGGCAACCACAAGACAAATTCATGGTACCGCAGCGGTCGCACGATGGTTTTGGCTGTGGGGCCAAATGCATGTTGGGCTGCCGCTGTGGGGCTAAGTGGAACGCGGCCGAGTTTGTGGATGAGGCAGTGCAGCAGGGGATTGATTTGTGGACGGGGGCAAAGGTGGAGGAGGTGATTTGGGAAAACGGCCGTATCCTTGGCGTTACCGGGCAGATGACTGGCCAATCCTTTCGTCTGCTGGGCA
Organism: Promineifilaceae bacterium (SeqCode); assembly: GCA_050292445.1. Lineage (GTDB taxonomy): Bacteria > Chloroflexota > Anaerolineae > Promineifilales > Promineifilaceae > Leptofilum. Next base: position 962 of record JBNKLQ010000260.1, on the reverse strand, counting down.
AAGCGGTTGTCCTGGCTGCTGGCGGCATCGGTACACCGCTCATTTTGCAGCACAGCGGCCTTACCCAGGCAGGCCAGGGCATGACGATGGACACCACCGTCATGGTGTACGGCCACGCTCCCAGCAAAGGCATCGGCCAGGAGCCGCCCATGACTTGGAGCTGTGCCGATGACGAACTGGGGGTACTTTACTCCACGTTGATTGATCCGTGGCTCAATTATCCCCTCGTCATGCTGCAAAAAGGGCCAGCTTATTCACTCACCTGGCATCGTTGGGGGCACACCTACGGTATCATGATTAAGCTGAAGGATGAAATCAGCGGGGCGGTGCAGGCACAGAAGCAGGGTTTTACTATCAACAAAGGGCTAACGGCTGATGATCGGCAGCGGCTGGCCAAAGCCGAGGCGGTTGCCGGACATATTTTGCGGCAGGCGGGCTGTGATCCCGAAACCATTTTCACCACACCGCTGCGCGGCACACACCCCTCTGGCACGGTTCGCCTGGGCGAGATGTTGGGTGAGAACCTGCAAACTGAAATTGCCGGGCTGTACGTGTGTGACGCTTCCGTTTTCCCAGAGGCACTGGCTCGGCCCACCGTGCTGACGATTATTGCACTGGGCAAGCGGCTGGCGCACCATTTGAAGAATAACGAATTTTGACGCAAAGAACGCAAAGGATAGGAAGATGCAAAGTAGCTTTTTAGGTTCAATCCAGCCTTCTTTTATCACTTTGCCGCTTTGCGCCTTTGCGTCAAAGTTTCCAAAACTATTGAAGTGTCACTTCCCAAGATAATGATGACGCCTGAACATTTGTTGGCCGCGCTACGGCCGTTTCCCCGCCTCATGCTCAATCACACACCTACCCCCTTGCAACTGCTGCCCCAACTCACGGCGCAGCTAGACGGTCCGCAAATCTGGCTCAAACGGGATGATGAGCTGGGGCCGGGTGGTGGGGGCAACAAG
>JBNKLQ010000259.1:0-8372 GCA_050292445.1 Promineifilaceae bacterium (SeqCode) | reverse complement strand
TCCCCTGGCAGACGATGATTTCAGCCTGATTGTGGGGCACTTTTTTGACTTCGTACCCCCACTTGCGGGCGGCTTTTACGGCCGTTTCCACCGCTTCAGCTCCCGTGTTCATGGGCAGCGCCATCTCGTAGTTGGTTAGTTCGCACAGCTCTTTGAGGAATGGGCCCATCTGGTCGTTGCGAAAGGCGCGGGAGGTGAGGGTGACCTTGTGCATTTGCGCCGCCGCCGCCGCCAAAATGCCCGGATGGCAGTGCCCCTGGTTGACGGCCGAATACGCCGCCAGGCAGTCCAGATACTTTTTGCCATCTACATCATAAACCCAGGCACCTTCTGCTTTTTCAATCACCACATCCAGCGGATGATAGTTGTGCGCGCCGTAGGTTTCATCGAGTTCTATATATTTTTGACTGTTCATAATGAATCAATCTCCTTGCCAATGGGTCTTTGGGAAATAATGTGAGTCTCGGTAGCAAAATAGGAACGAGTGACGCCAAGAACGCAAAGAATTAAAAAGGTGCAAAGGAAAGATTTAAACTTTTGCCAGCCACTCTTTGCATCTTCGCACCTTTGCGTCAAGATTTTTTAAGCGACCAAGACTTTGGTTTTGATAAAAAAAAGCCTGATCTAATCGAACCATTGTCCGGTCATCAGGCTTTGCTCAGACAACACACTGTGGAGAGCGTGCCATCATCTTTTCACAAAAACTATGTTGTTTTCTGGCTCCATTATAGATTTGCTTCTGGTTTCTGTCTATGGGGAAAAGGGGAAAGCAATCACGAATTTGACGAATAGACGAATGGGACGAATATTTCCAAAATAGAATTCGTTTTATTCGTCCATTCGTGTGATTCGTGGTGAAAAATATTTAGCGAACACGGCCGTACACAGCCTCAACCACCCCTTGCCCCGCATCCGATTGCAGCCAGGCCAGAAAGGCGCGCAGCTCGGCGGTTGGTTCGCTTTCTGTAGCGGCAAGGAAGTAGAGCGGGGTGGTGAGTGGATAGGTTTGCTCGGCGGTGGTTGTGGGGGTGGCGGAACGGCCGTCTATCTCTAACATCTTCACCGTGGCGGTTTGGCTGGCGCTGCTCAGGCTGCTGTAACCTATGGCGGCAGGATTGTTGGCAACGGCCGTTAACATCGCCTCGTTGCCTGTTTGCAGCAGGGCGTTGGGGCTGATGCGCTGTTCCGCCATGAGTTGCTGCCGCAGCAAGGTGCGCAGCCCGGAGCCTTGTTCTCGACTTAACAGAACTATTTCTCGATCTGGACCGCCGACTGATTGCCAATTGGTGAGACGGCCGTTAAAAATCGCCTGCACGTCTGCACTGGTCAAACCCTGTACAGGATTGTCTAGGGGAATGATGAGCACCAGGCCATCCAAGGCAACCGGATTGAAATAACGGTTATTGCCTTCCGGGATGTGGTGCAGCAGGATGGCATCTAGCAGGCCATTGTTTAAATCATCAATCAGTGCCGTGCTGTTGGCCACCACAAATTGCAAATCAACTTGGGGATTTTCTTCTGCGTAAGCTGTTTCCAACAGCGGAATGATGGTGCTGGCGCTGCTGGTGACGCCAATTTGCAATAACGTCGGTGAGCTGTTGACCGGCAAGGTTGGAGGAGGGGCTGGTTCACTGTTGCAGGCAACGGCCGTTAGCAATATCAGAAGCCAAATCCACCGTTTCATCAATTACCCGCCAAAGAAGGAAATGAGCAGAAAAATGACGCTGAACAGGGCGACGTAAGCAGCAAAGCCGTACAGCGTGTGGTTTTTCACCCAGGTGAGCAGCCAATGGATGCAGGCATAGCCGGTGACCCCGGCAGCAATGAAGGCGGCGATGTAGACGCCAGTGGAAAAGCCATTGCCGTTGGCCTGGAAAATGTCCAGAATGGCCTGCAAGCCTGCGCCCAAAATGGCGGGAATGCCCAGCAAGAAGCTGTAACGAGCGGCGGTGGGGCGATCCAGCCCACGTGACAAGCCGCCGACGATGGTGCTGCCGCTGCGCGACACACCGGGAAAGAGGGCCATCACTTGAAACAGACCAATCACAATAGCATCGGTCCAGGTCATCTGAGGAATGTCTTTTTTGCCAGACAGCATCCGTTCGCCCAATACAAGGAGAACGGCCGTAACCAGCAAAAAGCCTGCCGCTGCTCTGGGACTGCCAAAAATATCTTCAAAAAAGCTTTCCAGCGGCAGGCCGATCACGGCCACGGGGATGGACCCCACCACGATAAACCAGCCGAGACGGGCATCGCTGCTGGCCATTGGTTGGCGTTGGGACAGATTGCGGAGAACGGCCGTTATAATATTCCACAAATCTTGCCGAAAATAGATCAGCACCGCCAGCAGTGTCCCCGCATGCACCAGCCCAATCAACGTCAGGTCAGGGTTGGTCATTTGGAAAATTTCTGGCAGCAGCACCAAATGACCAGAGCTGGAAATGGGCAAAAACTCGGTGGCCCCTTGAATAAAGCCAATAATAATCGCTTCGATGATTGACATAAAATTCTCTGTAGTTACTTTGTGTCATGCTGAACAAAGTGAAGCATCCCTAAGGCGTACCAATTGTGCGACCAGAGCCGTGGGCCGAGGGTTGCGGAAAGCGAAGTTTGAAGGGATTCTTCGCTGCGCTCAGAATGACGATTATACTTCGTAATGTTGTAAAAAGGCCGCGCCGAATTGTGCCAGCGTTCCCTTGCGGATAGCCTCACGCATTTGCTGCATCAGGTTGATAAGGAAGTGTAGATTGTGGGTGGAGAGCAGCATGTGGCCCAAAATCTCGTTGGCTTTTACCAGATGGCGCAGGTAGGCACGGCTGAAATGGCGGCAGGTGTAGCAGGAGCAATCTTCGGCAATCGGCTGTGGATCGCGGCTGAATTGGGCATTGCGCAGGTTTAGCCTCCCGCCCAAGATAAAGGCGGAGCCGTGCCGCGCCAGGCGGGTGGGTAACACACAGTCAAAAATATCCACGCCGCGCATCACGGCGTTGACTAAATCTTCTGGTGCGCCCACGCCCATGAGGTAACGCGGCTTGTTCTGGGGCAGGATGGGATGCAGCACGTCGAGCGCGGCGTGCATTTGTGGTTTTGTTTCGCCTACGGCTAGCCCGCCAATGGCGTAGCCAGGTAGGTCTAGATCAGTAACGAAACGGCCGCTTTCCTCGCGCAAATCGGCAAAAATACCGCCCTGCACAATGCCAAACAACGCCTGATCGCCTCGCGTTTTGGCCGCCAGGCAGCGCTCCAGCCAGGGATGGGTGCGCGTCAGCGATTGCTTGACATAATCGTAATTATCGGGCGGCGGGCATTCATCAAAGGCCATGATGATGTCGGCCCCCAGGTTTTCTTGGATAGCGACGCTGCTTTCTGGCGTGAAGCGGTGGCGCGAACCATCGAGGTGGCTCTGAAAAGTCACGCCATCGGCGTCTATTTTGCGCGTGTCGCTGAGGCTGAATACCTGAAACCCACCGCTGTCGGTTAGGATGGGGCCATCCCACTGCATGAAGTTATGTAAACCACCCAGCTCTTTAACAAGCTCATCGCCGGGGCGCAGGTAGAGGTGATAGGTGTTGCTGAGAACTAAGGTTGCCCCGATTTCATGCAGGTCAGACGGCCGTATCGCCTTCACAGTTGCCTGGGTGCCCACAGGGGCAAAGACAGGGGTCTCGATGATGCCATGCGGGGTGTGAAAACGGCCGTTGCGCGCCTGGGTGTGGGGATCAACGGCCGTGACCTCAAACTTAAACTCAAAATCCATAGCGGGACATTATAAGTCGGGCCATGATTGTGGGCAATCCGCTGCCACGTCAATCTATGAATTTGCGCAAAATAGTACACTAATTTTGACTGAATATAACAAATTAGTATGCTCAATTTTGGCCAGGGATTTTAGGCTTATTTAGGTTCAATAGGCACCAGAGTCGTGGGACAGATTGCCTGATGTGTCACCCGGGCTTTATGCTACACTAGCAATATATTTGTCATTATTTAACCAGCTTTTGCTGCTGCAAAGCAGAGAATTCATGAGGATTCATTCAAAAGTTCGGCTATAGGTTGAGCATGGTTGAATTTAAGGTCACCTCATTGAAAAGCAGTCAGGAAAACGGAGATTTTTGGCAGGGTCTAAACGCTGCATCTGTTGCGTTGCAGCAGGCGGCACAGTCAGAAACGGCCGTTTACCGGGTGTTCAACGAGCAGTTGGTTAAACTGGGGCTTCATGGCAGCATCAATTTGCTAGATGAATCTGGACAAAATTTGCGTATTGCTTCTCTGGCTTTTTCAGAACGGTTGTTGCGCGTGGTAAGGCGGGCCGAAAAGCTCCTCAAAATAGACAGTTTGGAATTTACCTATCCAGCTAATGCTTCTCCCGCTAATGGAATCGTGTTGGCTCAAGGGGATGTGGTATTTTTACCCGATAACAGTGAAGAAGTTCAGCTGGTGATCCCCCACAACATTTATCGAATTGTCTCCAAATTAATAACACCCTTTTTGAAAATGCCTGCCATATTGGCCCCCATTTTTGCCAAATCACAAGTGATTGGGGTGCTGTACGTGTCTGGTGCTCGTTTACAGATGGGGGATGTGGCTGCCATTGCTGCTTTTTCAACTCATTTGTCCATCGCCTTAGAAAACGCCCGGCTTTTCCAGGCCGTGCAGCAGGCTGAGCTGCAATATCGTCGTTTATTTGAGTCGGCCAATGACGGTATCTTCATGTTTGATCAAAATACCCGGCAGCTGATTTCGGCGAATCCTAAAATGGTGTCGTTAATGGGCATAAAAGCTGAATCTATAGGGAATATACGGCCGTCTTCCTGGGCAACGCCAGATATTTATCAACTTTACGTGAAGCATCTCAAGCTCACCCTGGAAAAGGGCAATCATTTTTTTGAGGTGCCGTTTATCGACCCGCAAGGGGATGTTCGCCAATGGCAAATTTCGGCAAATATTGTTGATCTTGAAGGAAGGCCAGTTCTGAATGGGTTGGTGCGAGATGTGACGGAATCCAGGCGGGCAGAAGAGGAGTTGCGCCAACGCGAAGAACAGCAGCGCCAGCTCTCGGAAAAATTAACGCAACAAACGCACTTGCTAGAAGCCATTTTAGCTGCCACCCCCGATAATTTTTTGGTGTTTGATTTGGACGGCCGTTTTCAGTTTGTTAGTCTTAGCATTTTGGAGTTTTTAGGGTTTTCCCTTAATGATGTTGTGGGGAAAACATGGCAAGAGCTTCAGTTGCCTGCTGAATTTGGCGAGGTAAGTGATCGGGATCGGGTAAGCGTGTTGCAAACCGGCAAACCGGTTAGTCGGGAGTTTCAATTTCCCTGGCTAGATAGCATATTCGAGATCGAATTTGTGACCAATCCTGTGCTGGACGACCAGGAAAAGGTTGCTGCCTTTGTGACAACTGCCCGGGATGTGACAGAGTGGCGGCAAACGGTGCGGGCTATGCATCGTGCCCAAAAAATGGAAAGTTTGGGCATACTGGCAGGTGGTATCGCCCACGATTTCAACAATTTATTGGTGGCTATGTTGGGTCAGGCTTCGCTGGCCCAAACCTATCTAGACAGTCACGAGCCAGCGCATATACACATTAGCAAGGTTGTTCAAGCGGCCGAACAGGCAGCGAGTTTAACCCAGCAGCTGCTGGCATATTCCGGTGGTGGCCATTTCAGTATTAAATCAATCAATCTCAATCGTCTTATTCAAGAAAGCATGGACCTGCTTAAGGTGGCACTGCCCAAACAAATTGTTTTGGACTTTGACTTGGTGGATGATTTGCCCATGATTGAGGGTGATAAAGCACAGCTGCAGCAAGTATTGATGAATTTATTAATTAATGGAGCTGAAGCCATTGGCGAACAAACCGGAAGAATTTGTGTGCAGACGGCCGTACAGCATATTACGCAAGAAAATCATCACTTTTGGCAATACACAGACTCCCCATTACCGACAGGGGACTATGTTTCTTTGCGGGTAGAAGATAATGGCGAGGGTATGGATCCGGAAAATATCGCCAAAATTTTCGATCCTTTCTTCACGACCAAGTTTACCGGGCGCGGTTTAGGATTGGCGGCTGTGCTGGGAATCATGCGTAGTCATCGTGGTGGTCTTTGGGTGTCTAGTGAGCCGCAAGATGGCACAGTTTTTGAACTTTTGCTGCCCATTTCTTCTGAAGATGAACCAGTTGAAGCTGCCCAACCAGAATTGCCAGTGCCGGAAACGGCCGTAACGGGCCTGGTCCTGGTCATTGACGATGAACGTGCCGTGCGCGAAGCAGTGACTGATATTTTAGAGATGGAAGGAATGGAGGTGCTCACCGCCACCAACGGCGATGAAGGCATTGCTTTGTACCAGTCACGGGGCAGCGAGATCGATCTGGTGCTGCTTGATTTATCGATGCCCGGCAAGAGCGGCCGCGAAACGTTTGAACTTTTGCAGCAATTTGATCCAGATGTGCGCATTATGCTTTCTTCTGGCTATAGTGAGGAAAATGCCACGCGCGGTTTCGCCACGCCACCGTTGGTAGGCTTTTTGCAAAAACCATATCGGCTAGATACGTTTGTCCAGCGGATGCAAGAATTTATGCGAAATCACAAACTGTAGCAATAACCCGAGGATAGAAGCGCATCGTCTGCACCTCCCTGGACAGCATGTTTATCAGTGCTTTCGGTGCCAGACGGCAGATTATTTACATCGATGGAGATAACACAGCCCCACAGCTTTTTTGACAACCACTCACGCTTTTGCTACCATCTCACCCACAACTAAATAAAGTCTTAGGCAAGGCAACACTTGTCTAAGCAATTCTTATCCAGAGAGGTGGAGGGAACGGCCCGATGATACCTCAGCAACCACTTATGATTGCCAGCTTGGCGCAGCATAGGAAGGTGCTAATTCCGGCAGAAGAAATGCAATCTTCTGGAAGATGAGATGTGGCGAAATAAATTTTATGAGCCCCTTCTGTGACTTCCAGAAGGGGCTTTTTCTTTGATACGTACGGGTATGTACGTTGCCAAGCGAGGGAACGATGGAAAACTTGAAAGTACGACAAGAAGTAAACTTACCAAATGGGACAACGGCCGTTCATGGTCATCTTCCTACGCGCCAACTAAACCCTAAACATGCCCTCATCACCCCTATCTGGCAAACGGCTACCTACACCTTTGAAAATACGGCCGATCTCATCGCTTACCAGGAAGGTAAATTGTGGGGCGGCACCAACGGCCGTATTGAATATGCCCGCTACGGCAATCCCACCGTCCAGGCCGTCGAGAAGCGGCTGGCAGCGTTGGAAGCAGGCAATTTGCCAGGACATTATGATGCCTTACTGTTCCCCACGGGAATGACGGCCGTTACCAACATCCTCCTCTCCATTTTACCCACCGGCAGCCACGTCATCTTTACCGACGACAGCTACCGAAAAACCCGCCAATTTTGCCAGACCTTCCTCAAGCGGCTGGGCATCGAAACCAGTGAAGTGCCAATGGGAGATTACGACGCGTTGGCCGCTGCCATCCAACCGAACACGCGCATTATTCTTACCGAAAGCCCCACCAACCCCTACCTGCGCGTGGCCGATTTAGAGAAAGTGGTGGCCATTGCCAGGCAGCACAAACGCATCAAAACGATTATCGATGCCACCTTTGCCACACCGGTGAACCAACGGCCGTTAACCTACGGCATCGATCTGGTTATTCACAGCGGCACCAAATATTTCAGCGGCCACAACGATGTAATGGCGGGCGTGGCCATTGGCGAAGCGGGACTCATCCACGCCCTGCGCCAAAGCCAGGGGATGCTGGGCGGCGTCATCGACCCGCACGCAGCGTATCTGCTAGAGCGCGGCCTAAAGACGTTGGCCTTACGGGTACAGCAACAAAATCGCTCGGCGCAGCAGGTGGCCGAATTTTTGGAGCGGCACCCCGCCATTGATCGAGTCTGGTATCCTGGACTGCCCTCCCATCCAGACCATGAAATCGCCAGGCAGCAGATGCGTGGCTTTGGCGGTGTCGTCAGCTTTGAAGTGGCCGTGCCGCCCGGTGAAAATCCGCTAGACAGCGCTGCGCGTGTGGTGGATGCTGTCAGAATCCCCTACATCGCCGCCAGCCTGGGCGGAGTAGAGAGCCTCATCGAACAGCCCGCCATCATGTCTTACTACGAGCTGTCTACCAAGGAACGGCGCACAATTGGCATGAAGGATAATTTGGTTAGATTTGCCATAGGCATTGAAGAAACTGAGGATATACTGGCCGATTTGGCGCAAGCGTTGAAGAGTGTGCCAGTGGCAGGTGGCAAGTAGCAAATTGCGCACAAACATATTCGACGGATCCAAAATTCAATACAAAGGGACAAAGATACAAAAGGAACAAAGCAAA
>JBNKLQ010000258.1:0-8404 GCA_050292445.1 Promineifilaceae bacterium (SeqCode) | reverse complement strand
TATCAGTGGTCAGTAACCAGTATGCAGTAATCAGTTGACCCATCTGAAGAGAGTCCTACTGAACACTGAATACTGACTTCTGTTTACTGCTATTAAAGAAACTTCGCACTTTTTATGAACCACAGAGGGTACAACCATGAACCAGCGTCTGCGCTTTTTACTAACTTTCTTTACCATCTTGATGATTTTGGCGGCCTGCCAGGGTGACCAACCAACGGCACCCACACCCACGGCCGTTTCCACCACTCGCACTGAAACCGTCGAAATCGACAACCCCGAACCTACTGCCACGCCCACGGCCGTTCCCGATTTTCTCGCCTGGGAACCAGTGGGGGACTTTGCCCTGGACGACTTTCCGCCCGATGCCGCGTTGGTGATTCAGTTTAACCAGCCAATGCAAACCACCGCCCCCCAGCCGCTCCTCTTCTCCCCGCCCGTGCGCGGCACGTTTGAATGGAGCGATAACAATACCGTCCTCACCTTCACCCCCGATGAAAGCTTTAGCACCAATCGCAGCTATTGGGTGAATTTGCACGCCTCCGTTAAGAGCAGCAGTGGGTTAACTTTTACCTCCGTGCAGCGCTGGCAAATCAGAACGCAAAACACCCCGCTCATCAGCCGACGGATGCCCAGCGGCACCACCGTGGCCGAACGGCAGCCCAGCTTTGCCCTCACCTTCAACCGCCCGATGGAGCGTGACACTGTGGCCGCCGCCATCGCCATTTCACCTGCCGTTGATTACACGCTGGAGTGGGATGACAACACGCTGAACCTCATCGTGGCGGAGCAGTTGGCTTTTGGCACCGAGTATCTATTTAGCGTGGGCAAAACGGCCGTAGACCAAACCAACCGTCACTTAGCCCAACCCTACACCTGGACCATCCAGTTGGCAGAGCCGCTGGCCAGCGTTTCCTGGCCCAATACCACCAACCACCTGGCCCCCATCGTCCTCCAATTCAACTACGCCATCGACCTGGATCAGCTGCGCGAGGTTATGGAAATTAAGCCTGCCATCAGCGGCAAGCTCAGCTGGAGCAGCGATTACAAACGCATTGAGCTGGACCCGGAAAGCCAGCTGCCCGCCGATACCACCTACACCATCAGCTTTAGCAGCCCGCTGCGCGATGCGGCTGGCGGCGATCTACCCCAGCCAGAAGCGGTGACCTTCACCACCCCACCCGTCATTCTCTCGGCCACCCCGAGAGGCGACAACAACCATCCCGCCGACACCATTAAGATTCGCTTCGACCGCTTGATGGATCCTACCAGCACCGAAGCCGCCTTTCAGATTGAACCAGCCACCGCAGGCAGCTTTAGCTGGCAAGAAACGACGCTCATCTTCGCTCCGGAAGATGGCTATCTAGCCGAAAACAGCAGCTATACCGTCACCATCGCCCCCACGGCGCTCAGTGCCGATGGCGAGCAGGTGCTAAATGACGCCTACACCTGGGAATTCACTACCAAGGCGCTGCAAGATGTGGCCAACTTTGGCTACGGTCCCAATGCCCAGGTGCTGGATGTGAACGGCCGTCGCGCCATCCAATTTCAAGCCTTTCGCCGTGACTCACTTCAGTTCAACTTTGAGCTGTACCAGCTCACCATGAACCAGTTCCTGGATCGTTATAATTCCGGTTTTCAGGGCTGGGTTTGGAATGAGGAAGACGAAACGTCCATCGACATCACGGGCACCGAACTGGTGGCCGACTGGCAAATGACCAGCGCCGCGCCGCTGCAAGAATGGGCCAACGTGCAGGAAGCCATTATTCCTGAAAACGTGCCGCCTGGCCTCTACATCCTCAACCTCATCGCGGGCAACGTCAACGACCAGCTCATTTTGGTCATCAGCGAAAATACCGTGGCGGTGAAGCAGGCCGACGAGCAGCTGCTGGTCTGGGTGACAAACATCAACGACGCACCTGTGGCTAATGCGGTCGTGACAGTTTATGCCCGCAATAGCAACGCTTTTGCCAATGGGAACGTCATCGCCAATGGCCAGGCCAACGGCGAAGGTCTGTTTGAAGCCACGCTGCCCAGCTTCGAAGAAGGCGGCCCCCCCGCTACCGAGCCACTCATCGTCACCGCGCAAGTGGGGAACGATATAACCCTCACTGGCCTTTCTGACGAATGGCAAAGCAGCAGCGGCTGGAACAGCTGGCGCTCCGGCCATCCCACAAACGCCCAATCGGCCGCCTTTGTCTTTACCGAACGGCCGATTTATAAACCAGGCCAAACCGTCTACTTCAAAGCCATCGTGCGCCTGGATGACGATGCCCTGCTCTCTGTGCCGCCCGCCGGAACGGCCGTTACCATCCGCATTCGTGACAGCCGCAACAACGTCGTACAAACTCAGGAACTAACAACCAACAGCTTTGGCACCGTCAACGGCCAGTTCCAGATTGCCGAGGGCGCGTCGTTAGGGGTTTATACAGTCGAAGTAACCTTCAACGACACGGCCCACAGCCAAATCTTCAAAGTAGAAGATTACCGCAAGCCCGACTACGAAGTCACCGTTAGCACCGACGCCGTTGACTACATCCAGGGCGACACCGCCGAACTCACCATCGACACCGCCTACTTCTTTGGCGAACCGGTGGCCAACGCCGAAGTGACCCTGCGCCGCTTCCAGGTACAGTCCGACTGGTACACGTCTGGCCTCTACACCTGGTATGAGCTGTATGGCGTTAACGCCCTGCACGGCACCACGGACGAAAACGGCCGTCTCACCATCAACGTTCCTCTACGTGGCGATGGCCTCTACTTTGAGCAGCGCGACTGGAACAGCAGTCTGGGCCAGATTCAATGGGGGCTGGAAGCCACCGTCGATGATGGCAGCCATCAGACCGTCAGCGGCCACGCCGTCATCACGATTTACGACGCCGAGGAATACCTCACCGTGGAGACGGACGGCTACGTTCAGGAACCAGGCAGCCCGTTCCGCATCAGCGCCAGCGTGCAAACGGTGTTTGACGATCCGGTCGCCAATCGCCAACTGGAATTGAGCCTGCGCCGCTGGAACCGCAACACCTACGAATATGACACCGTAGTGCAGTCTGCCAATTTGAGCACTGGAGAAAACGGGCGTGCTACGCTCAACTTCACCATCGAAGAACCCGGCTACTACCAGATTCGTGTCACTGGCGAAGATGGCCAGGGCAAGGCCATGACCTACACCAGCTGGGTCTATGCCTTCAGCGATTTTTACAGCAACTGGTATGGCGGCGACAGCGGCAACCTGCACCTGGTGGCCGATAAAGATGAATACCGTCCCGGCGATGTGGCCCACATTCTGGTGGAATCCAGCTTTAGCGGCCCGGCGCTGCTCACCATCGAGCGCGGCAGCATTCGCCGCCAGGAACTGGTGGAACTAACCGCGCCCATCACCCGGATTCCCGTCACCATTGAAGAGGGCGATACGCCCAACGTCTACGTAGCCATCAACGCCTGGCAAGAGCAAGATACCACCCTGACCAGAGATACGGGCAGCAGCCTGCCAGACAGCCGCCTCATGTCAAGTTATGTTAACTTGTCGGTGCCTGCTTTTACCAAGCGGCTCAATGTAACCATCACGCCAGACAAAGCGGAATACGCCCCTGGCGAAGAAGCCACCTTCACCGTGCGCGTCACCAACTTTCGCGATGAACCGGTCTCGGCCGAAGTGTCGCTGGCACTGGTGGATGAAGCAATCTTTGCCCTCAGCCCGGAGCTGAACGGCCTGATGTACGATGCCTTTTACTACGAGCGGGGCAGCACGGTAAACACCTACAACGCCATGCACCCCACCCGCTACCTCTGGGAGGGTGGCATGGGTGGTGGTGGTGGCGATGGCGTTGTCACCGGCGGGCCGCGTCAGGATTTCCCGGATACGGCCGTTTGGGAACCCGTCCTCCACACGGATTTCAACGGAGAAGTATCCGTCACTGTCACCCTGCCAGACAGCCTCACCAGCTGGCGGGCCACGGCCAAAGCCACCACCGCCGACACGCAGGTGGGCGAAGCCACCGCCAACATCATCACCAAGCAGGATATAATCATACGGTCGCTCCTGCCGCGCATCTTAACCGCTGGAGACACAATGGCTTTGTCGGCTATCGTGCATAACTACAGTGACTCTGTTCAGGAACTGGTTGTGGAATTGGAGATTGGAGATCAGGGATTGGAGATTGGGGGCGAAGCGGCGCAGACAATCACCTTGCAGCCGGGGCAGCAGCGCATTGTCGGCTGGCCGGTTGAAGCAGTTGAGGCTGGGGAAGTGGCACTGTTGATTACGGCCGTTCCCACAAGCGGCGGCGGAACCGCAGGTTCCACTGGTCCATCAGACGCCATCCAACTACCCCTCACCATCCAACCACTGGCCATCCCCGACGTGACCACTGAAGTCGGCCAGTTCACCGGGCGCTTCGAGACCACCGTCACCGTCCCAGCCGATGCCCTGCCAATGAGCCAGGTTGAAGTTCAGCTCAGCCGCTCCATCGCGGGCAGTATGTTGGAAGGGCTGCAATACCTCACCGGCTACCCCTACGGCTGTGTAGAGCAAACGATGAGCAAGGCATTGCCCAACGCCGTTGTCGGGCGGGCGCTGAAGCAGCTTGGCGTGACTAATCCCACGCTGCAAGCGGAGCTGCCGGGGCAGATTAACGCCAGCATCCAGCGCCTGTACGGCTTCCAGCACACCGACGGCGGCTGGGGCTGGTGGTATGACGACGACAGCCACGATTACCAAACCGCCTGGGTCATCTTTGGCCTGGCGGTGATGGCCGACGCCGGCTACGAAGTGGACAGCGGCGTCATTGAGCGCGGCGTGGAATGGTTTAACAATCAAACCCCGGCCGAGGTTGATGCCCGCACCCGCGCCTTTGCCTACTACGCCATGGCCCTGGCCGGTCTGCCCAACGAGGAACTCACGCTCAACCTAGCCGCAAATCGGCACATTCTCAACGGCGACGAGTTTAGCCTGGCTGCCCTGGCCCTGACCTTGCACGAAATGGGCGAAAATGAATTGGCGGCTGAGGTTTTGGCGGAGCTGGGGGAAACGGCCGTTTCTCAAGACGGTTCCGTTTATTGGCAAGGGGCCGATCACGACGGTTACTATCATGACAAAGTGATGGCCTCCAACATTCGCACCACCGCCCTGGCCCTCAGCGCCTACAGCCAGATTGAGCCGCGCAGCGAGCTGATTCCCGGCATGGTGCGCTGGCTAATGGCCCAGCGGCGCAGCCAGGGCTGGGGCACCACCAACGAAACCTCCTTCGCCATCCTGGGCCTGACCGACCACCTGCTGGCGACCAGCTACAGCGAAGCCGCCACAACTGCCAGCTACAGTGTGCAGGTCAACGGCCAAACGGTGGCCAGCGGCACACTGGGGCGCGGCGAACCGGCCGTCTCCCTGACCATTCCGCTGGAACAGCTGCAAACGGGCGAAAATGAGGTGGTCCTCACCCAGAGCGGTGGCGGGCGACTGTACTTTGTGTTGAACGGCCGTATGTTTGTCCCCCGTGGCGAAATAGACGCCGCTGGTGAAGTCACCATCACCCGCCGCTACCTGGATGGCGAAACAGGCCAGCCGCTGACAAGCATCGAACCCGGCCAGCTGGTGCAAATCCGCCTGACGGTTGATTTGCCCGACCAGGGCAGCTACATCATCATTGAAGACCATCTGCCCGGCGGCCTGGAAGCGCTCAACGAAGGGCTGGCCACCACCAGCCACGTCGCCGACGCTTATAACGGCCCAACCTACCGCTGGCATGAGCTGGGCTACAATTACAAAGAGGTGTTTGGCGACCGCGTCAGCTTCTTTGTCACCGAGATGGACCCGCGCCCGCTGACCATCAGCTACTACGCCAGGGCTACGCAGGCGGGCAGCTTCACCGCCATGCCCACCGAGGTGTACGCCATGTACAACGCCGCTCTCTGGGGTCGTTCCGCTAGCAACCAAATTGTGATTGAATTACCGGAATAAATGTATGGGAGGGGCGACCCGGCGGGTCGCCCCCTACAAAAATGAATGATGGATTTGATTATGAAACCTAAATTTATTGTTTTGATTACTTTTCTATGGTTATTGGCCGCCTGCACGCCAGATGCCATTGTATCTACGCCGGAAGTTGAAAATCGGCCAACCGTGATTGCTACGGCATTGGCAGAAGAAACAGCACGGACAACGCCAACGGCCGTTTCCCCGACGCCATTTCCCCAACCCACATCAACGACAACACCAGAACCAGCCACCTCCGCCTCGCGCTTCGATAAATTCTTGCTCTTTGCCCAAACCGAAGGCGGCAGCAACAGCCTCACTGGCCTGGTGCAAGGCGAGAATGGCTGGCAAATCGTGAACATACCTTACCCGTCTGGCCTCTTTTCAGAAGAATTCGACTTCGCTCCTGCCATCAACTCCGTTGATTCCGATTACGCGCCAGCCACTGACCAAGTGTTGGCCTGGACGCACGAAGGCGGCGCAGGACCAGGAAACATCGCTGTGGGCAAACTGTTTCTGGTCAATGTAGACACAGGCGAACTGGAAGTGATTTTTTCAGACAACGTTGTGGCCGCAGGCTGGGCACCCAACGGGCTGGATTTTGCCTACATTTTGGCCACCGATGAAACCTATGAACTGCGCTGGCGCACGGCTGCTGGCGATGATCGGCTGCTGGCGGTGGATGTGCCCCATTCGCTGCGTGTCTCGCCAGACGGCCGTACCGTCGCCTTCACCCGCGAATCACACTACGAGCTGCCCAACACCGTCCCCGGCCTATACGTGGTAGAAATTGAAACCGGTATCGAGACGCAAGCTTCTGCGTTGGATCGTGCTGGATACGGTGGTTCAGGCTTGTTCTGGAAACCACAGTGGACGCCAGACAGCAGCCAACTGTTCCTGTACGCCTCCCAGGACGAGGATCGCGCTCCCGTCCCGCATCCGGCTGGCTACGTCTGGGCGGCTGTAGACGGCAGCTTTTCTCATTTTTTGCCGGAGTCCGCTTTCCTGGACTTTTTTATAGATGAGCCACTGCACGAGCCAGAAAATTACCGCTGTCTGGATTCGCCGCCGCTATTTGCGGCTAACAAGATGGTCATTGGCGTTGGGGAATGCCAGCTTTTTGTCGGCATTCCTGAGACTTCTCAGCCAATCTATTTCACCCTGAATCCGCAAACGGGGTCTGTGGCCTTAGCTAACGAGCTGGCTGTGCCCAACTCAGCCCAACTGCTCACCTGGGATGTGCCCGGCGAGTCGGTACTACTGTTGCATGAGGGTGAGGTATTTAGCCAAAGCATAACGGCCGTTGCTGGGCAGCCTTTGCGGGGAACCAGTTGAAATTCCCGGACCAGGAGCTGATATCTATCAACTCTACTGGCAAATCGATGATCAGTTCATCTGGTATGCTGGCCAATCAGACAACCCGGACGATTTCTACAATTCCGCAGGCGACTGGACACTCTTGCACAGCAACTTAAACGGGGAAATTATCCAACTCTGGCAATATCGTGGCCTTTATCCCAGCTATTAGCAAAAGAGGTTGTGGTAGATTTCATGAGATAATGGATTCAGCGATTTTATTTCTTTTCCTCGTACTCAAAAATCAGATACCTTAATCCGCCGCCAAGCACAATGAAGAAATTGCTGCAAATTGCCCAACCAACACTTTTCCAGCCAGTGTATACATCTGCAAACACCATATAGAAAAAAACAAACAAAAAGCCAAGCACAAGCATTAAAGCATTTCGCACATTTTTATTCATGACTGACATTACGCAGTCTAGGCTCCAAAAGTTTTGACGATTTCAGGTAAATACCAAACCCAGCACTTCAGCTAATTCATCTTGCCCAACAGCGCCGTGAGTGCCCAATTGGCTGGCAGGTAGAATAGCTCTTCTTCCAGGGCTTGCTTGTAATGCTGTACGGCCGTTTTGTATTTGCCCAAATTTTGATAGGCCCGACCCAAATTCATGTAGGGAAACTGGCGCGTTTCATAGCGCGGAGCAGCGGTGGCCTTTTCTAACCAGGGAATCGCTTCTTCCCACTTGTTCTGGTCAATTAAGTAGGCACCGATGTCGTTGTAAGGATTGCCGTAGGTGGGATCAATCTCAATTGCTTTTTGGCACATGGCAATGGCTTCGCCAATGCGATCCATCAGGCTGTAGGTCCAACCGAGGAAGGTGTATGCTTCGGCCGTGGGGAAAGTGGCAATAGAGCGCTTGTACAGCTCAATGGCCTCGCCCAGCTCACCGTCCATCTGGCGACGGTACGCTTGGTCAAACAAAACCATTGCTTTTTCGCGGGTGATTTCTTCGTCACTGGCCATGAAGCTAGTTTAACAAGAGGGTAGAAGCGAGCAAGTTTTCATATATTTAAATTTTCAAGTGATCAAGTGAACATGACCTGATATTTGAGTGCCTGAACATCTTTTACCAG
>JBNKLQ010000257.1:0-8440 GCA_050292445.1 Promineifilaceae bacterium (SeqCode) | reverse complement strand
GGCTTGGGCGAAGCGCCTGTCATCATGTTTGTGGGTGGCTTCCAGCGGTGGCACGGGCTGGATAAGTTGTTGGAGGCGCTGGCGCTGGTCAGCAAGATTATGCCAGCGGTGCGATTATTGTTGGTGGGAGATGGCCCGGCACGGCCGTTTGTTGAAGAACATATCCATCGTTTAGATTTGGAAAAATTTGTCACCATTACCGGCTTTTTGCCCCATGCGCGCATCCCGCAGATGCTGGCTGTGGCTGATGTGGTCACGGTGCCGTATCCCAAGCTGCCGCAGGAGATGTGGTTTTCTCCATTGAAGTTATACGAATACATGGCCGCCGGTAAAGCTATTGTGGCGTCTAGCGCCGGGCAGATTAAAAACGTGATCCGGCATAATGAAAACGGTTTGCTGGTGGCTCCTGGCGATGTGGCTGATTTGGCGCAAGCGTGCCTGCACTTGTTGCAAAACGAGGCCGATCGCCAGCGCCTGGGTGCCAATGCGCAACGCGAAGCAGAAACCGAACACGCCTGGGCGCGCCAAATTGAACGATTGGAGCAAGTGTATGACGCTGCTCTGAGGAGTCGGTAACCGCCATGTCTGGGATTGTGCCATCCAGCCAAACACCACCGATAGAACGGCCGTTTCCCCTAACCACACGCTGGTTATCAGCTCGCAACGTCCTGATTATCATGACCTTGTTGCAGCTAGGCTGGTTGGGTGTTATCTGGGTTACGGGCGCGGCAGCAGCGACTTACAAGCTTCTGCCCATGCTCATGGTGACAATGGTGCTGGGGCTGGCCATTATTCTACTGCCTGATCGCTTTTTCGCCTGGCTGCCGCTTGATGAGGCACGCATTGCCCGCTCTGAAACGCGTATTTTGCTGTTGCTGGGGCTGCTCATTGGCACAGTGCTGATCATTTTTGCCTCGCAGCAGCGCATTTGGGCTTTTGACGAAGAAGGCAATTTAAGGGCTGCGGCGAGTGTGGCCAATGAGGGCATCAGAGCGCTGTTTGAAAATTACGGCCGTCGCCCCTGGCTGGGCAAGCAGCATCCGCCGCTGGTACCCATCATGTACGGCCTGGCGATGAATTTGCTGGGAACCTCACAATTGGCGGGGCGGGCAGTGACGGCCGTTTTTGCCCTGGGCACGGGCTGGCTGATATACCTCATTGGCCGTCGCCTGTTTGACCGCCGGACGGCGTTGCTGGGGGCGCTCCTGCTGTTCAGCTTCCCCTTGGTGTTCCGCCTGGGCGCAGCAGCAATGGTAGAAACACCGCTCACTTTCTTCTTTACGCTGACGGTGCTGCTCGCCTTAAGATTGGCTGAACGGCCGTCTCTCGGGCGGTTGTTCCTGGTAGGATTAGCCATCGGTGCTGGCTTGCTTTCCAAATACACGATGGTGTTTGTGCTGCCGCTGGTTTTTGGCATCATCACCGTGCAGGGGTCGTTTAAGCAGGCGGTACGTTACCTGGGTGTAATGGCGTTTATTGGAGCCATTTTGTTGGCCAGTTGGCTGCTCTTTGCCAATCAATTGGATATCCTTGAGCGGCAGTTTGCTACCATTTGGGAATATGCCGGACTGGTGCTGACAAATGATTACGGCCGTCGCGTGCTGTTTGAAACGATGACCAATCGTCTGCCTTCTGGCCTGGGCGTTTATAATCTACCCTTTCTGGCCTTAGGTAGCGTGTTTGTTATCAATCGGCGGCGGAAGGCTGATTGGATTGTTTTATTTTGGATACTTAGCGTGTGGCTACCGTTGTCACTCACCTTACCCGACCACCGCTACTTTTTACCCTCGTTTCCGGCAGTGGCCTTGATGGCCGCACTCGGGTTGCAGCAGGTCACCAAGGGAACTGCGCGTGGGCTATTGTTGGCGCTGTTACTGGCCGCCAGCACCTTGTATTTGTATGTCGATTGGGTTCGGGCAGCCGAGCTCTTTGTCAAGTAAATGGCATTTGGCCCTGAACAAACTATTTTGAGGTTTTGCCGTTTACCAACGGTTAATGTGTGTGATATGAAAAAGTTAACCTTGTTGTTGTTACTAATGATGATGGCTGTGTTGTGGGGAACGGCCGTTCCCCATACCCAGGCCCAGGATGAATCCTTGCTCTGGACCGTGCCCCGGCTGCTTTCCAGCCCCGGCATCTTTGAGACCAGCGAAACCGAAATTATTTCTGACCCGCATGGCTTTTTGCACGTTTTTTGGACCGAAACAAATCCAGATGACAATGTGTCCATTATTCAGTACGCTACCTTTGATGGTGTTGCCTGGTCAGAACCTAACGATGTATACGTCTCTGCCCCTGATATTGACATCATTTCTTTTGCCGCTACCTTGGGACAAGATGGAACGCTTCACCTGATTTGGTCGGAAGGCAACACTGGACCCATTTTTTACACCAATGCCCCTGCCTTAGAAGCGTATTCGGCTCGCGTTTGGGAACGGCCGTCTTCTTTTGGCTTTCCCGCTTACCGCATGAAAATGGTGGTTGATAGCAAAAATGTGCTCCATCTGATGTTCATCAACTTTTACGGCAAGGAGCCAGGCGTCTACTACACCCGGTCGGAAGATTTTGGCGAAACCTGGTCCACAACTGTGTGGATTGATCCCGATATTCCCACCTATGACACACCCAACGTCATCAAACTTCTTGTTGATGAGAAAGATGGTTTGCATGCTTCCTGGTATTATGCGGCCACCGATCTCTCCAGCCCGCTAGGGGAATGGGTGCGCTATGTTCACTCTTTAGATGGGGGCTTGACCTGGGCTTCCCCCTTTACAGTGGATCGGGCGGATGAGACCATAGATGAACTACGCCAACCATATCCTGGTCTGGCAATTGCGGGGGATACGGTACATATGATGTATGCTGGTAACGCGACCACGCAACGAGAGCACCGCTACTCGCTGGATCGGGGCGTTACCTGGAGTGAGACCAAGCGTGTGATGGGCAATTTGCAAGGTCAGGCACTGGGTGATGGCTTTACCACTGATAGCCTGGGTCGTCTGCACTTTTTTGGTCAGATTCGCTGGCCGCAGGGCGTTTATCATTCCATCTGGAACCCGGCTGACCCAGAAGTGGGCTGGACCTCGCCACAAATGGCGTACGTTATTTCTAGCAGCCCAGAAGAAGGGCGCGAGGGTCGCTACCATGCCCACTCGGTGCGGGCTGGCACCATCAATGGCAATATCTTAGTGGTTACCTTTACCGATGAGGCCACTGGGCCTTTATACGCCATTTGGCGCAAGCTGGACGATGTGCCAGCGATTGACCCACTGCCTATGCCAACAGTTACACCAACGCCAGAGGTAACAGCCACACCAGAAGCCGATGCCGTGCTAACGCCAACGCCGCCACCTTTTGCCGGAACGGATTTGGCCGTTCCGGAAGCACCACCGAACGCTGGGCTAGGGATTTGGCTAGGCGTGATTCCCACGCTTTTGCTCATTGGCGGTATCTTTGGCTTTCGGTTTTACCGAATGCGGAATTCTTAACGTTCAGGTGCGTTGCACCTCTGACAACTCAAACATTTCCCTCTTGGAGGCAATTTGTAATGCGTGACAAGATTCGGTCGGTGCAATACCGATTGTTAGCAAAACAGGATGAATTGAAAAAAACGATGCAGCGACGACTGCACAATCCAGATGGGGTGTCGGTGCCGATTTTTTTGGTAGGATGCGGCCGTTCTGGAACCTCCATGTTTATTTGGCAATTGGAAAAATCGTGGCAGATCAAGCTGTACAATGAAGATCATCCAGCCGCTTTCGACGAGTATCGTCTGCGCGATTTCAGTGTTGTTTCTCGATTGGTGGATGAAAGTGATGCGCCTTTTACCCTGTTCAAACCGATTTTGGACACGGTGCAAACGATGGAACTGCTCAATCAATTCCCTGGTTCCAAAGCTATTTTTGCCTTCCGTCACTACACAGATGTGATCAATTCCTCGCTGAAAAAGTTTGGCACTTACAACCGCATCAATCATGTGAAAGGGTGGATGACCGAAGATTTTGCTGAGTTTGACGTTTGCCCACCACCAGAAGCCAGTAAGGAAGCGGTACGTACATTATGGGCCGACGATTTGTCGCCCGAAGAAGGCGCGGCGCTCTACTGGCTGTTCTACAACCGGCTCTACTATGATCTAAGCTTGCACGACGATCCGCGCACAATTCTGATTCGGTACGAAACGTTGGTAACAGAACCGCGTGAGCAGTTTGAAAAAGTGATTGCCTTTTTGGATGCGGAATTTGAAGAAAAGATGGTGGAAGGCGTCCATGCCAAATCAATCAACAAAAACGACCCGCCACCATTGCGCCCGGCCATTATGACCGCCTGCGAAACATTGTATGAGCAGCTGTCGCAGCATGCGGCATGAGACTTGGCATGCTGAGGCCCTCCGAAGCATCCCTCTGAAGTAAAAACAGAGGCTTGCCTTGTCGATGGGCGAAGATTCCGTTTAATCGGATTTAAAGGGATTCTTCGCTGCGCTCAGAATGACAGGCAAAATGATCGAGTTAAGTCGAGTAAATTATGAAAATTGCCCTGCTAACCCACAAACTAAACCCCCCGCTCATTGGTGGTGTGGATGTGTACACAGACCGTTTGGGGCGGGGATTGATGCGCCTGGGGCATGAGATCGTGTATCTGGCCTTTGATTCGTCTGGTGAAGGCCAGGAGATTGTGGTTCAGGCTGATAAGCATCATGATGGTACGGCCGTTCACCGCATCCTCTTCAATTTTGATTCCCTACCCAAAGAAACGTTCGACACCGTTTACAATCCAGACATGGGCCGGGTCACCCGGCAGATTTTGTCCAAAGAAAAGCCAGATTTTGTCATCATCCTGAATTTTTACATGCTGACGATGGCTACCGTGGAAGCGGCCAAATCGCTGGGGATTCCCGTGGCCCATGTGGCCACCGATTTTGTACCGGTTTGCCGCTGGGGGACGTTTATGCGCTGGGACAATCGCACGTGCGAGGTGGGTGAATCGATTCAAACCTGTGCTTCTTGTTTTATTTCGCACCGCTCTTTGGGCAAAGTGATGGGTACGGTCATGGAAAAGCTGCCGGAGCAGACGGTGGTGAACTGGGCTGAGAAAAATTACGGTTTGCCGCATCCGCTGGGGGTGGCACGGCCGTTTCTCAAACACGCAGCTGTGATGAAACGACGATTAGATAGGATACGGCCGTTGCGCCAGCAAATCGATCTGGTGCTAGTTCCCACCCGCTTCACCGAGAAAACGTTTATCGAGAATGGTTTTGACGCCGGGCAGGTTCAGTTCCTGCCTTTTGGTGTTGATGGTGACAACCCCCTGGCCAGCACACCCAAAACCGAAGCAGACCACGTGCGCTTTATGTTTTTGGGGCGGCTCCAGCCGTACAAAGGGCTGCATCTGGTGCTAGAAGCGTTCAACAGTCTGCCCAATCCCAGCGGGGCTACGCTAACAGTCTATGGTGCACCAGATGGCCATGACGCTTATTTTGCCAATTTGCAGCAGATGATGGAGGCAAACCCGAATGTCCATTTTGCCGGGCTGATTCCGCCTACTGAACTGGCCCGTGCCTTTGCTGAGGCCGATATCTTCTTGTTGCCCTCTACCTGGCACGAGAACAGCCCGCTCATTTTGCTCGATGCGCTGCAATCCAAAACGCTTGTTTTGGCCAGCGACATTGGGGGCGTCAGCGGTATCGTGGAACACAATCGCAATGGTCTGCTGTTCCCCCGCGAGGATGTGGCTGCCCTGGGGCAGGAAATGCAGCGGCTGATTGACCAGCCTGCGTTGATCCAGCAGCTGCAAGCGGGCAGCAATCTGCCCAGCATTGAAGCGTATGCCCAAACAATTCTGGAAAAGATGGCAGCATTTTTGCCAGAACAAGAAGGTGTGGCATGAGTCGAGCGTTGGTCGTGGGCGGCAATGGCTTCATCGGGGCGCACCTGGTGCAACAGCTGGTAGATACCGGCTGGGACGTGACGGTGTTGCACAAATATGAACAGCCGCGTTACAGTAGGATGCCAACGGCCGTTCGCTTTTTGCGCGGCGATCTCACCCAGGAATCATTGCTGGCTGAAGCAGTTGAAGGTCAAGAAGTTGTCTTTCACCTATTGTGGACCACCACGGCCATTCACGAAGTGGCAAACCGCGATCCTGCCGCCGATGTGCAGGCCAACCTGGTGCCGACCATTCACCTGATCGAGGCGTGCCGCGCGGCTGGGGTAGGGCGGTTGGTTTTTACGTCGTCGGGTGGCACGGTGTACGGCCGTACCCAAATTGCCCCCATTCCCGAAAGCCATCCCAACAATCCGGTGAATGCTTACGGCGTTAGCAAATTGGCCGTGGAAAAATATTTGCAGATGTTTCGTCATTTGCACGGGCTTGATTTTGCTATTTTTCGGCCGTCTGTGCCATACGGACCGTACCAAAATCCTCTGGCGCGGCAGGGAGCAGTTGCCGTATTTTTATATCGCGTAGCCAAAGGGTTGCCCCTCACCATTTGGGGCGACGGCAGCGTCACCCGCGACTATTTTTACATTTCGGATCTGGTGGATGCCCTGATTTTGGGTGGCACAAAACCTTTGAATGATGCGCGAATTTTCAACCTGGGCGGCGCGGAAGAGGTTTCCCTCAATCGGCTCATTGCTCAAGTAGAAGAGACTGTGGGGCGCAAAGCAGAAGTCGAATACCAGTCCGCACGGGATTTTGATGCCCCCCGTGTGCTGCTAGATACGACCCGCGCTGAATCGGTGCTAAGCTGGCAGCCGAAAGTGCTAATGAAAGATGGCTTGGCTAAAACATGGGAGTGGATGCAAGCCACAATTTTATAGAATTTACCGCAGAGAACGCGGAGAACGCTGAGCTTTTTATCATCTCTGCGTTCTCCGCGCCCTCTGCGGTTAAAAATCCGAGTAGATTATGACGAAACCGAACATTTTATTGCTGACAATTGATACGTTGCGCGCCGATACCCTGGGGTATGCAGGCTACCATAGGCCTATCACGCCCAACATTGACAAGCTGGCTGCCCAAGGCATTCGCTTTACGCAGGCGATTACGCCCGGTTCGTGGACGCAGGCGGCGTTCCCTGGCATTATCACCTCCACCTATGCCTGTATGTATGGGGGCTGTTTGGGGCGATTGTCTCCAGAACGGCCGTCTCCCGTTAAAATTATGGGGGATGAAGGTGGCTACGAAACGGCCGCATTCTCCACCAGCCCGCTCCTTAGCCGCACCTATGGCTACGACCGCAAATTCCAGCGCTTCAACGATTTAAACCCCGGGGAGAAAAACCCCTGGCTGCGTGGTGTCAAGGGCGGCCAGTTCATGCTGCGCCAGCCGATCACCCATCAATTTGTGAAGTTGTTGGGCCAAAATTGGCGGCCACCCAAACTGTACGCCACTGCCGCCGAACTAAACGAAGCCGCCATGCCCTGGTTGTCCAGCGTTAACGAGCCGTTTATGGCCTGGATGCACTACATGGACGTTCACTGGCCCTATCATCTGGAAGACACGTTAACCAAGCCCAAGGACATTGCCGAAGCGTGGCAAGACCTCTCCCACCTGCACGAGGTGAACTGGTATGGCGCCCCCGTCTCCCCAGCGCAAAAAGCGCGCTACATTCGCCTTTATGAAGAAGCGATTGCCTACACCGATGCCCAAATTGGTAAGCTGATGGACTTTTTAGATGAATCGGGTCTGTCAGAAAACACAGTCGTTGTTTTGGTTTCTGACCACGGCGAAGAGTTTATGGAACGACGGCATTGGGGACATGTGGAATTAAATCTGTACGACGAAATCCTCAAAGTGCCGATGCTGATGCGCATTCCTGGTGTGCCGGGCAACCAGGTGATTGGCCAGCAGGTAAGCACAATGGACATTATGCCCACACTGCTGGAGTTTGCGGGCTGCCGCATTCCAGAAAAGGTGCTGGGCAAAAGCCTGGTGCCCTTGTGGGATGGTGATCCAGCCGATTATGGCGTGGAAGTGGTCATCGGCGAGCGTTGGCGCGACACGTCGCACATGATTGCCGTGCGTACCGAAGCGTACAAATACATTTGGGACGACGCCAAGCCGGATCAGCCGCTGCTGTTTGATTTGCGCCAGGACCCTGGTGAACAACACAACATTGCCGCCGAACATCCTGACGTGGTTCAGCAATTGCATCAGCATGTGGAAGCCCAACTAGAGCGGATGCGCAGTACGGCTCCGGCCGAAAAGAGCAAAGAGCCAGTGTTGGATGAGGAAATTGTGGCCCGGCTGCGCGGCCTGGGATACGTCGAGTAGCAATATGCGTATTTTGTTTATCACGGCGTACTTTCCGCCTTGCCAATATGGTTGGGGCTACATGCGCATTTGCGAGCAGGTTGCGGATGGATTGGCCGAACGAGGGCATGAGGTTGCGGTACTCACCAGCACATACCGGGATGGCCCGGAAGTAAAACCATACCCCGTT
>JBNKLQ010000256.1:0-8498 GCA_050292445.1 Promineifilaceae bacterium (SeqCode) | reverse complement strand
CGGGCTGGTTCTGGCTTTGCTGGAAGGACGCCATTACATCTACGATCTAGGCGGTAAGTGGCTGGTGACCGTTTTCACCACGCTGCTGGGAGCTGCTGCAGGTTGGTGGCTGGCCCAAAGTGATCTAAGTACAAAATGATTATGGCGATGCAGGTGCGACGCACTTTTTTAGCAGGTTACGCCTGGGCAAGTGCGTCGCACCTTTGGGAAACAAATGATTTACACAGTAACACTTAACCCGGCCGTAGACCGGGAACTCACGATTAGCGAATTTACGTTTGACACCGTCCTGCGGGCCAGCGAGGCGCGTGTAGACTGCGGTGGCAAGGGATTTAACGTTTCGCGCATGTTGGGCGCTTTGGGCACCAACAGCGTGGTGCTGGGCTTTGCTGGGGGCAAAAGCGGCGAGCTGTTGGCGGAAACCTTAGCCGACCTCGGCATCGAAACGGCGTTTACCTGGATCGAAGGGGAGACGCGTACGAACGTCAGCATTGTGACTGAACAGCATGACCGCTACCTGAAGGTCAACGAATCTGGCCCGAAGGTTTCTGAGGCGGCGCAGGCGGCGCTGCTGGCGCAAATTGAGCAGTTCATCCAGCCGGAGGATTGGTGGGTGCTGGCGGGTAGCTTGCCCCCTGGCGTGCCCCACGCCATTTATGCCCAAATGGTGGCGTTGATTCAGTCGGGTGGCGGGCAGGTGATCTTGGATACGAGTGGTGCGGCGCTGATTGAGGGATGTGGGGAACGGCCGTTTCTCATCAAACCTAATGACATTGAAGCCAGCAGCCTCAGCGGCTTGCCTGTACATAATCCAGAGGATGCCGTGGCGGCTGCGCGTAAAATACAGATGCTTGGCCCGCAAAATGTGGTCATCTCGCTGGGTAAGGCTGGGGCCATCTTTAGCGACGGGCAGGCGGCCTGGCTGGCCAGCTCGCCGACGATTCAGGAGCGCAACCCCATCGGTGCCGGTGACTCAATGGTCGGGGGGCTGGTATATGGCCTGAGCCAGGGCAAGCTCGTGGCTGAAGCGCTGCGCTGGGGAATTGCTTGTGGGGCAGCGACGGCGAGTTTGGCAGGAACGGCCGTAGGCTCCACCGAATTGGTCCATACCCTGCTGGATCAGGTCAAAATTAAACAGCTCACTATTTAGTAATCCCAAGACGGAGAACAAAAATACGGAGAATCACGATGTCATTTACTATTCATGAGGAAAAACAGTATCCATCCAGTTCAGAGGCCGTTTTTCAGGCGGTGTTAGGTGCCATTGAAGGGCTTGAAGGAAAAATCCTGAAGCAAGATCCCGCCGCCGGAACCGTTGAGGCGCGTTTCGATAAGAAGATTTTGGGCAAGGTGTTGGGGGATCGGACCGAAATGAAAGTCAATATTACAAACCCCGACAATGGCAGCAGCGCGGTCGCTGTGGAGATTTACCCGCTCAACGCTGTGGGACAAAAATTGATGTTTGGTGCGCGCAAAGGCGTGTCCCAAACAGTTGCTAATTGGTTTTACGCTCATTTAGAACATCGCTTGCCAAAGTAATGGTTGTAGAAAGTGACAGTCATTTGCTAAAATGGCTGTCACCTTAGCCGTGTGCCTGAAATTTGCCTTTTCCTCATCTTCCCTGAAAATAGTTGCTGATACAATTGGATAGCCTAATTGTTTAGATCTGATGTGTTGCCTAATGTGTGTCGGGTCTGAAGACGCAATTTCCCCTGGAGAAGAACCACATGTCCGAGCAAGAAACATACAGTTTGAGCTTTTTGCAGCTTTTGGCCCAGCAATATCCTTCCATTCAAGCTGCCTCCATGGCCATTATTAATTTCAGCGCCAATTTGAACCTGCCCAAGGGCACCGAACATTTTATTTCTGACGTGCATGGCGAATATGAGGCGTTTTCGCATGTGCTCAAAAACGGCTCCGGTTCCATCCGGCGCAAGATTGAAGAGATCTTCTCAAATACGCTGCTAGAACATGAAAAGCGTAATTTTGCTACGCTCATTTATTATCCAGAGCAAAAGCTTCCCCTTATTTTGAAGAACGTGGAGAACAAGGCCGAGTGGTATCGCATCACGCTGTTCCGACTGATTAAATTGTGCCGGGTGGTGGCGTCTAAATATACGCGTACGGCCGTACGTGAGGCCCTCCCCGATGATTTTGCTTTCATCATTGAGGAACTGCTGCATGAGCAGGAAGGATTAGAAAACAAGCAAGAATATTACCAAAGCATCATCGACACGATCATTTCTACTGACCGGGGGAATGCGTTTGTTGTGGCCATGGCCCGGCTTGTCCAGCGGCTGGCCATTGCCCGGCTGCACGTTATTGGCGATGTGTACGATCGGGGGCCGGGGGCACACATCATTATGGACCGGCTGGTAGATTATCATTCTGTTGATGTGCAGTGGGGCAACCACGACATTTTGTGGATGGGCGCAGCGGCAGGCAGCGAGGCGTGCCTGGCTAACGTCATTCGCATTTGCCTGCGCTATGGTAATATGGAAACGCTGGAAAATGGCTATGCTGTCAGCCTGCTGCCGTTGGCTTCCTTTGCGATGGAACTGTATGCAGATGATCCATGCGAACAATTTGCGCCTAAAGAAACGGCCGAAGAGTTTACCCGCAACGAGCTGCAATTGATGTCTAAAATGCACAAGGCCATAGCCATTATTCAGCTCAAGTTGGAGGCGCAAATCATTCGGCGCCGCCCCCAGTACGGCATGGCCGACCGGCTGCTGCTGGACAAAATAAATTTTGGCGATGGGACAATCTGCATTGATGGAAAGGAACATCCGCTGCTGGATATGAATTTGCCCACCATTGATCCTAAAAATCCATACATGCTGACGGAAAAAGAACAGTTTGTTTTAGAAAAGCTGCGCCTTTCTTTTGCCAACAGCGAACGGTTGCAGCGGCACGTTCGTTTTTTGTACTCAAAGGGCAGTCTTTACCTTATTTACAATGGCAATTTGCTTTATCATGGTTGCATCGCTATGAATTCAGACGGCTCGTTTGCTTCTGTGCGGGTGGATGGTGAGTCTTACCAGGCAAAGGTGTTTATGGATCGGCTGGACCGGCTGGCGCGGCAGGGGTATTTTGCCAGCGACCCGGAACAGAAGCAGTATGGCATGGATGCGATGTGGTATTTGTGGAGCGGTTCCCATTCGCCGCTGTTTGGCAAGGAAAAGATGGCGACTTTTGAGCGGTACTTTTTGGCCGACCGGGCTACCCACGCGGAAGGAAAGAATGCGTATTATGCGTTGCGGGACAAGCCGGAAACGGCCGTAAAAATCCTACAAGAGTTCGGCCTGGACCCCAAAACCGCGCGCATTGTCAATGGGCATGTTCCGGTGGAGGTGAAAAAAGGGGAGAGTCCAGTGAAGGCCAACGGCCGTCTCATTGTCATCGACGGCGGGTTTTCCAAAGCGTATCAGGATAAAACTGGCATTGCGGGCTACACGCTTATTCACAACTCTTACGGTTTTTTGCTGGCCTCGCATGCCCCGTTTGAATCGACCCAACGCGCCATTGAAGAGGAGCTGGACATCCATTCCAAAACGGAGATTTTAGAAGCGAACTACACGCGCATTCGCGTGCGCGATACGGACGAAGGACGCAAAACGCAGGAAAAAATTCACCAGTTGCAGGCGCTGCTGAAAGCGTACCGGACGGGGGTGATCAAGGAACAATGATGCTGGAAGATTAGGCCAATCTAGGTTAGCTACGGGCCTGCTGGTGAACGGCCGTTAATGCCCCCGCGATCTTCTCCGTTACCGCCTCATCTTTGTCTCGTCTGTTGACAAAAATTGGCTCGCCAAACACCAGCCGCAGTCGGGCAAAAGGAAAGGGCACCAGATATTTATCCCAGCGGCGCAAGGCGTAACCGGCATTGGTGAAGCCACCGACGGGAATCACAGCAGCTTCCGCTTTGCGCGCCAGAAACGAAGCCCCGGCTTTCGGTTCAAAGGCAGGGCCATCTGGCCCGTCGGGTGCCAAAAAGGAATCCTTGCCCCCCTTCATTGCTTCAATGATGCGCAGCACTTTGCGACCAGCTTCCATCGGGTTGCCCTGCATATCGACACCGTAGGGTGAAGCGCCTAGTGCGGAGGCAAACGTTGTTAAAACATCGCCACGTGGGTCCCCACCAAGGGTAACAATGGTGAACTTTTCAGCGCCCACAAAGCGCACGCCATAGGTCACAAAAAAGGAAAGTTGTTCATGCCAGAAAAGCCAGAGAAGCGGCCGTTTGCTGGCCTGCGCTTTAGAGACGTTGGCCCGCCCCTCGATTTGCCAACGCACGGTGCGCGCCAGGATGCGATGGTAAAGGGCAAGCATGTTGCCCTGAAATTGTAATCTTCGCTCGGTGAAAGTTGTCATGGAATTCCTGAAAGACCCTAAGGGTTTGACTTGAGTAAGCTGGGCTTCCTGAAACTAAACCCTTAGGGTCTAGATATTTTAGAATGGTTTTTCGTAATAGTTAGCGGCAGCTTGCAAGGTGACATGGTGCAATTGTTGGGTCAGGTGGTGGGATACGGCCGTTAAATCCGCATCTTTGTCCACCACCAGCGGCTCCCCAATCTGGATGGCAATTTTGCTGAATGGATAGGGCAGTACGTACCGGTCCCAGCGAGGTACCCGGTAGCCATGCCGGGCGTAAGCACCCAATGGCAAAATCGTGGCATCCGCTTTTTTGGCAATGAAAGTGATGCCCGGTTTGATTTCGTACGAAGGCCCTTCGGGGCCATCTGGCGTGATGTAAGCGTCCCGCCCCGCTTTGACCTGCCGCACCAGCTTGGCCAGCTGACGCGCCGAGGCCATGCTGGCGTCGCCGTGCAGGTTCATGGGGAAGGGGGTAACGCCCAGCTTGTTGGCAAACACGGTCAACGTACCGCCGCGCCAGTCATCGGGCAAAATGAGCACGAGGCGGCTCAAGTCGTACTGGTTGGCAAAGAAGCCGACCAGCATCATGGTCATACCGTGCCAGGCGGCAAAGATGAACGGCCGTTGCCGTTCTTGCGCCGCCTGTAAATGTTCTAGTCCCGTCACCTGAAAGCGGCTGCGGCGGCTGGTTAGCCGTGCCCAGGCGTACAGTGCTGTACCGCTGAATTTATCTTGCCAACTACTGGTTGTATCACTCATTGAATTGTAAATACCCCGCGCGAGCTAAGCCCCAGCCCAGATAAACCGTGTTCCAAAAATGCCACGCTTTGCCAAATGTGGCCCAGGCGATGGTGACCGTAAACAACACTAGCAAAATGGCAATGCGCACCCGCCCTTTAAAAACACCTCTAAATGAAGGGAATGGAATCCGGCTCACCATCAGAAAACCGCAAATGACCATAATGGGCATAAGCCAACTGGCGGGCAGCGGCAGGGTCAGAATCGTCATGTTGGAGACGACAGCCAGGGCCAGCGTGGCCCCAGCGGAAGAAATGGTGAGTCCGGCGGAATCGCCGCTCCCGCTGGCTTTGGGTGGCAGCAAGTTAAAGCGGGCCAGACGGTATGCTCCAGCCAGCGCAAAAAAGACGGCCAGCACACCGATGAAGAGGGTTGAAGCCACATCGGCTAAATAAAGGTACATAAAAGCCAGCACCGTGGGGGCTGTGCCTAAACTGACCATATCGACGAGCGAATCGAGCTGGAGGCCAAAGGCAGACCCGGCGTTAAAGTAACGGGCCGATGCCCCATCGAATAAATCCAAGATGTAGCTGGCCAAAATAAGGATGCCGGCCGTCACCAGTTCCCCCGTAGCTGCCAGCAAAATGGAGACGATGCCACAGGTGAGGGAGGTGAAGGTGATGCTGTTGGGGATGAGGTAACGATATTGACTTTTCATGGGAATTTTTTGAGTTGGGCAATGGGCGTGATGCCGCCGGTTACTTTGTCACCCACTTTGACGAGCATTTGGGCGGTGGGCGGCAGAAACAGATCGACGCGGGAGCTAAAGCGGATAAGACCAAAGCGCTGACCGGTTTGCACTTCATCGCCCGGCTTGAGGTAGTTGAGGCAGCGGCGAGCCAGAATACCTGCGATTTGTTTGGTGAGGAGTCGGCCGTATCCCACCGATTCTGTCACCATCGCAATATACTCATTTACCTCGGAGGCTTCTGGCCTAAAGGCTTGCAAAAATTTCCCTGGCTCATGTTGTACCAGGGTAACTTTGCCTGCCAATGGTATCCGCTGCACATGCACATCGGTGATGTCCAGAAACATGCTCATCCGAATCACTTCTGCCTGCAAATAGCGGCCCTCCGTTTCGGTGATAATTTCTACCACTTCGCCATCGCCGGGACCCAGCACCAGCCCTGGTTTGGCCTCAATCTGCCGGTTGGGGTCGCGGAAAAAGTAGAGGATGAGCAGCCAGAGAAACGAAGCCAGAACCAAAAAGATGCCGGTCACCCAGTTGCTGAATTGGAGCCAGAGGAAAACGGCCGTTACCCACATAATCGTAAAAAAAGCGATCGTGCCGCCGCCGCCTTCCGCAAAAGGCCAGGCACGATCTTTACCGTAATTCGTCATCGTTAAGCAAATTAATCCTTTAAGGGAGCAAAAAAACAAAGATTACGCAGAAGCGATTCATCTCTTGCAAAACTTCTCCACGTATACATATCTGCGTAATCTGTTGATAATTGATAAGGGTTTTTATTGTCCAGATTAGGGTTCCCGAAGTTTGTTAATGCATATTGCGGCGGCATTGTAACATTGCCACCAGACGAGGGCAAGGTAGGGGAATCATGGGTGGATCATCGTTCGCCCCCCATCTGTGCCTTTGGTAAACTTGCGCCATGTTCAATCAAAAATCAACTTTCATTTGGGTGGGA
This sequence comes from Promineifilaceae bacterium (SeqCode), assembly GCA_050292445.1. Taxonomy (GTDB): domain Bacteria; phylum Chloroflexota; class Anaerolineae; order Promineifilales; family Promineifilaceae; genus Leptofilum. The sequence continues at coordinate 1,680 of JBNKLQ010000256.1, read as the reverse complement.
TTGGTGGCGCTGATTGTGGTGGCTACGGCCGTTTTTCTGGGTAACCGGTTGCTCAATGGCGATAATAGCCTGCTGCGCAATGTGCAGGTGGACAAAACCGAAATTAGTCCCAACGCCGATGGCGATACCGATGCCACTACCATCTCCTACGAGATTTCACGCAACGCGACCGTTTCCATTTACTTTGAGAACGAGACCGGGGACCGCTTTTACTTCCGCCAAGAAAAACCACGTGGCGCAGGTGCGTACAGCGTGACGTTTAGCGGCGTGGTGGACCCGTACACATTGCCGGAAGATCAGATCGAAGGGGAGATTTTGGCGCGATTGCTGCAAGACGGCCGTTACACCTGGACCATCAGTGCCACCGACGAGAATAACAACACAGAAACGCAGCAGGGTGAACTGCTGATTGTGGATGCCGATCCCGTGTTGCCCGACATTCGTGATTTTACGCTGGACAAAACAATCTTTACGCCTAACCGTGATGGCGTGGATGACCGGGTGCAGCCCCAATTATACCTGGCGAAAGATGTAGACCATGTGCGGGTCTTTTTGCAAATGCCCGACGGCGGCGAACTGCCCATCAGCGAGTTTGAACAGGTGGTCGTGCCCAATGCCGAAGGCTGGCATTATTACGATTACGAAGGCGGCGTGGACGATGGCGCGACGCCACCACCGGACGGCACCTATCCCATTGTGGCCATTGCCCAGGATTTGGAGGGGCAGCGGGTGCGCGTAGAAGAAGAACTGACGATACAGTTTGGCGGCGTGCCGCGCGTGCGCATCATCTCGCCGCCAGCGGGGGAGACGGTAGATTGGGACAAGACGGCCGTTCCCCTTTGTGATGTAATCACCTTCAGCGTTACCGTTGAAAATTACGGTTCTACCCCTGTGCGTACCAGCGGTCCACCACCCGGCACGATGTATGATTCCGAGTGGAACTACAACACTTTGGGTTGGTTCACCCAGTCTGGTGTGTTCCGCTTGGGCATTGGCTATGAAAATGAGCTGACCAACTACCCCTATCGCTGGGCGCTAGGCAACCCCGAAGATCTAACCGTCATTGATGGCTTTAGCTACCTGATGCCGGGCGAGCGGGTGACCGTGACGGGCAGCATTCGCATGACCAATGAGTTTGGCGACCGGAATCCGCAGCCGGTCTGGGCCGGCCTCATCCATGAAGATGTGGAGGTAGTAACGTTCAACGAGCGCCTCGGCATCACGGAAATTACGGTAGACGCACCTGATGATGCCAATCGGCCGGAATGTACCCCTCGCGAGGTACCTGAGTGGCCGGTTGAAGATAACTAAAACCCTACCTTGTATTCTGAACGCAGTGAAGAATCCCTCTGAAGGTCGTTGGTCATAGTCATTGCCCGCGAAAGGGAGCGCTCAAAGGGATGCTTCGTTTCACTCAGCATGACAAGTGAAGGCCGTTTGGTTAGCCTTGGCTTAACCTGGAGAGGATTTGATTGGCGGGCAACTGGTGGCAAGGTAAACTACAAATGGTTAACAGGAGGTTGCCCAACTGTGTGGCAGCCTCTTTTTTTGGATGGGATCGATGCGACGTTTGTGGGCTTTGTTTTTCATTTCTTTAGGGCTGTTGGCGGCATGTGCCTCAGCGCCCACGGTGGTGGAAGTGACGCGGCTGGTGCCGGGCACGACGATTGTATCTACTAC
>JBNKLQ010000255.1:0-8539 GCA_050292445.1 Promineifilaceae bacterium (SeqCode) | reverse complement strand
GATGCCAAACCCTTCTTTTTTCAATTCGGCAGTCACCCGTTCCAGGGCCGATTCATAGCTGTCGTTCAGATAGACTTCAAATCCCAAATTTTCACTCATTTTGACTCCTTAATAGGACGCAGATTGGCCGGATGAACGCAGATTTTATTGGTGCAGATTTCCTAAATCTGCGTTCATCAGCGTTTATCTGCGTCCCATTTTTTATTCTGCGCGCTCGCGCACAAAAAAGCGCAGCAAAACAATGCTAGCCCCGATGATGCTGGCTGAAATCAGGCTCAACCCCAGCACTTGAAAACGCTCGTACACCCAGGGGCCAATGAAGCCCGCCGTGCTGGAACCCAGTAATGCGGCTGCCGCTGCCAAAGTCATCATCTTACCGCGATAAGCAGGGGCTTGTTCGCTGACCAGAGCAATCAATCCCACCACGGTAAACTCAAAGGCAAAGCGAGCCACAATTAGGCCCAGCACCGCCACCACCAAACCTTGGTTGAACACAGGCAACAGACCATAGCCCAGGCAAGCCAGAATTGATCCTAACAGCACGCTCCGGCGCAGGCCAAACTTGTCACCCACCAGGCTCATTAACACACTGCCGCTTAGATCAGCCACGCCCAAAATGAGGGCAACCGTACCCAGCGCCACTGCGCCCAGACCATATTCCCGGTCCAGCCAGGTGCCATAGCTGATGAATACATTCATGGCAGCCATCATGTTCAGGCCCACCACCAGCAGCGCCACCGAGGCGGATCGCTTATTTTGGCCCAGTTCAAAAAAGGCAAGAACGCTTTGCCAGGAAAAGGGCGTTTTGGGGGTTGCGGGTGGTTTGATATGACGGGCAGTCGGTAAACGGCCGTATCCCACAAAGGCCAGCAGCAGCAAGCCACTCAACACAAAAAGAGGCGCACGCCAGCCCAGCGCTTCGATGAGCAGCCCGGCCAAATAAAGACCCACAATGCCCGCCAGCGCCCAGGCATATTCCACCTTCCCCAGCCCCCGCGCCCGGCGGTGGAACGGCAGGCGGGCACTCAGATAGGCCTGCAAGATGGGTGCAAAGGCAAACGTACCCAGCCCACCCATCACCATCCCAACAGCCACCAGCCAGAGCGAGCTGCTCAACCCTACAATAAGGTAGCCGATGGCCGCCAGCAGCAGCCCAAAGCGCATCACGGTGCGATAACCGCGCAAATATGCCTGGTAGCCAAACGCCGGAGAAAACAACCCCATCGCACTGCGCAAGCTCACCAATCGACCAACCGTGACGCTGGTAGTGCGCAGCCCTTCAGCAATGACGGGCAAAAAGGGGAAAAAGAACTGTACGGCCGTATCCGTCACCAGGCGCGTTAACAAACCAATGATGATCAGACGGTTAACCGAAATATCGGGCTGTACTTCAGCCTCATTTGTGTCTAACGGCGGATTTGCCAAAATTGTCTCCCATAGAAAATAGTCCACAAACAACAAACAGCACCCAGAACGCTCTGAGTGCTGTTTTTTCAGTTGTAGGTGGCTAAATTGTATCCGAAATTGGGGGATTTGCCTTGGGAGACCCTAAGGGTTTGCTTTGAGTCAGGTTAAATTTGCGAATACCAAACCCTTAGGGTCTGGTCAGCGGCACGTAAATCTCCGTGCGCAAATTTTCTGGCCTGGTACGGCGCGGATCGCGGTTTAGGTAGCGCTCAAAAATGGGATCATCCCGCAGGCGTTCGCCACTTTGGGCCAGCCATCGCCCAAAAATCAGGCGGTACGTTTCGTCAAACTTTTCATAAGGCCCTTTGTGGACAAAAAGAGCGTATCGCCCTCCCGCAATGGTTTGCAGGTTAAACTCTCCCTGCGGCTGAACCGGCTGGCTCAGGGTGATACAGGCATCGTAACGCAGCTTGTCGGCGTCGGTGATGTCCGGGCTGTCGTGGGAGATGCCAATCATCTGCGTTTTTTTGTTGATGAGTTTGTGGCTGTAGGCAAAAGGTAAAAGCGCACCAAAGGCAGCGGCAGATGCCTCTCCGTAAGGGCCAGTGCGACGCACAAACAGGACGGTTTGCGGTTCCAGGTTTAGAATTTTAGGGTTCATTTTTGGGAATTCCTCAGTACAGTTTTGGCGGAAAACGGCCGTATCCAACAAATGGTTATTCTCCCGAAATTCCGATGGCGACTGGCCAAACTGCTGCCGGAACGCCTTACCAAAATTCGTCGGCGTCTCGTACCCGGCATCCAGAGCAATCTCCGTGATGGGATCAAATGTTTGTCGCAGCCGGTTGGCTGCCCGCTCCAGCCGGAGGCGACGGACAAACGCACTCAGACTCTCGCCAGTGTATGCGGTGAATAGACGGTGGAAATGATACGCCGAGAACGCCGCCACCTCCGCTACTTCATCCAGGCTGGGCGGTTCGTCCAATCGTGCCTGAATAAACAACATCACCCGGGTGATGCTTTCTTGATGTTCGGCAATCGTTTCGGGACGTTGGGTCATTATAGTCTCACCCTCACCCCAACCCTCTCCCTCAAGGTAGAGGGAGCCGTCCCCTCCCCCTGTGAGGGGGAGGGCCAGGGTGGGGGTCGGAATCTCATCAAGCAGCAACCACTTCTTTTACCAAAAATGGCTGGCGAATCACCGTTTTTAGCCGTTCTGGCGCGGTGCGCGATGGATCATTGAGATAAATTTCGTGGTGTTTGCCGCTCAGTTCGCCGCCCTGCTGCCATATCTGCTCGTGCAAATTTTGGATCGTGGGACCTTCATCGGCATAGGGACCAGTGTACAGAATTTGAGCTGCCTGCCCCTCAGAAAATCGTTCCAATTTTAGCAAATCTACGGCCACAAGTCCTTTCTTTTTCTTAACTTGCGCTTTGGCCTCGGTGATCATTTCGGGCGTCACAAACTCTGGCTGCATGATCATTGCCTGCCACAGCCAGCTATCCTTGTCTTCCGTGGAAAACTGGGTCATGTCCTCAACCCACCACAACCCTTCTAATGGCATCACGCCGTAATCAATGGCCAATTCACCACGTTTCACCATAAACTTTACCGTGTAGGCTACCGAATACAAAGCCGAAACCGCATCTTTGTACGCCTGGGCTGTGCCAGGATTGCCTTCACCCGTAATGGTAAGGAAGTTCATAGCGGGCACATCCACAAAGGTTACTTTTTTAGCCGATGGCCGGTACAGATGTTTTAGCTCTTTCTTGAAATCTACTTTTTGCATCATCTCTCCTTAATGGGACGCTGATTGCCCTGATTTTCTTGATCAGGACAATCAGGCAAATCAGATTCTATTTTGATTACAGAGTAGCATGGAAAACGGCCGTTCACTATTCCATCCTTGCGCTTTTGAGCAGGCGATTTTTCCGCAGCACCTTAGTTTTCGCTATAATGCATACTAAAGAAACGGAGGAAGCGGATGAGCGAGCTAATCAACGTCATTCTGGAACGGCTGCAAACATTATTCAATCCAGAAACATTGGGCACCCAGCTAGTCGATTTCATAATCGATCTCGTTGTTGCTTTGATTACGTTTGCCGCGTTCTATCTGGCCTGGATCATCATCCGGCAGCTGCTAAAACGCTTCCTACCTAAATCACGATTTGATAAAACATCTCAAGCGTTTATCAAAACGATTTTGCAGTACACTATTTTGCTGCTTGGTTTGGTCAATGCACTGTCTGTCATGGGCGTGGACACAGCCGGATTGCTGGCCTCGCTGGGCATTGTGGGTATCACCATTGGTTTTGCCGCCCGCGATGCGTTTTCTAATCTCATCTCTGGCATTCTCATTTTTCTGGATCGGCCGTTTGTCATTGGTGATCTGGTAGAAGTTGGTGACAATTACGGCCGTGTTTCCCAAATCACCCTGCGATCCACCCGCATCATCACCGGAGATGGTAAAATGTTGGCCGTCCCCAATGCAGAGATTATCAACAAAACGGTAACCTCCTATACCAATTTCCCCCACCTGCGCTTGGATGTTGAAGTCACCGTTGGCGTCAACGAAAATATCGATCAGGTTCGCCAAATATTGTTTGCCGTGATTCAAGACGATCCCGATTATCTCCAAGAGCCACCAGCACGGGTGGTGATAACCCAGCTAAATGATTACAATGTGGCTTTGGAGTTGCAAGCCTGGATTAAAGATGAACGTATTCATATTGAAAAACGGTTTGAATTGCGAGAAAAAATCTTTAATACTTTGACTGAAAAGCAGATTGAAATGCCTTTTGAAACATTACAGCTAACGCCCCTCACTATAAACATGGCACAGGGCCAACTTCCGGAGAAAACGAATGAATGACCAACCTGATCATCCTGTTATTGGCTGGGAAAAGGAAACGGCCGTTCCCCACAATCACCAGTTCAACCGCTACCTGCACGCCCAAAATGGCCATCTGCACATGGAAGGCCTCGACTTGGCCCAGTTTTTTCTGGATGAAGCACCACAAGGGTTTGAGAAAACCATGCCCAGCCCACTGGAAATTGTCTATCTGCCCCTTATTCGGCAGCAAATTCAAAAGATGAACCAGGTCTTTGCCGACGTCATTGCCGAGCTAGATTACGCCGGGGAATTCCATTACACCTACGCCTCCAAAGCCAACGCCGCCGAAGAAGTCATTCGCACCACCCTTGGTGCAGGTGCCAATCACGAAATGTCTTCCACTGTGGACGTAGACATTGCCAAAATTATGATTGAACGCGGCTTGCTCACGCCAGACCGCATGATTGTGTGCAATGGTTTCAAAGGGCCAAAATCCCTCTACGCCGCCAATCTGCTTCAGCTACGCCTCCTACACGAAAATCTCATTCCTGTGATTGAAGATTTAGAGGAAATTTCGCTGTTTCTTAGCTCGGGTCAACCGTTTGACGTGGGCCTACGCCAAAAAAGCTATGGTCACAACGAAACCCTGGCAGAAATTGACAAGGCCAATTCTCGTTTTGGCCTGAATACCGATGATATGTGGAAAGCCGCTGCTTACGTCGCCGCCGCCCCCAACCTGACGCTAAAAATGTATCATTACATGGTGGGCAGCCAGCTCACCAACATTCCCGATTTTATTAGCTCCCTCAAACCGGGAATTGAGCTGTTTGCCCGGCTGCGCCAACGGTATCCCAGTCTGAGCATCTTTAATTTTGGCGGCGGCATGCCGGTCGCCATGACGCTCGATTTTGACTTTGATTACCATGAATTTGTCCGACAGCTCTTAACTGCCTTGCAAGAGGCGTGCCAGCGGTATAATGTGCCTGTGCCAGACGTGATGGGTGAATTCGGCCGTTACACCACTTCGGAACATGGCGCACACTTGTTTAAAATCATCACCGTCAAAGACAACGGCTCTAAGCTGCCCTGGTACATCATCGACGGCTCGATCATGAGTTCCTTTCCTGACAGTTGGGCGTTGTCTGAGCATTTCGTCGTGCTGCCACTAAACCACCTAGACAAACCGTTCCAGCAGGTACAGTTGGGCGGCATCACCTGCGACAGCGATGACGTGTACCCACCTAAGCCCAGCCATTCGCCCCTTTATTTGCCAGTAGAAACCGACGAGTTGTACATTGGCTTTTTCAGTATTGGTGCTTACCAGGAAATGTTGGGTGGGGTGAAGGGCAGCAAACATTGTGTGCTGCCAGAAGCATATGAGTTGATAATTGATCAGGATGGAGACGGCCGTTTCCAGTTCCAAATTCTGCACGGCCAAACCCCAGACGACGTCTTGCGCAACCTGGGCTACGCCGTCTAAAACATACAACCAAATGGCAAAATACCCGTAAATACAGATGAATCCATCCATAATTTCACAGTTCTCCCCACATACGGGGGAACCATTCACAATTAATTGTTCACAATTCACGATTCACAATTAGAAAAGTTCGTTTGAGGAAAATCGCATGAAACTAGATCGTACCCGTATCATCTTTATCGCTATCATCGGCATCGCCGCCCTGGTCATTTGTGGCGTGGCCGCCTACAGCATCATCGGTAACATGACCGATGACACCGGGACGGAGACAACCGACGGTACAGACAGCAGCACTAGCAACGACGGCTCCACTGTCACCACTGCCGATCTCGATTCCCCAGACCCGATTTGGGGCCCCAACTACAACGCTGACGACGACCTGCCCACCTACATCTGCGGGGCCGATGCCTTCGGCAGCTACTTCACGCTTCAGCAAATGCAGATGAGCGGCAAAGACATCGAGCACGGCTTCCATTTGGGCATCATTCCCTTCTTCCTAACTGATGAGTACGACATCACCGAAGGGCAGCGCACCGCCCTGCTGGATTCTGGCCAGTGGAACTGCCTGCTCACCACGCTGGACTCTGTGGCTCTCTCCAGCCCTGGTGTGATCACCGCCATTGTGGACGAGAGCGCCGGTGCTGACCAGCTATGGGGCCGTGACATCGACACGATCAACGATCTGCAAGGCAAACGCATCGCCTTCGCCAGCGACAGCGTTGGTGAATATTTTGTCTATTACGCCCTCTCCATTGCCCAGCTCAGCCCACGCTCGCAAGTAACCCTGGTGCCGCAAGACAGCGTTGAATCCGCCATTGAAGTATTCAACAACGGCCAGGCCGATGTGGTTTCTGCCTGGGAACCCAATATTTATGACGCCGAGCAGAGCGGTGGCGTGAAGCTGCTCAGTTCTGAAGAGCTGCGCATTGTTATCGACGTGGTTGTCACCTCTCGCCAATCCATCCAGACCAATGCCGATCTGGTGCAAAATTTCCACAATGCCTGGTTTGATACGCTCAAAGCCCAGGTAGAGGATTTTGATACGGCCGCTTCTCAAATTGCGTCCTGGGGCAACAACGACTGGAGCTTTGTCTATGCCGAAACCGCCACCGACGACTTCGTTCTCTGGCTGGAAAGCGTGGCACAAGCCGACCTGGGCGACAACGCCTTTGTGATGCGCGACACGCGCCCCATTATTTCCCGTCTGGAAATTGCCCGACGCGTTTGGGCCGCCTCTGACGTGAACATTCCCAATGACGATGTGAACGATCTAGTCAACGGCGGCTTTGTGCTGCGGGCAGCCGATCAGGCCAGCTTGCAGCCCAACGGCAAACCGGTCAACGACACCTTCTCCATTTCAGCCCAGGTCGATTTGTCTGGCGTCTCCACCGATGCCGCCGCCACGCTGGCGGTGCTGCCCTGCCGTACCTTTGCCTTCTTGCCCGAATCCACCGAGCTGACGCTGGAATCGCGCCGCATTTTGGATGACTGTGTAGTACCGACGATGTCGCAAAGCATCGGTTTGTTCCTGCGGGTGCGCGGTTCCTCCGCCTGGCCGGCCAACGAGCCGCCCTACACCGAAGACGAGATTTTGGAAGTTGCTGAAGGCCGAGCGCAAAGCGTGGTGGATTACCTGGTATCACAAGGCATCGACCCGGCCCGCTTCATTGTGGAAGCGGTGTTGCCGCCAGAAGAACGGCGCGGCACCGATGATCCCAATCTCCAAGCGCAAGATCGCTATGTAGAGCTGACGCTGGTCACCGCTGGAAGGTAAATTTTTTAAAAATGTAACATTCACCCCCACCCTAGCCCTCCCCCTCAGAGAGGGAGGGGACAGCTCCCTCTCCCTTGAGGGAGAGGGTTGGGGTGAGGGTTGAGGACTTTATGAAATACAATAATTTGCGCAGTTTTTCGCTGCTTTTTGTACTGTTAGCTTTGCCGATGATGGCCTGTGGGCTGTTTGGCCTGGGCGAAGAGGTTGTCATCCCCTCCGATGCCGTCGTGGTGAACATCATTGCCAACACAACAGCGGCACCGTGGCTGGAAACGGCCGTTACTACCTTCAACAACTCCGAAACCGAAACCAGCAGCGGCGACCCCGCCTTTGTGGTGCTAAATGCTGTAGAGTCAGGGCAAGCAATTGACCAGATCAATAACGACCCGTCGCTCGCCCTGTGGATTCCTGAAGAAACCGTCTGGACCGATGTTCTGGCCGACAGCGGCGACAGCAGCTTCCAAACCGACTGCGTCAGTGTGGCCCAAAGCCCGCTGGTGATTGGCATGTGGCGCGAGGTGGCAGAGGCGCTGGGCTGGCCCGGTTTGCCCTTGGGCTGGCTAGACATTGGCAGCCTAGCCGCCGATCCCGCCGCCTGGAACTATTACAGTGGCGGCACCTTAGGCCAATCCTTCAAGCTGGGACACACGCATCCGGGTCTGTCCGGTTCCGGGGCCAGCACCTTGTTGGCCATCGTGCAAGCGGCCGAATCTAAAACCGAGGCCGTCAGTGTGGCCGACATTGGCCAGCCCATTGTGCAGGCCAGCGTGGGCGCGTTTGAGGGCGGTGTCACCTGGTTCAGCAGCAGCACCCAATCTTTGGCCGAAACCATGGCCGAGCGCGGCGTTGATTATTTGACGGCGGGCATCATGTACGAGGCCAACGTGGCTCAGCTGGGCGGCGACCAAATTGTGGCGATTTATCCGCTGGAAGGCACCTTCATGGCCGAGTTCCCGGCCTGTGTGCGGGAAACGGCTACATCTGCTGAAAAAGAAGCGGCCGTTTTGTTCCGTGACTATTTGTTGAGCGAAGCAGGCCAGCAAG
>JBNKLQ010000254.1:0-8600 GCA_050292445.1 Promineifilaceae bacterium (SeqCode) | reverse complement strand
AGCAGGCTGGTCCCAATCAGTATATGCCACTTCATTTTCAATTTTTGACTCATGTTTCCTCCAAAATGCTTCTCAGCTCAGTGAAATTTCGATCTGCTAATACAAAAAAACCGCCGCACCTTTATTTAGGTGTCAGCGGTTACATTTGGCAAAAAGGGCGGTGCTCAGCACTTGGTTGTGCTGGCGTAAGGTTGTAACAGTGGGGGTGAAATTGTTCCCCGGCTGGGGGGGCAAAGATTGGTTCACTTTCTTCCCGTGGTGAACATGTACTGTACGGCCGTATCCAGTTAAGCTACAAACAAGGAAATAGTTGCATACACAACTAGTTGATTTGTCAACTAATTCTAATATACAAAATTTAGGTAGTCAAGCTTACGGCATCGCTTACAATTGCGTTAAATACAGGAGAAATTGATCATCAATTTTAGGCTGAGGAGAATGGCAAATGGTGTCAGCGTTATTGTCGATGTGGTGGGGGCAGGGTATGATTTGCTGCCATGAGTGGAATGCATCAACATGACCCCAAAAGCCCCATTGTGTTTGGCGTGGCCGGTGGGACCGCCTCAGGTAAAACCACAGTGGCCCGAGCCATTCTGGACGCCGTGGGCGCTTCGCAAATTGCTTACATGCCCCACGATGCCTATTATCGTGATCAACCCGATCTTACTCCTGAAGAGCGTCGCCAGCTGAACTACGATCATCCCAATTCGCTGGAAACGAAGCTGATGGTGAAACATATCAAGCAGCTTCTTAAAGGGAAGGCGATCCCGTTGCCTGTCTATGACTTCACCACGGATCGCCGTACGGATGAGACAGTGCTTGTGGAACCCGCGCCCATCATTTTGGTCGATGGGATTTTGATCTTCACCAAGCGGCGGCTGCGTGAGCTGATGGATATTAAAGTGTATGTAGACACAGATGCCGATGTGCGTTTTATTCGGCGGCTACAGCGGGATATTGGAGAACGTGGCCGTTCTCTGCAATCTGTGGTGACGCAATATTTGGAAACGGTGCGCCCCATGCACATAAAATTTGTGGAGCCAAGCAAGCGGTTTGCTGACGTGATTATTCCCAATGGTGGTTTGAATAAAGTGGCGATGGAGATGGTGGTTTCCCAACTGCGGGCGTTACTTCCGGCGCCTTAGCTATTTAACCGATGGCTTGTTACTTTGCTGTGCTGCCGGGCCTGGCATTGCTTTTTCTGCAAGGCGACGGTACTGGGTAAGGGTGGCAACGGCCGTTTCCTCCCAAGAAAATTCCCTGGCCTGTACGAGTCCCTTTTTGGCTAAAAGCTCTCGCTTTTGCGCATCCTGCAATAGCGCCGTTAACACGGCGGCCATTTCCTGGCTGCTGGTGGGATCAAAATAGGCGACGGCTTCTCCGCCAACTTCTGGCAAGCTGGACGTGTGGGCACAGGCAACGGCCGTTCCGCAGGCCATTGCCTCCAGAACGGGCAAACCAAATCCCTCTGCCAAACTTGGAAAAACAAACAGCAGCGCGCCACTGTACAGCGCTGGCAAATCCTTATCCGGCACCCGTCCCAGAAAACGAACTTTTGCGGATAAATTGTGGTGGGCAACGGCCGTTTTTACCGCCTCGTATCGCGCATCCCAGGCACCGGCGATGATTAGCTGTGGGGCATCTGGCACCTGTTGGACGACTGTTTGCCACGCTTCTACTAATCGTGCCAGATTTTTGTGTGGTTTATTGATGCCCAGGTAGAGGACATATTGCTCGGGTAGATTGAATTTTTGGCGTAGGCTGGATACGGCCGTTTCCGATTGAGGTTGAAACTGGGCATCTGCGGCGAGGGGAACGGCCGTGATGTTCCCTGGGTTGAGTGAATAACTTGCCAAAAAGTCTTGCCGCGTCGCTTCTGAAATGGCTAAAAAATGATCGCTTGCCCGCAGCGCCAGCCGGGTAGCTAAACGGGTCAGCAACCGGGCTTGGGGCGACACCAGTTGCGGGAATTGCTCTGGGATGAGGTCGTACAGGGTCAGCAGAGTGGGTATGCCAGGGCGATACGGCATCAGATAATAAGCGCTGTGGTAGACGGTGGCGTTTACCCGGCGCAGCAGGCGGGGAATTTGCCACTGTTGGCTGAGGGAAAAGGGGGAAACGGCCGTTGCCACCCAGGTCACATGGTCCTGCACCGGGGGCAGCCCCCAACTTGAGTTGGCCTGCGGATTGTGCAGCAGCAGCAGTTGTTCGTCTGGATGCAACAGCTGCACTAGGTGCCGGGCTAAATGGCTCACATAGCGACCAATGCCTGGAAAATGATCCGTAGCCGTGCGGGCATCAAGGACAAAACGTGTCATCATTTCCCCAAAACATTTTGTAACACGGTGGTTATCTGAACGGCCGTTTGTTGAATCGTAAAGTTAGATTCGACGCGTTGTCGCCCAGCCTGCCCGAATCGCCTGCGATTTTCTGAACTTTGCAGCAAGGCAAGGACCGCTTTTGCCAGCTGAGTAACATCGCCGGGCGGTACCAGCAGCCCTGTTTCCTGATGTCTTACAATTTCTGGCAGTGCCCCGTGAGCAAAGGCAACCACAGGTTTTCTCATAGCCATTGCCTCAATATTGACCAGACCAAATGGTTCCGGCTCCCCAGGATGAACAAAGATGTCCAGCGCGGCCAATGCTGGTCGCACGTCAGCCAGGTGTCCGGTAAAATGCAGGCAGTGGGTCAGGTTTTTGGCTTTGGTCAACTGTTGCAGTTTTTCGGGATAGTCATCTTTCACCGCAAAAGGTGATCCGCCCACAATGACAAAATGTGTCTCGGGATGGGCGGCAACCACGGCGGCAGCCATTTCAATAAACCGTTCTTGCCCTTTCCACGGCCGTAACCGGCCAACCATGCCCACCAATGGCGCGTTGACAGGGATATGAAATGGTTCACAAAAATCGGTCCGGCCTGGCACTGACTTAAAGTGGGCGAGATCAATGCCGTTGTGAATAATGGTGATTTTTTGAGGGTAGGGTAAATGGCGGGCTGTGGCGGCTGAATTGGCAATGATCTGACTGGCGACGCGACCCAAAAGCTGTTTAATGACCCAATCTAGCTGGGGGAAACGTGGTCTATTTTCGGATAGCCAAAAATCGCGCATATGCCAAATAAACGGCCGTTTAGCTATCTTCGCGGCAAGCGCAGTATACATTGCTGCGCGAACTGTGTTGGCATAGAGGGCTGTGGCCCCAACTTTTTCGGCAAGGTGGGCTAATTTTTTCGCTTGCCGATGCCAATCCCTTAAGAAGTTCAGCGAACCCCTTAATGGCGGCAGGTTGATGGGCTGCCAGGAAATATCCAGGTGCTTTACTTTTTCTGCCAGGTCCCCGGTCGGACAAGCAAGGTGAGGCTGAATGGTAGCTAAATCCAAATGTTGTAATAGAAGTGACAAACTATGCTCAGCTCCCCCCAGTTTGGTGGCATGATCCACAAAGAGAATCGGTAAAGGTACTGTGTCATCGATCATTTGTTTTAGTTTAACTCAGCCCTATCCATTTTCCTATGCACTTGCCCGGTGGCGTCATAAAATTTGTAATAAATTAAGGATAGAGTGAAAAAATAACCTCAACTGTAAGCATCCCTTTGGAGAGGAGATTAGCAGGGAGGAAGTACTAGTTTTGTTTACCCGTATATTCCTTATAATTCATCGTAGCCATGAGTTTACCACCTTCCCCCCAGCCTGCGCTTGAAGGCACCACGAGTCAGCTGCGTACATTGGCCCAGCGGCTGTCTGCCTATATCCCTGTCACGTTGACGCGCAAAATTTTACAAGATGAATCGCTTAATCCAGGCCAGTCTGAACAGATTAAGGCGGCAACCATGTTTGCCGATATGTCCGGATTTACGCCAATGGCAGAGGCTTTGGCGGTGAACGGGGCACGCGGAACAGAAGCGCTCAGTCGAGCGCTGTTGATGACTTTCACATCGCTTATCAACGCCATTCACGATGCGGGTGGTGCAGTTAGCCATTTTCACGGCGACGCCATGATGATCTATTTTCCCGATACGGATGGTCGGGCGGCTTCCCGGGCCTTGGCTTCGGCACAATTTATGCAGCGTCTGATGCAGACAAACTTCGCTGAAGTCAATATGATGCAGTCCAAGGAAAAAGACAGCTACACGCTTTCAATTAAAATTGGGGTAGGCTACGGCCGTTGCCAGGAAATGCTCGTTGGGGATACGGACAATATGGAGTTTGTGCTGGCGGGAACGGCCGTTGAGGAAGCTGTTGCCGCGCAGATGTTGGCCATTCCCGGACAAGTTGTGGCCAGCCAGGCGGCACTTAAGGCTGCGGCACTGCCCGCCACTGAGCCGTTTCGTCTGGTAGACGAGTTACCTCCCGTGCCCAACGCCCAGGAAGTCTTTTTTTGGGAGGCGTATGAGCAACCGGCTCTAATGCGCTTGATTACGGCCGTTCCCGCCTTTATTCCTCCACCCCTTTTTGAACGGTTGCAAGATCGCAGCAGCCAATCCATTTCTGAACACCGTTCCGTAACGTCCATGTTTGTCCAGTTTGACGGCATCGACTTTGCCGATCCTACAGCTGGTGAGCAACTGCAAGCCTATTACCAATGGGCCTGGCAAATGGTGCAGCGTTATGGTGGCCCCAACAGCCGGGTGAATCGGGTTTTAATGGGAGACAAAGGAAACCAGTTGCATATTTTGTTTGGGGCACCTGTGGCCCCAGATGCCCCAGAGCAAGCCTTGCGCTGTGCCTTGGCCATGCAGCACCAGCGCCCTGATTTTATCCGCTGCCAGCGCATTGGCCTGACGGCCGGACGTGTGTTTGCTGGGGCCGTGGGGTCATTGAACCGGCGTGAATACACGGTGGTGGGGCGCATGGTGAATTTGTCGGCGCGGTTGACCCAGATTTGCCCGCCGGATGGCATTTTGGTTGATGCCGAAACGGCCGTTCGCGTGCAGTCACACATCCTAGCCAAGCCTTTGCCCCCGATGGAACTGAAAGGGCATCGGGAACCGGTTTCTATTTTTCAGGTGCTGGCAGAGCAAACGGCCGTCACCCAGGCACAGGCGCGTTTTCAGCAGTGGCAGCAGCCACCCATTGGCCGGGATGAAGAACTCAAGCAGATGTTTGTGCGCATGGCGGCAGCCCTGGCTGGTGAGGGTGGCCTGGTTGCCATTCACGGCTCGTATGGCAGCGGCCAGATGCCCTTTTTGGCGGCAGGGGTGCGCCATTGGCTGGAGTCTGGCGGGCATGCCCTGGTGGGCGTCTGTCAGCAGCACACGTCCGATGTGCCCTATGCCCCCTGGGTGTCGGTTTGGCGCGACTTTTTTGAGCTGAGTCCAGAAATACCGCCCGCCGACCAGGTGCATCTGGTAAATGACCGCATCGCCCAGCTGACGCCCGAGGTGGCCAATGGATTGGGCTTGTGGCGTGAACTGCTGGGCGCACCGCTACGCTCGACGGCGTTGCTGGTCGATTTGCCTGCGGTGGTGCGGCAGATGCGGCTGTTTAAGCTGGTGCAAAAGAGTGTGATGGCGGCAGTGGCGGAACGGCCGTATCTCATTGTGCTAGAAGATATTCACCTGGCCGATTCGGCTTCACTTGATTTGCTGGATGCCCTGGTAGAGTGCAGTCATGATTTGCCGCTGCTGCTCCTGGTGACGTACCGCTCAGGGCATGAGTTTAATTACAACACCCTCACGCGGGCAGCCAGCACGCAAATTACATTGAACGATTTTACGCCGCAGCAGGCACGCCGCCTGATTCATGAGCGGTTAGGCACGGATCAGCTGCCGTTGGTGGTTGAGCAGCGGCTGGGTTTGCGTGATCGGCAGGGGCGCGAGTCGGACGTGAATCCGCTCTTTTTGGAAGAAACGCTCCAGCTGATGCTTTCCCTGGATGTGGTGGCTGTGGAACCGAATCAGTATGGAAACGGCCGTCTCCGTATCGACGAAGCGCGGCTGGCCCAAATGCAGGTGCCGGACACCATTTATACGTTGCTGCTGGCGCGGCTAGACCAACTGCCAGCGGCGGAACGGGGCTTGTTGCAAGTTGCCTCGGTCATTGGCCGCGAGTTTGATCTATCCACCTTGGTAGCCATTTCACCAGGGCTAAGCCGGGAAGCGGCGATTGAACTGCTGGCTACCCTGGTGCAAACCGATCTAGTGCAGCAGTTGACGGCAGGCTTGGTTCCCGCTTACTTATTTCAGCATAATCTGGTGCATCAAGTGGTATACCAAAGCTTGACCTACGCCCGGCGGCAGGCGCTTCATGCCAACATTGCCGAACTGATTATTCGTGAATCAGACGAGCTGCTGCCAACGCAATACCCTATTGTAGCTTACCATTTCAGCCAAACGGAGCGAAATCAGGACGGTTTGAAATACGCATTGCTAGCTGCAGAAGATGCCGAAGCTGCTTTTAATTATCGTGGCGCAGCGGAATTCTATAAACAGGCGGCGCATCATTTGGATTCGTTGGGCGAGCAGGCGCAGTGGGAAACGGCCGTTGCTATTGCCGTGGCCCGCAGCAAAATATTGATGCGATTGGGCCAGTTTACCCTGGCATGGGAGTTGGCCACAAGCGCGTTACAACAGTGTCTCGCTCAGCAAGGCTTGGCGCAAACCCTAGCCATCTATAATCTAATGGCCGAGATTCGTCTGCGGCAGACCCACTATACCGAGGTGCAAGCCTTAACAAGCAAGGTAATCAACTCACTGCTGCCCGATATACCGCCGGAAGAACTTGGACAGGCATATTGGTTGTGGGGCCAAGCGTTGTTGGCCTTGGCAGATTGCACCGCAGCCGTGAGCAAGCTCAAGCAAGCCGAGGCACTTTTCCGTGAAAACCAGCAGCCAAAGAAGCTGGCTCAAGTATTGCTCACTTTGGCAGAAGGGATCCGTCATGAGCAACCAGATTCAACCGCTTTGGACCCAGTTCAAGAGGTTGAAACGCTTTTACAAGATCAGACAGACCCGACACTGTCGGGACAAAAAGCGTTATTCTTGTCCCGTATTCAGTTCCGTTTGGGGCGGGCCGATTTGGCGTTGGAAATGGCGGAAACGGCCGTTGCCAATTTGCGTTCTGCCGGGGCAAATCATCTGGCGCATAGCTTGATGCATCGTGCCGAAATTCAAATCTACCTGGGTCAATTTGCCGCGGCCCTGGCTGATTTGCAAAGAGCCAATGATCTGCTGGACAGCATGGATGATGTGCCAGGACAGCTCAAGCTACATCTGCTGTGGAGCGTTGGGTATCATGGGAGTTTAGGTGATTGGCAGCAGGCAGAACAGCGATTGCCGCAGATGCGTCGGCTGTTTGCTGCTCAACCCAGAGAGAAGGATTCGGTAGTTGAGGCAGATATTCAGCTCTGGTTGGGATTAGCCTGCGTGGCGCTCAATACAGAACATTGGCCAGAGGCGGAATCCTTGCTGAAGCAGGCGCAAACGGCCGTTACCCCAGAACGCCTGATTTGGTGGCGGCCAGCTGCGCTGTACGCCTGGGGGATGTTGCTGCTAGCCCGTGCGGCTGAAGATGAGCGAAAAATGGCCGTAGCTCAGGCCCACCAAAGCTTCCGCGAGGGATTACAAGCTGTGCACGCTGGCGGCTGCCCCGACGAACTGCCGCTCATTTTGCTGCAACTGGGTCTAACGGCTCGTGAGATGGGGGATGAACGCTGCTGGTATTATTTAGAAACGGCCGTGCAGGCGGCTCATCAACGCGCTCGCCATACCGACCGTCTGTTTGTCTTACATAAGGCCGGGCAGGCGCTGCTCGATGCGCCAAATGTAGATTTGCAGCAGCTAGGGCAAGAGACTCTGGTCCATCTCTCATAATTTATGCCAGACTGCGGGCTATCTTTCTCGTCCACGTTTTGTGAAAAGCGCTGACCGTTCCCTCATAAGCTTCCAGTAAATTCGTAGCGTGGCACTGTCATAGACTCCAAGCGAGATGTGGGGCTGATAACCGGCATCTAGCATCGGCGATTTGAGTCCGGCGGCAGCAATGGCCTGCCAAATGCTGCGGACTGCGCGCAGCAATTCGAAATATGGGTTGAATAGACTAATATTGAGTGCATGAGACGAGAACTAACCCTTGATGCATTTATTGAACGCTTGAAATCCAAGCAACTCACCGACAAGCGCACCGGTCAAAATGTCCAATATGAGGTCAATGACGCCGTCCAGGCAGCCTTTGCCATCTTTTTTGTGCAGAGCGCTTCCTTCCTGGCAGGGCAGCGCCATCTGCGACACGCCAAAGGCAAAAGTAATGCCGAAACAGTCTTCAAGATGAAGCGACTCCCAACGGATACTCACATCCGTAACCTGCTTGACCCAGTGAGTCCAGGTGAACTAAGTGACGAGTATCGCTTTTTGTTAGCGCAGTTGGGTGAAAGCGGGTATTTAAGTCAGTGGCACGTGTTGGACAGACGACTGGCGTTTAGCCTGGACGGCGTTTATTACTTTTCCTCCAAAAAAATCTCCTGTGCAAAGTGCCAGAGACACGAGCATGAAGAAGGGACTGTGTATTTGCACAGCGCGATTACACCCGTAGTTGTGGCTCCCCAGCAGCCGCATGTGCTGCCCTATGTGCCGGAATTCATCATGCCTCAAGATGGGACGGAGAA
>JBNKLQ010000253.1:0-8610 GCA_050292445.1 Promineifilaceae bacterium (SeqCode) | reverse complement strand
CGGACTTTCCCTCAATTTACAGGCCGGCACCCTCGATTGGCTGCCGGTTACCCTGGCCAACGGTGGTTCCAACAGCTTCACTCTGCCGCTCCGCCTGGAAACGGCCGACATTGCCCATCCAACGCAGGAAATTACGGCCGTTCTGCGCCACAACGATTTAGAAGAAACGGCCGCAGCGTCGCTGTGGATTGGCGTGCCGCCCCAGGTGAACAGCATCATCAGCCCGCCACAAGTGGCCGTGGGACAGCCGTTCCAACTGCGCGCCGTGGCCGCTGGCTCCGGTCCGTTTACCCAGATGTGGCATTTAGGCGACGGCCGTCGCGTGGAAACCAGCGATCCCGTGGTGCTTTTTTCCGCCGCTGGCATTTATGAAGTCCAGGTCGAGGTGAGCAATCCGCTGGGCACTGCCATCTTGCGCCAATCCATTTCCGTGGTGCCTCATCCCGCTGCCCAATTTAGCGTCAGCGACGCCACGGCTGGCGTGGGGCAAACCATTACCTTTATCAACCAGAGCGGCGGCGCTGGTCCGCTGCTTTACCGCTGGGATTTTGGCGATGGCGGTACGGCCGTTGAGGCAACGCCCAACCACACCTACAGTACGCCCGGCACCTACCTGGTTCACCTGACGGTGCAAAACGAATTTGGCCAGTCAGAAGCGTACTGGCCCGTCACCGTGGGCCTGCCACCCACCGTGGATATGATCCTCCCCGAGCGCATCCCCGCTGGCGAGACGTTCCAGGTGCAGGGGCTGGGCGATGTGACCGTGACGCGCTATGAGTGGAGCATGGGGGATGGAAGATCGTTGGAAGGGCCGTTGGTGGAACACAGTTACGGCCGTCTTGGCGAGATGTACGTCACCCTAGTGGCCAGCAATGAGTTTGGCAGCACCCAAATCGGCCGTTGGCTCACGGTAGACCCCGGTGTTTTGCACCTGTACCTGCCGCTGGTTCTCAACTTGTTGGGGCAAGAAGCCGCCCCCGTTGCCGAAAATCCGGTAGGAATTGATTTGCCTGATGTGGCTCTGGATGAACTCTTTATTTTACGTCCAATGGCTGTGCCGCCCGGCAGCACCCAGGCGGAGCAGCTGCTGCTTTACATTAACGAAGCCCGCCGCCAGTTCGATTTGGCCCCGCTCAATCTGGTGCCGCAGCTCAGCAGCGCCGCCCAGGAACACACCAGCGACATGGCTCGCTTCGCTTACACCAGCCACACTGGGGCCGATGGCTCCACGCCTGCTGAACGTTTGATTCAGTTTGGTTATGGTCAGGGATACGCGGGTGAAGCCACCGCCTGGGGTTTTGAATATCCGCATCAGGCCGTGGAGTTTTGGGTCAACAGTCCGGCCCATCGCCGCATTATTTTAAACGCCAACGCCACCGACGTGGGCGTCGGTTATTCCATTGATTTTAACGCCCCTAGCGTCTGGTATTGGACGGCCGAATTTGGCAATCAATTTGCCATCGCCGATGCGCCCCTTTTGCGCGTTCAGGAACCGGCCCCTGAGTTTGAAGCGATGGTCACCAGTCTGGTAACGTTTAGCTGGAACTGGCCCGTGCCGTTGGCGAACGGGGAGCAGTTTGTGCTTTATTTGCAAACCAACCGGGGCGATTTCCCTGTGGCCACGGTGACGCAGCCCACCTTGGGCACGCGCTATGCCGTTCAGCTGGCGGCCAACGATCTCACCAGCGGCACCGCCCGCTTGCAGGTGAAGCCCGATAATTACAGCTGGCAGCTCCGCCTGGAAAATGGCGGTACGCTTGTGCAAAGCGAGGCGCGCCCCATCACCTTCACGGTTGATCCCAACGCCCCTACACCAACACCAACAGCTACCACTACGGCCGTTTCCCCTACACCATCCCCCACAGTGACCGCTACGCCAACGGCAGTTCCACCCCAGAGCACGCCGCTGCCGCCCACGCCCACGTCTCCCCCGCCGCTAATCACTGCTACACCCGGCGGGTAAGTAAAAGAGGCCCCTTCATGTACAAAACCCTGATAGATGTAGAAACGCTGGCCAGAAATTTGGAGAATCCCAACTGGGTGATTGTCGATTGTCGTTTTAGCTTGGCCTGACACGGAATTTGGCCGCCGCGAATATGTGGCTGGCCACATCCCCGGTGCGGTTTATGCTCACCTGGACGACGATCTCAGTGGCCCGCCTGTCACCGACCACGGGCGGCACCCGCTGCCGACACCGCAGCGCCTGGCCCAACTGTTTAGCCGCCTGGGCATCGACGAAATGAGCCAGGTGGTGGCCTATGATGATGCGGGCGGCATGATCGCTGCCCGGCTGTGGTGGATGCTGCGCTATATGGGGCATGATGGCGTGGCGGTGCTGGATGGTGGCTGGCCAGCGTGGCAAGCCGCTGACTTGCCCACAAAGTCAGGCATCGAAAAGAATGAAGCGGCCCAATTTAGCGGTCGCCCCAAGCCCAAATGGGTGGTGACGCTCAATGAGGTTGGTAGCCAGCCGCTGCTCATTGACTCGCGCGGCCCGGAACGGTATCGCGGTGAAATTGAGCCACTGGACCCGCAGCCGGGTCACATTCCTGGCGCGGTAAATTTGCCCTACGCAAAGCAGCTGGCTGCCAACGGCCGTTTCCGCCCCGACGCTGAAATGAAAGCCGAATTAACGGCCGTTCTTGGTGGCCAATCTGGTGCAGCAGCCACGTTTTACTGTGGGTCGGGGGTCAGCGCCTGCGTTAATTTACTGGCAATGGTGCATGTGGGGTTGGGAAACGGCCGTCTCTACGTCGGCTCCTGGAGCGAGTGGAGTGGTGACCCGGAACGACCAATTGCAGTGGGGGAAGAGTGACAAGGTGACAGGGTGAAGGGGTGACAAGATGACAGGTAACCATTCAATGTCCACAAATTACTGATTACCGATCACTGAATACTGGTTACTGTTCCTCAGCCGAATCCTCATCCCCATCCTGACTGGCCAGCTCCATCGTGCCGATGGTACGAGCCACATTTTCAATGGCTACACGTTGCTTGCGGTACAAATCGGATTCGCTCATTGCCAGCCGCCGGGCCACGTCTCGCACCCGCTGCCCCTGGACAAACTTCAGCTCTAAAATGTTGTACAAAATCCATTCAGCCGTGGTCATGCTGCGCTCACCTTCCGGCTTTTGCAGCTCGATGGCGTTACTCAAGATGGCCCGCAACGCCTTGGTGGGATTGTTCTCATGCTCGGCCATCGCCTTTTGTACAATTTGTAGCCGCATCAGTGGGCTGGTTGTCAGTTTGGGGCCACCCCAGTAATGGGTGAGGGCGTCCCGCACCATCGTATTGAACTCTGGATCGTATACAACGGCTGCTTGCGCATCTTGAGCCAGCACGGGCAGCCCGCCAAATGCAGCCTCGCTGCGCCGCTGCTGGATGGCTGTGATTTGCGGCAGCAAACCTTCTACCGTGGCAAATACCTCTTGCTGTAAAATTCTGTCTTCCAGGGATTGGGCCGCTTGTTGCAACAGTCGGTTAAAAATTTTTTCTTCATCTTCGTTCAGATCAGGTTCTTCACTTCGAGCCTGAATGCCTAAAATGCCCAGGACAACGTTTTCTTGGCGACTGTGCAACGGCCGTATCCAATAATTGCGCCAGACAAAAAAATCGCCGACTGTCTCCAGCGACTCCTTGACACGATTTTTATTTTCACCATTACCATTTCCGTTAGGACGAGCCAGCTCACGCCAGTTGGCATCCTGCAAAATCTCATCGGATTCGGCTAGCGGCCCAATAACTGCTTCCAGATGTGGTCCGTCTGGTGTAATGGCCGCCACAAAAGAGGTTGGCGTGCGCAGTGCTTCACATGTCGCAGCCAAAATGCTCTCCAAAAATTGTTGCAAATCGCGGGTGGTCAGCAAGCGCTCGCTCAGCCGCTGCATGGTGCGCACATCCGGATCGTTGTTGAGTTGGAAGAGGCGTTCTAACGGCCGTTTATAGGCATGAATTGCCCACTCCACGAGCATAATCGTGGCGACCAAACTAAACCCCAAAGCTGTTTCGGCAGGAAGCCCCAGAATGGGACTGTTGCGACTGACCAACACATAAACTAACAGCACAATGCTGCCCGCCAGCGGCACCCGCGCCATAAACTTAAACAGACGAACCCGCACCACACGGTCTGGTGAGGCGGTGCCAAAATAAGCCAAATGGGCCGTGAGCACGCCAAACATCAGCCCCACCACCAGATTGCCCAAAATAATAATCGGCCATAGCCACAGCGGTATAACTTCCTGCCCTTCACTGCTAATAATGAGCAGGTAAGGGAAAACTCCCAACGGTGCCGCTAAATAGGTCAACAGCGTAGAGGTCATGCGTTGGCGTGTGGTGCGTGTAATGCAGCGTTGCCGGGCGCGCCACACATTGTAAATGCTCAAGGCCGTCACCAGCCAAAAGTAAGCGGCAAATACTGGGAAAATAGGCCCGGCGTCCAAATGCGGAATGCGCGAAAGCGGATTGGGGATAGCATTGGCCACCAATAAATCGCTAAACAGTGCTAAACCCAGGAAAGTAATCCCGGTCAGATACCCAACCGGCACCAGGAAGCGCCGCCGATTGGGTAGGGCTCCCGTTGTCGAAAGCAAAGCATCCGCTAGATGGAACTGGGCCGCCGGGACCAGGGCAATTCCTAACCACTGGAAACGCAAAAAGCCCTCCACAGCAGACGGAACAATGGTGCGGCTAACCATGAGTTCTGCTAAATAAGCGATCACTACAAAGGTGACAACCGCAGAAAAAGCACGCATCACCCGATCCCGTAAGCTGCGGCCCAAATTGTAAAGCACAACGGCCGAACCAAAGATGACGATAATCGCTTCTAAAATATCGTTAAGCAGAGCTAAAAAATTAGGGAGTTGTTCAAACATACGGGTGAAAAAGTTGCCTGGAAAAAACTTGGCGTTACAGGCCGCAAAAACCATTCATCACGCAGGCGTTGGTGACGGGGGCAAATCTAACGACGGTGGTTTTTTCCAATCTGATTCTGATTTGGATTCACTTTCTAAAGTTGTTTTGGGTGCCGCTGGGGGTGTCTTGTTAGATGAAGATGATGGCAATTCCTCCCCTTCAATCAGTGCTACAAACTCTTCGGCATCCAATGTTTCCCGATCGAGCAATTCGCGCGCGATGATGTTCAGCTTTTCCCGATGGGTGGTTAGGATTTCGGTAGCCAGACTGTATTGTTCGTCAATAATTTGCCGCACTTCGTCATCGATCTTTTCGGCAACGGCGTCAGAATAATCGCGCTGTTCAGAGATTTCTCGCCCTAAAAAGACCATCTCTTGCTTTTGACCATAAACGCGTGGACCAAGATCATCGCTCATGCCTAGCTGTGTGACCATGGAGCGGGCCAGCTGCGTGACACGTTGCAGGTCGTTGCTGGCCCCGGAGGTGATTTCGCCAAACACAATTTCCTCGGCGACGCGGCCGCCCAGCAGGCTGGCAATTTGGGCCTGCATGTGTGTCTTGTTGGGCAGCAGGGCATCATCTTCCAAATACCAGGTGAGGCCCAGTCCCATGCCGCGCGGCACGATAGTGACTTTGCGCAGTGGCAGGGCGGCGGGCAGAAAATGACTTACCAGGGCGTGGCCTGCCTCGTGGTAGGCAATGATTTCGCGCTCTTCTGGGGTGATAATGCGGCTCTTGCGTTCTGGTCCTAGCTGGACACGTTCAACCGCTTCATGGAACTCGGCCATGCCGATGCTTTTCTTATCGCGCCGGGCCGCCAGCAAGGCAGCCTCATTAACCGTGTTTTCGATGTCGGCCCCGACAAAACCAGGTGTGGAACGAGCCAGGATAGAGACATTGACGTCGGAGGCAATGGGTTTGCCGCGAATGTGAACTTTGAAGATGGCTTCACGCCCTTTGTAATCTGGTCGGTCAATCACCACGCGGCGGTCAAAGCGGCCCGGACGCATCAGGGCGGGGTCTAAAATGTCTGGCCGATTGGTAGCGGCCAGGATGATAACGTGAGTGTCGGTGTCGAAGCCGTCCATCTCCACCAAAATTTGGTTAAGGGTTTGCTCCCGCTCGTCGTGGGAACCGCCCAGGCCAGCGCCGCGCTGTCGCCCTACGGCGTCAATCTCGTCGATAAAGATGATGCAGGGGCTGTGCCGTTTGGCTTGCTCAAACAGGTCTCGCACCCGGCTGGCACCTACACCAACAAACATTTCCACAAATTCAGAACCGGCGATGGAGAAAAAGGGGACGCCCGCTTCGCCGGAAACGGCTTTGGCCAGCAGCGTCTTGCCGGTGCCGGGGCTGCCAATCATCAGCACCCCTTTGGGAATGCGTGCGCCAAAGCTGACAAATTTTTCTGGCTCTTTGAGGAATTCAACCACTTCTTCCAGCTCTTCTTTGGCTTCTTCGGCTCCGGCGACATCGGCAAAGGTGATGGTGGGGTGGTCGCCGGTGAACATGCGGGCGCGGCTTTTGCCAAAAGAGAGGGCCTGATTGTTGTTGCCCTGGGCCTGACGAAAAACGAGGAAGATGAAGGCGATGATGAGCACAGCAGGTAAAAAGATGCCGATGACGTTGAGCCAGCTGCCCCAGCTGCTGGGGGCTTCGTAGGTAATGTTGGGACGGCCGTCTTGATAATCTTCCTGATCGACGCCGTAGGAGGCTAACACTTCTTCCAGTGAACTCACGCCGCTGATTTGGGAGGTTGCTGGTTCACTGTTTGTGCCCAAGTAGGTGATGGTGATGGTACGGCCGTCGCCATCTACCATGATTTCGTTGACTTCGTCGTTTTCAATTTGCTGAGCCAGCTGGCTAATGGAGATTTGGCTGGTGGGCGTGGTGCTGGAACTGTAGCTCCACACAATGGCCAGAATGGCAACACCTATGAGTAATGAAACAAACCAGCGGGTCATTTTGGTTGAATTCATACGGTAGTCTCCAATCAGAGTGAGCTGCTCACTTTGAGCTGCAATAGCCAGTGATGACCCGGTAAACAAAGGTGACCAGATGAGTCTGGCCGGGGTCACGATTATCTGAAATATCAGTATAACAGAAAGAAAAAGGCATGGCGAGAGGGGGAACGGCCGTTTTGCAGCTATCCTACCCAGGCGCGGAAGACCAGGTACCAGAGGGGAATGAGACCTAGCAACGCCACCAGGGCAAAGATTCCGAGGGAAACGGCCGTCCAATCCATTTCTGCTGCTGCCTGGCTTTGTACCGACACGGTAATAGGCTCTGCTGGTTTGGGGATGGGACGCATGGGCGGGCGCGTAATCGCTTCATCTTCTTCCGGCTCGGGACGTTGGAAGATTTCCGTTTTTTGTTCAGCTACGGGAACCATAGGGGCTTGCTGTGTGGTGCCAGAAAGTGGCGCATAAATGGGGCCGGTTTCTTCCTGGCTGCGCTGGCGATAGGTGGTGAGGATGCGGCCCAGCTGACCGGCGGTTCGGTAGCGCCCGGCTGGCTCTTTGGCCAGCAGTTTGTTAATGATTTGAGCCAACTGGGAGGGAATCGCCGGGTTAAACTCCGTAACCAGCGGCGGCGGCGTGTGTAAATGTTTCAGGGCCATCGCCGTGTGGGATTCGGCGGCAAAAGGCAGTCGCCCGGTGAGCATCTCGAACAAAATGATGCCAATCGCATAAACGTCGGAGGCGGGGGTAGGGGCGTCGCCAGCGGCCTGCTCTGGCGAGAAATATTGCGGAGTGCCCCACACCTGGCTCACCTGCTGCACCTGGGTGGCCGTGCTGATGGCCCGAGCGATGCCAAAATCGGCTACCTTCACCCGTTCATCAACGGTAACAATGATGTTTTGCGGCTTCACGTCACAATGCACTAAATTGGCCCGATGCGCGTAGCCAATGCCGTTGCACACCTGGATTATCAGGTCCAGGGCGCGGCTAATGGGCATTGGTTCGCCATTGTAGCTGCGGATGATCTCTTTGAGCGTTTGGCCTTCTACAAACTCCATGACGATGAAATGTTTGTACTCGTCCTGACCAATGTCGTGCACGGTGACGATGTTGGGGTGGGCCAGATTGGCGGCTGAATGTGCCTCCTGCTGGAACCGCTTGAGGAACCCCTTATCGTTGGTGAAGCTTTCGTGCATCATCTTCACGGCCACGATGCGGCCCAGTGAGCGGTCTTTGGCTTTATAGACGACGGACATGCCCCCGCTGCCAATGCGCTCGATGAGTTCATAACGGCCGTTTAACACCACATTTTCTTCGCTCATTCTTGTAGTTTAAGTGTGTTGTGATTTGTGTGCAACAGTTGTCACAATCTGGCAAGTATGATAGCATTTTACCGCTTTTGTGGCGGGTGTAGCGTAGTGGTTAACGCGTCTGGTTGTGGCCCAGAAGACCGTGGGTTCAAATCCCACCACTCGCCCCTCTATCACCTCCCGCAGGTTTGTTTTTGAAGCAACTTAATTCAAGAACCTGCGGGAGGTTTTTACATCAATTACGCGCCCGTAGCTCAATGGATAGAGCACTTGGCTTCGAACCAAGGGGTTGGGAGTTCGAATCTCTCCGGGCGTACTTTTAAACTATATTTTTGTCTGTCCCTCGTTTCGCCCAATCGCATAACTCTATTTCCAATGGATGAATGATAGTATGGAAGATAAATTTGTAAAGGATTTTCCCTTTGGTT
>JBNKLQ010000252.1:0-8631 GCA_050292445.1 Promineifilaceae bacterium (SeqCode) | reverse complement strand
AACATGATGTCCAACCGGCCGGCGTATTGCATGGCCTCGGATGGATCAATTCTTGTGCCAATAGACACCGGGTCCAGATTTATGTATGGATTTGACGCCAGCCACGGTTCATATCCAACCGACAAGTCACTGTTCCCGTAGTAGGAGACTATACCGCACACTGATAGATCGGCGCTTATGAGGTCTTCTGGCGTCAACTCGGGATGTCCAGGCGTGTGCCCTGCCAATAAGGCCAGATGCGCCCCCGCAGAATAGCCGCTTAAAACTACCTTTTCAGGGTCTACCCCATAACGGGACGCATTGGCCTTCATCCAGGCAACCGCGCGTTTGACGTCCCCGACCAGTCCGTATATATCTACTTCAGGGCAAAGACGATAAGCGACATCCATCACGGTATGTCCCTGTGCAACCAGATGTTGAAAGAACGGCCTCGTCAAAAAATCTTTATCTCCTGCGACCCAGCCACTGCCGTGAAGGTAGACGAATGCCAGGCCGGAAACATCGCCATTACTCGGACGCCAAATGTCACAAAGCAGTTGCCGGTCCGTACCGGGAATGGTCCAGAAAGGGATATCGCGCTCCCCGATCGGTTCCGGAGAGGCTTTCATCTTCAAATAAAATGACCAGCGCCTCTTAACCATATGCCTGGCTTGCTCAGGAGGGATTTGCTCTGACCAACCGGGACCAAAGGCTTTTTCAATGCCGTTGTGGTCTCGTGTGCATCGCCAGACATACCAAATCACCATGCCAGCGCCAATAATCCCCATCGGAACAGCCCAAAGCGCGCTATATACCCACCCAAGAACAGCGCCTACCAAGCCCATGACCGCCCAATACGGTGACAACGCTGCTGCGGCCAACCTTGTGAATAAAACTGGATTTATAGCCTTTAGTTGAAGAAGGAAAAGGACACTCAATAAAAGTGATAAACCTGAGAGAATGGTTGCTAGAATGATCATGATTGTCTCCTCAATTGTTGTCTGAGAAACGCTCAACACGTTTTATCATTTGGGGCCTGCGGCTTCTACAGGGTTGACGGAAATGAGTTTCAGTCCCAGGTCACGGATTTTTACAAAAACCCCTTGCAGCGCTGCCTGATCAAGCATCCCAGACAGCACCGTTACCCCTTCCGGTTCGTGACGCATGGATAATCCCTCAAACCGCGCTGCCCAGTTCGTGCTCAGATGACCCGCCACTCGGATCTCATATAACTCAGGTATGTTCGTTGTTCGTTGGGTTTTCATCGTTAACCAATCCTTCTTACTATCGCTGGTTTTTTTGCTTTCCTACTCTAAAGCATAGATATGCAGGGCAGCTTTGTCGCCATGCCATAGAGTAATCTTTGGCATGGCGCTTTAGATTGGAGTATTACTCAAAGGTAGTATGTGGGTAAGGGAAGGGGAGAATTAGAGCAAGTTCAATTCGTGGGCGTGGGCGATAGCCTGGGTACGGCCGTTAACTCCCAACTTGCTGTAGATATTACTGGTGTGTTTCTTGATTGTGTTAATAGTGACCACCAGTTCGCTAGCGATCTCCGGGTTGGAATAACCTTTGCCGATCAGGCGCATGATCTCCAGTTCGCGCGGGGTGAGCGGGTTAAGCATCTCTCCCGGCTGGGATCGCGCCATTTCCCCAAACGCAGATCGGAAAGCATCCAGCAAGGAATCCAGGTAGGGGTGAAATGCTTGAGGCGTGTCGCCATTGGCTCTCAGAGCGTGCAGCAGTGGACCGACCTCCGGACCTGCATCCAGCCAGCGCCAGATGTAGCCTTCAGGCGCGCCCAACGCTAAGGCTTCGCGCAGCGCAGATTGGGCTGCCATACGGTCTCCCATCGCATTCTGGGCCAGAGCTTGCAGCGCCAGCAAGAGGATCAATTCGCCATTGCTGTTCACTGCCCGGACGCGGCTGACGGACTCGTCCAGCGCTGTGAGCGCTTCGCTGTAGCGTTCTTCGGCACACAGCAGGCGTGGGAACAGCCACCTCCGCCAAAGCAGTAGGTTGGCGTGCTGTGTGGTCGCAATCTTCTTTTCCAGGATGTGCAGCTTCTCACGCGCAGCATCCAGGTCGCCTGTTTTGAGGCACAGCGCAGCCCATTGCCAGTTGAGTTCGCCGGTCAAGTAGGGGTCATCCATGTCGTTCACAATCCGGGCGGTGTCTTGTAAGATTTTCGTCGCTGCGTTCAGGTCGCCACGCGCGGCGGCCAGGCGTGCACGGATGTAGCGTCCGGTACGCACCGCTTCGCCGAAACCACCAGGGCGGGCGATGCGCAAGCCGGTACTCAGATACGCCTCCGCTGCGTCCAGGTGATTCCGCTCCAGTTCGATCCTGGCCATGGTAACGTACAGCGACCCCACGGCGGGAAAATCTCCGTGACCTTCACTCATGGCACGGTCGATGGCTGAACGGCAGAGTTCCTCAGCCTCGTTCAGTTGCCCCTGGATCAGCATGTACATGGCCTGCCCGTAGACGCACCCATATGCGCCGACCAGGTTGCCCTCGGCGTGCGACAGCGTAATACCGTGCTCATACGCCTCGATGGCGCCAACAAAATCGCCTGCTCCGGCACGTGCTGCGGCCAACATGTTCCACGACGTACCGATGCCCTCTAACATTTTCTGCGGAATAAGACGAGCGGCTTCCTCGGCGTATGCTACGGATCTGTCATGCTCACCCCGGCCGCGCGCCAGGACGGAACGCATCATCGCCAACTGCGCCGCGATCTGATCCTGCTGCGCGCCATACAAGGCACCCTCGCCCACCAGCCGCTTGAAAGCGTTAGATGTCCGTTCCAGGTGCGGCTCGACTGCCGAACTATTCCCGCTGATGAAAAGCGCCCAGCATCTTGCCAGAGGCACGGTTGGATATGCCCCGTCCCTGCTTTCAGGCAGCGCATCCAGCCAACGCAGCACTGTGGCAATCTCGCCTCTATGCACGAACAGAATCCAGTGTTTGAGAACTAACTCCCTGGCCCGGACCATATCGCCGGAGCGCAGCGCATGGTCCACGGCTTCGCTGGCGTGCCCCTCACGTTCGAACCATGCCGCCGCCTGTAGATGAAGCCCATCCACCTCGTCGGGATACGCGCGTTCCAGTAGGGCATAGAGGACTTCGGCGAACAGATGATGGTAGCGGAACCACATACCGCTGGCATCGAGGGGAATCAAGAACAAGCCGCCGTTACGGAACTCGTCCAACATCTGTTGGCTGGCTGCATTGCCGGTAACAGCACTGCATAATCCAGTGCAGAACCGATCCAGGATCGATGTCCGCAGCAGGAACTGGCGTTGGGCGTCAGGTAGTGCCTCCACCACTTCTTCGGTCAGATAGTCCAGGATGAACTTTTGGCTCCCGGTGAATCGCTCAATGCCGGTTTCAGGAGAGGGTTGTCTTTTCAAAGACATAACGGCAAGGTTCAGACCAACAATCCAGCCCTCTGCGCGTCTGTTCAATGTCTCAACCTGCGCGGGCTTGAGGTTCAGTCCGGATACATCGTTGAACAATTTCGCGGCTTCAGCGGAAGAGAACTGGAGGTCCCTGGCCCTGATGTCGACCAGACGGCCGTGTGCCCGCAGACGCGCCAGTGATATGGGGGGATCGACGCGGGTGAGTAAAAGGAGGTGAAGATTGGGAGGTTGGTGTTCCAGGAAATAGTTCAGACCTGCGTGAACTTGTTCTGCTTCGATGACGTGATAGTCATCCAGAACCAGGATCAGATCGTGGGCAAGTTGGGAGATGTCATTGATTAGAGCGATCGCTACGGGCTCTATGCTGCGCAATTGGGGTGTGCTGACAATCTGGCGTGCTTCTGCACCAATCTCCTGGTGGATTGTCTGAATGGCGGCAATGAGGTACGTCCAGAACCTGACCGGGTCGTTATCGCCCTGGTCAAGGGAAAGCCAGGCGGCCTGAACACCACTGTCTGCAAGCCAGCTGGATACCAGGGTGGATTTTCCAAAGCCTGCCGGAGCGGAGATGAGGGTGAGTTTACAGCCTTGTTGCAAGCCTTGGTTGAGATGTTTGATGAGGTGGGGGCGGGGGACAAGGTTCGGCCGTAATGGGGGCATAAATAGCTTCGTGCGCAGCAGGGTCTCAGGCATATTCATATTATAAGGGAAAACTATGGGGTTCGGGGGTGCAAAATGGAAGTTCCACGAAGCAACTGGAAGAGAGAGATTGGTGTTGCCGAAATCGATCTTGGAGCACAGTTCACATCTTTGGTGGACCTTTTTGTTTTCAGCAAAGGTGACCGGATTAAACATTTACATTGATGGCGCTGCCGGATTCATACCGACGCAACCCCAGGTAGAATACGGCCGTTGCCACCACCGCCGCCACAAAAAGCCACAAAAGCAAACGGCCGTTGTCAACCGCTCTTGCATAAACGGAGAAAAAACTTGCGTAGAGGAAGGGTTTCTGCGATGGTTGCAGAAACCCTTCTTAATCTAAAAAGGTGAACAACTAGTTATTCGGGAAGCGGATGGGATCACCTTCGTGCGGAGCCAGGCCGCTTGGTAATTCAAACCGGGCTGCCGGTGAACTGGTTACAATGCCTAACTCATCTGCTGCCGTAGCGAGTGCCAGATAAGCTTCATACGCATTTGTTGCTGCGTACAAATAATCCCAGCGCTCAAACTGCTGATGGGCACGAGCGGCATTGCTGTTGGCCTGCCGCACCAGCCCCTGCACGGAAGCAGCATCAGGATGGGCTTCAATTTGGGCAAGCAGTTCATTCGACCAGTTCATGAAACCGGCAAAGTTGTACCGGTGCATCGTATCTTGATTGAACTGGCCAAAGCTATTGCTCAATGCCAGGTAGTGCATCACGGAGTCGCTTTCATTGCCAGACCAGGCAAAGTAGAACGGACCGGAAGGTCCATAATCAATGCCAGTTTCTGCATCATACCCATCATGTGGGTGGGAGAGGCCAATGTGATGCCCAACTTCGTGAACGGTGGTGGAAGAAAAACCATATCCTATTGAACGGAAGAATGGGGTATCAAACTGGAAGACATAGCTTTGCGTGCCATCAGTCCAGTTGTCATCGGCAAAGCCCAAAAGCCCAGAGGCATGGTTGGCATCAGTGGAATTGAAGGCAAACACAGGTACTACGTAATCGGTTGGTCCGTATGCTGGTACGTAAGTGGATAGATTGGCATCGTAGTAGCAAAACAGCTGGGCAAATGTGGATCCATAGGTGTTCCAGCAATCGTCTTCAATAAGCAGGCCATTGAAAATACGGAAGCTGCGTTCTGAGCCGGCGTCAATTGGATTCACGTCGGTTAATTCAACTTGCCAGTCGTAGTAGGGTTCAAAGGATGCTAATTCTTGGTGAACGACGATTGGATCGATCCAGTTTAGACCTGAATCGGCGGGATCATCTTCTAGCATGGTGACGTAAGCAACTTTTTCACCAGACAAACCGGGGGCTGTCACCATCGGATCATAAAGTGGTGACGGCGTGAACAGCAAGTTGATACCAACCCAGCGCGCTACCAGGCCAAGGTCTGTACTGAGGGCACCTGGATCGCGATAGCCACCTGCGGTGTATTCCCAGATAGGCGGCATCCGGTAATCTTCTATACCATCGCCGTCTAAATCTGGGTTGTCTACATCAAAATTGTTTGTCCAAGCTTCTGGCCCAGCAGAGAGGTCATAGAACCAGGTACGGCCGTGCGTGCCGCCCCAGGCAATCATTTGACGAGAAGCACGAATTTCACCAAAGTTATACCCGGTGTCCGGGTCCGGCTCGTCTGTTTTACTGTACACATGATAGTTGAAGTCGGAACGGCCGTACCAGTTGATAAAGAAAATGGTGTAGCTCTTCTGGGTATCGAGACCCAAAAAGCGCTTGCTACGATTTTCGAGCCATTGTTCTACCGAAGGTCCATCGATGTACAAAACAGGCCCCGATACATCTTGTACATTGTTGACCATATCGTTATAGAATTGCTGGAAGTCGGTTATATCGCCGGGTTGGCCAACTGCCTGAAGATAGTTGAAAAAGCGATTTTCAAAGTTGGTGTTGGCATATGTTGTGCGGTAACTGAAGTTAAAATCTACACCAAGATCGCGCCCGGGTAGCCCATAAAACTGTGGGAAGCGCACGACTGGATCATAAGTTGCCGGTAACTGTGCCATTAAATCCGCTTCATCTATTTCCCCCGGTTCGTACCCAATGAATACCAAATTTATAGGTACATTTTGTTCAAAAGTGACCTGCTCTCCAGCAGTTAACCCGTAGTGTGTATTGTTTGCGGCCAAGGTGGTTGGTACAGATAACATTCCCAAGAAAAAGAATGTTACAAGAATCAGTTTTGCTTTCATTTTGTTTTCCTCGCTCCTATGTAAAAGGATTTACGCAGGGAATCAGCTCAAATAGCTGAGTCTTATTTTAAAATGGGCAGCTATTTATTAAGAATAGAATCACCTCCTTGTGGGGTTTTTAAGGAAGTTTTCTTGTGATGGGAAAAATGATGGCCGAGATGTGTGACTCATTATGCCAAATCTAGGGCGCGTTGTAAATATTGGCTTGACTCGGCCCCTGGAGCCGAGTCGCGATCCAGGTGGGCACTTTTGATGAATACGACGAATACCCTGAGCTGCTAGAGATGTGGAACGGCATCGGCAAATACGTTCACGACCAAGACCTGGCATCCCACTGGGAACACGACATGGTCACCTACGAAATCTGGCACGAAGATGAGACGATAACGATCTGCTGGTCTGTCTACGAACAACCCATTCACTGTTTCCGGGCATAGTGCGCCCGCGCTTTCATCCGATTGCCGCAGCCCTCCATAGAACACCAGCGCCGCGAATGATTTTTGCTGGTATCCAGAAAATAGCGAATGCACTCGTCATTGCCACATCGCTTGACATAACTCAAGTCCGCCGTTGTCAAGAAATCGGCCGTTTCGGCAGCAAGGCGCGCTAAAAATTGCTCTGTCTTTGTAAAGACAAAAGCAAAAGTCGTTTTAAACGCATCGTCGAGGCTGATCAATTTTGGCTGGCCCTGCCAGTGGTTTAACCAGCCATTAATTACCTCAACTGTTTTTCCCGCAACAGGCTGCTCCGCCACGATGGTGGCTAACATTTCCCGCATTTGCTGGCGAAAGGTGCGAACTTGTGCCAGCAAATGCGGGTCGTCATGCCAGTTAAATTGAAAGGCCGCTTCTGTTACCAAACCGACGTCAAGCAGCCAGGCGACAATATCTGCGTTGTTTGCCAGTAAATCTATCCGTTGGCCCCCACGCATAATTTCCGTATTGACAAAGTCAATGAGAGGGTGTCCGCCAATGTGGTCAAATTGTGGCTCAGTCATAAATAGATTTTAACCACCAAAGTTGCAGTTGACAAGTTAGAATTTTTGATTACAATTCTAACCATCATAATTTTGTTTAGACAGTTAGAAAAGGAGTTAATGATGCCAACCTTTAACACAGGCCATATTGGCCTTAATGTCACTGACCTACAGCGTTCCAAGCAGTTTTATCAGGCTGTGTTTGGTTTTGAGCTGGCGGGCGAGTCAACTGAAGCCAATCGCACCTTTGCTTTTTTGGCCAATGGAGGGGAAACCGTATTGACGTTGTGGCAGCAAAGCAACGGCCGTTTTCCCAGCAGCACACCAGGGCTACATCACCTATCTTTTGCAGTAGACCATATTGATAAAGTCAAAATCGTTGAAAACAAACTGCGTGAATTAGGCGCCAAACTGTATCACGATGGCATTGTGCCCCACGCGGAAGGGGCCTCGTCAGGCGGGATTTTCTTTGAAGACCCGGATGGTATTCGTTTAGAAGTGTATGCCGCACAAGGTGCAGACGGGCGACCAGCGCCCTCTGGTGATGCGCCAACCTGCGGATTTTTTTAGAAATGGTTTCGGTGTTGGGTGTTTGGAGAAACAGGTCCGCACACCCAGCACTTGATTGCGAGGAATTCAAATATGAACAACGTTTTTCATGCAGGCGAAATGGCTGTGCAGCGTCAGGCCGGTGTAGCGCAAATGGCAGCGCGCGTGGGCCAGAGTATCAAGTCTACCATTTTGCCCGCCGCTGTCGATTTTTTACAGGAACGGCCGTTTGCCATTATTGCGTCAACTGATGCAGAGAAACGGCCGTGGGCCTCACTTCTCGTTGGCTCGCCCCCTTTTATGCACACTTTGGACGAGCAAACCTTACTGATTCGCGTCGTACCCGCTGCTTCTGATCCCTTGCTGGCTAACTTGCAGGCAGGTGGGGATGTGGGTCTCTTGGCCATTGACTTTGCCACCCGGCGGCGGATGCGTTTGAACGGGACGGCCGTATGGCACGATGACGAGTTTATCATTCATGCCAACCAGGTGTACGCCAACTGTCCTAAATACATCCAGAAACGCTCTTTATCAATGCGCCCATTAACCAGCGATCCGCCTGACAGCAGCACAACCACAGACCTGTCAGCAGAACAAATAGAGTGGATTGCCACGGCCGATACGTTTTTCATCGCCACCACGCATCCCGAAGGTGGGGCCGATGCCTCGCATCGCGGCGGCAATAAAGGGTTTGTTCATGTCAAAGACAACCAACTCATCATTCCTGATTACAGCGGGAATATGATGTTTAATACGCTGGGTAACATTGCCGCCAATCCCAA
>JBNKLQ010000251.1:0-8635 GCA_050292445.1 Promineifilaceae bacterium (SeqCode) | reverse complement strand
AACGATTATTTACACTGGCTGTCAGGCAGAGCCAACAAACGGAATGCCATTCACGCAACATGCCAACGTCGCTTTCGGTAGTGATGACCTCGTGACGTGGCGTAAGTACAAACACAATCCGGTGATTCGCGCATCAGCCGATTATCAAAACTTAGTCGGTTTTCGTGATCATTGTGTATGGCGCGAAGGCGGTGAGTGGCTGCAGTTGATTGGCTCTGGCATAAAGGGAGCAGGGGGCATCCTATTTTTATATCGCAGCGCAGATTTACTCAATTGGGAGTATCTACATCCCTTTTGGCAGCTTGAACAACACTGTTTTGGCAAGACGCAGCTTGGCGCGATGTGGGAGTGTCCCCAGCTTCTGCACTTCGGCAATTGCCACGTGATTGTCATTTCGATCAGCGATGAATTAGCGATGGCGCAAACAGTTTACGTGATTGGTCGCTATGACAATCACTACTTCCACCCCAACCAAGCCTATGTGCTTGATTATGGCAACCGTTACTTTTACGCGCCGCAAGCAACCGTCGATGCAAACGGCCGTACCTTGATGTGGGGTTGGATACCAGAAGGGCGACCAGACAATGCAGCTATCACTGCTGGCTGGTCAGGCGTTTTGTCGCTGCCGCGTGTGGTGACGATGGGCGATGATAACCGGTTGCACTTTGCGCCAGCCGCAGAACTTCGCACGCTGCGCGTCAAACGATATTTAGCCGATCAACTGGATGATGTGCAGAGCGACCATTACGAAATTGTGGCTGAATTTGCCCCGCAAGAACGCATCGCTATCCACATTCGCGTTGCCGCCGATGGGCGCGAGCGGACCACTATCTTCTATGACCCGCAACGAGGAAATTTAGGGATTGACCGACAACAGTCGCGTCGAGATGCTCATGGCTATGATCTTTCGCTGCTGGAAGGAGATGTTGCGCTATCGGCCGAAGGCCGCTTGCACCTACACATCTATGTAGACGCCTCCGTGATTGAGGTGTTCGCCAACCAGGTGGCGGTGATAACAGGACGTATCTATCCCCACGCCGACAGTCTTGGCATTGAGTTGGAGGCAACCGAGCAAGCAGTGTGCCACTTTAATTTATGGACACTAAAAGGCGTGAATTCGGGATTCATGTAAAAGGGGTCACACCCTTTCATGGCCCATAGTTATTGCAGCGTCACCTGAATCACACACTGCGAAATAATATTTTGTGATTGGTCCGCTGCTGAAAGCCGGATGAGATAGGGGCCTGGTGCCCATTCGCTTAAATTGACGCTGCCCAAAAAGCCTTCTTGCACCGTTTGTTCAATATTGCGTCCCAGCAGCGAAGCCCACTGTCCGCCGGTTTGTGGGCCGTTGGCTTCCAGCGTGTAATAGCCAAACCCCTCAAAATCGGCCGTGCCGTTAAATAGGATGGTGCCGGAGACAACAGAGCCATTTCGTGGTTCAGTGATATTGAGCTGAATCGTGCAGCCTACCGAGGGGGTAGGTGGTGGGGTTGGTGTGCCAACGGCCGTTGCCGTTTCTTCTGGTGTCGCTTCTTCCTCTGGATTGGGAGCGGGTTCGCCAGGATTGCTGGCCAGGGTGATGGTTGGCACCAGCGGCGGTGTGGGCGTAGGCTGGCGTGTTAGAAGTGGTGTAGGAGAAGACAATGGCGTGCGAAAAATGTCTGGGGTTGGGGTTGCCGGTCGCAGCAAAGAGGCTGGCAAAGTTGGGGCTATCTGGCTGTTGACATAATAAACGCCACCAATAATTCCTGAGAGAATGAAAATGACAATAAGCGCGGTGTTGCGGATGTGTGTGTTAGTTTCTCGTTCTAGGTTGAAAATCGCCACCCGCAACTGCCGCTGGGCACGGATGAACTCATTGAGATACCAAAAAAGTCCTAAAGCCGAAACGATATAAATCCAGACATCATTGTGGAGAATAAAGACGAAAAATTGATCCATGTTGGCTTTTTATAAGCTTATATTCGCAAGTTACACAGACAAGCAACGGCGCACAAATTTGTGCGCCTGGTAATTTTATCAGCTTTTGCTTGTTTGTGAGATTTTATCTTGGGATTAGAGTTGTTGCAGAATGCCGCGAAGCAGAGCAGTCAGTTTTGGAATGATTTGCTTCCCAGTTTCTAATACTTCTTCATGATCCAGGACGGTACCCGGTTTTGGGTCGGGTACTGCTTTGTTGGTGATGGAGGAGATACCTAGAATTTGCATCCCGGCGTGTCGGGCCACAACGACGGTGGGCACGGTAGACATACCGACGGCATCCGCGCCTACTGTGCGCAAAAAGCGCAGTTCAGCAGGCGTTTCAAAGCTAGGACCAGCCACGTAGGCGTAGGTACCTTCTTGTAGAGTGAAGTTGTTGGCTGCGGCCGTTTCATGCGCCATCTTTCTCAGTTTTATGCTGTACGTGCCAATCATGTCTGGGAAACGCGGTCCAACAGTTTCATCGTTAGGGCCGCGCAGCGGGTTTTGTCCGGCCAGCCCCAAAAAGTTGATGTGATCGGTGATGAGCATCAGATCGCCAGGTGTAAAGTCTGCGTTGATGCCCCCAGCAGCGTTGGTCACAATCAGCACCTGAATGCCCAGGGCCTGCATCACGCGTACTGGCAAGGTAATCTGGTCCATGTCGTACCCTTCATAGTAATGGGCGCGCCCTTGCTGTACCAGCACCGTTTTGCCTTCTAAGGTGCCGATGACTAAACGGCCGCTATGGCCCACCACGGTCGATTGGGGCCAACCTGGAATGCGCTCGTAAGGGATAATATCCGGATCTTGAATGCTGTTGGCCAGTTCGCTTAAACCAGAACCAAGCACCAAACCTACTGTGGGACGGTAGATAGTTTGTTGGCGGATGGCTTGCGCAGCAATTTCTACTTGTTTTGCGGTCTCTGTGGTTGTCATATTGTCACCTGAAAATAAGAGGCCACGACAAATTTTTGCCGTGGCGCCTGAACTGTTCCGTAAATTGGGCTAAACGTTTATTCGGAAGTTTCGCTTTCTTCTAGTTGGGTATAAATTTGGGTTGTGGAAATGTTGGCGTGACCGAGCAGCTTTTGCACTTCCTGCAAATCTGAACCACTGTTAAGCTTGTGGGCTGCAAAACTGTGGCGTAGCGTATGTGGTGTTACAGCAACGCTTAAGTCCGCTTCTTTAGCATAGGCTTTAATGATGAGCCAGAGACCTTGCCGGGTTAGCTGTTGTCCCCGATGGTTAAGGAACATCGCGGTTTCATCTTTATCTTTAACAAGAAACGGCCGTCCCTCTTCAATATAATTTTCTAAAATTTCCTCAGTTTCCTGATCAAAAGGGAGTTCGCGAATTTGGTCGTCTTTGCCTGGGCAATATAGAACCTTGTTTTCTAAATCGACATCCTTTAGACGAAGCGAAACAACCTCGGTTACTCGCATGCCAGTGGAATAGAGCATATTTAGCAAAGCCATATCGCGCAGATTTTTGGGCGATTTTTTGCTTGCCGGCGCTTCTAAAAGCCGTTCAACCTCTTCAGCCGTAAGCGTTTTTGGTAACCGTTTTTTCACTTTAGGTGAATCAATGTTTGTCGTGGGATTTTCTTGAACAATTTGATTGGTTTCTAGATAATTAAAAAATGATTTTACCGCAGCAACTTTCCGCGCTACAGAAGAAGACGCATAGGGCTGCTCCTTCATATAATCAACATACCCATTAATTTTATTTGCGCCAATAGATTGCCAGTTCCCTTTACTGTTCAGGTTGTTTTCCTGCAGATAGGAAACAAATTGACCCAGGTCGTTTTTATAGGCAGCTATTGTGTTGCTTGAATAATTGTACTCTTGTTGAAGGAACTTCAGGAAGGCGAGCAGCTGTTCTTCCATCGCCTCACACTCCTTGCTATGCCCAGAGTCCTTAAAGAGGGCTTTAATTCGTGTAGCAACAAATGTATCAGTATATGCAGCAAATACATTTGGCCACCGAGAGAGGAGCCACTCTAAAGAGTTATATTAGCACTGAGCCAGAAAGTGCCAGATGAAATGATATCGGACAACTTAAATTAAGATTATGTAAGTTAAACTAGGGGCATTATAACAATTACTTTTCATAAGATCAAATATAAATCAACATAATGATTGTATTTTAATAGCCGATATGTGCTACACGAATAAAAAAAGCTGTGATGCAGTTTTGCATCACAGCTTTACCTGAAACGAGTGTGATTACTTGTAAGCTAATTACTCATCTTTAATGAGTACAAGATCCGTGCTTGTGGGGATGTCAGATGGACTGGCATCAGCGGCCAGCGTAGCGGTGGCTTGGGCTAAAAGACCATTCTGATATTGGAATGCTTGAAGCTGATCGCCATCCTCATAGTATGTTTCAGCCAGATCCTGGCTGCGCAAGCGGAACTTTAGCCCATCTGGGGATAGGATCAAAAATTCTGGCGAAGTTGTGGGGGTCAGGTTCATGCTAATAATTTCGCCACGAACAATAAAGGTATCACCTGGGTTGACTGAGTCTGGGTTCACGGTAAGATTTGTTTCAGGATCGGTGCCCGTCATGGGACGATCTCCAAATGGCGAAGCAGGGGCAGCTGGTTCAGCGGCCGTTTCTTCTGCAGGTTCTTCGCTGGCAGGTTCTGCATCGGTTTCTTCTTCCATTGACTCGGCCTCATCTGCCGGCTCGCTTTCTTCTGTGGGCTCCTCTGCCATGTCCTCTGAATCAGCTGCTGTACTATCTTCTTCTGTTGTTTCAGTCGTTTCCGTTGTGGTGGAAGAACTGGTATTATTGTCTGATGCGGGGGTGTCTGGTTCTGTATCACCTCCTCCGCCACAGGCAACTAAAAAAATGAAGGCAATCATCCAGAGTAATACTGCTTTTTTGTTCATTGTTTGTCTCCTCTTCTCTTTTGAACATAGGGGGTTGAATAATACTATAATATTACAGTTTTGTGTTTACGCAATTTACCTTAAATTCATCATTACGATTATTCGCATAGAGAGTGTATTTTATGACCATTTTTAACGGAAAACGGTTAACCAATTCGGTTTTTAAACTTGATAGTGATCGTATGAAGCGTGGCTGGTATTCTGATAAATATTTTGCCAACATTTTGAAGATGCTGGAGGGCGTTGGGCAAGATCATGGCTACCAGGGGCAATATGCCCGTGATATTGGGCGGAATCCGGCTGGGCTCAATGTGGGAGATATGGATGTCGAGGTGCAATTTTTTACACGCCGGGCTGGCAAGACCGTGGTTGTGGGGGTAGATAAGGCTCTGTCGATGCTGCGTCATTGTACGGGCTATTTTGATGAAAACGGCCGTTGGGTGCCCACCTGGCAGAATTTGCGCGTTTCGGCCGTTCACGATGGTGCAACAACAATTTACAATGGGGAGCCGCTCAAGGTTCAGCCGGTCATTAAAATTCAGGGCCGCTATCGTGACTTTGCCTTGTTGGAAACGCCCATGCTTGGTATTTTAAGTCGCAGCAGCCGTATTGCCAGTAACGTTTACAATATTCTGCAGTCTGCACGTGGCAAATCCGTTCTCTTTTTTCCGGCTAGATTTGATCTGCACGAAGTGCAGGCTGCTGACGGATATGCCTATGATGTGGCAGTTGAACGGTTCAATCGAGACTTTGGGGGGAAGTTACGGCCGTATGTTTCCACAGATGCTCAAGGAGATTGGTGGGGCGGGGCTGGTGGGGGCACTATTGCCCATGCCGTCATTGCCTGCTTTTTAAGCGATACGGCCGCAGCCATGCTGGCCTTTGCCGAATATGTTTCAGCAGATGTGTCCCGCATTGTTTTGGTGGACTTTAATAACGATTCCATTACCGATGGCATTCGTGCTATGAAGGCAATGTTTGAGCGTTACAGTGCGTTGATGCTGGCCGGTAATGAAGCCGAAGCTCAAAAGTACATCTTGTTTGGCGTTCGGCTGGATACCAGCGGAAGCTTGCGTGATGTAAACGTGCCTCCTTTGGGCGATCCTAGTCTAGATTTAGGCGTTACGCCACGCCTGGTTTTTAACATGCGGCAGGCGTTAGATGCTGCCTGGCAGCAATGGGCTTTGACTCCAGAAGAAGAGGAAATGGCCAAAAAGTATTGCCAAAATGTTCGTATAGTGGTGACGGGCGGCTTTAACCCGGCCAAGATTGCCCGATTTGAAAAGCTGCAAGTGCCGGTTGATATTTATGGTGTTGGGTCTTCTTTATTGCTAAATGATAAGGAGACAAACACCGATTTCACAGCGGATGTTGTGCGCGTGTGCGTTGATGATGAGTGGCACGATATGGCCAAAGTGGGTCGCACCGCAACCGATAATCCCGAATTAATTCCGGTGGATTTGACCCATTTATAATGATTAATGTTCCGTATTTGTTTGGTCAGAGTTGGCCACTGTAAGGATGTCCTTTAGGAAGGTTGTGTAAAGAGATGAAGAGAGATGCCAAGAAGCAAAAAAAAGATCTGAAATTTGAAGCGTTATTTCGGCGGGGAAGTGAGCTTTTGCATCGTGGTAAAGTGAATGATGCGGTCACTGTTTTGCAAAAAGCCCATTCTCTAAACCCAGAACATTTTGATGCATCGCTTAACTTGAGTGGTGCCTATATTTTGACGAAGAAATTTAAAAAAGCAGTGACCTTGCTGGAAACGCTGCGAGAACGGGCACCTGGCAATGCGATGGTGTGGACCAATTTAGGTGCAGCTTACTTAGGGAACCCTGTCCTGGCTCGTGATGAAGAGCAGTTGCAGGCGATTGCTGCTTTTGAAGAAGCGTTGGCCATTGATCCGGTTGCCCCAAATGTGGCGTATAATATCGGGCTCATTTACCGCGACCGGCGTGACTACGAGATGGCGATTGCCTGGTTCAAGCGGGCTTTGCAAGCAAATCCCAACGACCAGGATGCCCGAAATTTGATTGAAAAATTGCATGAATTGAACGGCCGTACCTGACGGCACCCACGAAAGTAGTTCGCCCTTTTTACGGCCGTTTGATCACACTTAACTAAAACAGGCGAATATATGACAATTATGACTTCCACTTTTTCCCCATTTCTTACCCGCATGAAGGCTGAAGGCCTACCACAAATTTTTATTGATACATTTGCCCACTATTACAAGCAGTTGTTAACCGGACAAACGGGATACATTCCTGAAGATGAGATTGAATCAGTCACTCAGATTCCAAATGCCGAAAAATTTCCCCAAAGATTAGAGACGATTGGCAAATATGCTTTAGAGAAGACGGCCGTTATNAAACTAAATGGCGGTTTGGGCACGAGTATGGGGTTAGAAAAGGCCAAATCTTTGCTGCCGGTTAAAGACGGACACTCTTTTTTGGACATCATTGCCCGGCAGGCACAGTTGGCCAACGTGCCCCTGCTGCTCATGAATAGTTTCTCAACCGAGGCAGATTCCCTGGCCTTGCTGGAAAAGTATCCAAACTTAAACCATGCGTTGCCTCACAGCTTTTTACAGCACAAAGAGCCGAAAATTCGCCGGGAAGATTTTCAGCCTGTAGCGTGGCCGGAAAATCCAGAACTGGAATGGTGTCCACCAGGTCATGGCGATATTTACACCGCATTGATCACCAGCGAGATGCTGCCCAATCTCTTGGAAAAAGGATACGAATATGCTTTTGTGTCCAATGCTGATAATTTGGGTGCCGTCGTGGATTTATCCATTTTGGGATATTTGGTGGATAACGAAATTCCCTTCATGATGGAAGTGGCCGATCGAACCGAGATGGATAAGAAGGGGGGGCATCTGGCCCAAAGGCTGGACGGGCAGCTCATCTTGCGCGAAGCGGCTCAATGCCCACCAGAGGATACGGCCGCATTCCAAGACATCCAGCGCTACAAATATTTCAATACCAATAACCTTTGGTTCCACCTGCCCACGCTTTACCGACAGATGCAAGCCCATGACAATCGTCTAGGGCTGCCCATGATTCGCAACAGCAAGACGGTGGATCCACGCGATCCGGATTCGACGCCAGTTTATCAGTTGGAAACGGCAATGGGTTCAGCTATTGCTGTCTTTAATGGTGCCCAGGCGATTCGCGTGCCGCGCAGCCGCTTTGCCCCGGTAAAAACCAGCAATGATTTGTTGGCGGTTCGTTCAGACGCCTACTCGCTTACCGAAGATTTCCGCATTGTGCCCAGTGGCCAGCGCCGCATGCGCCAGTTCAACATTAATCTGGACGGCCGTTTCTACAAATACGTCTCAGATTTGGACGCCCGTTTTCCCCATGGCGTCCCGTCACTAGTGCATAACAACAGCTTGGTTGTGGAAGGTGATTTTTGCTTTGGCAAAGATGTGGTTTGTCAGGGAGATGTGTGGCTATGCAATGAAGCCGGAACACAGGTACATATCCCTGATGGAACCGTTCTGTCTGGCAAATTGCATTATCGGTAGTTGACGTGGCGGTACTTCTTCCTCATAAGGTCAAGCCAGGTTAGGCTTTTTCTTGCTCAAAATTCGCGGTGCTCTCTAGTTGGTTGTGATACAATTGGGGCATGAGCCAATCTCTTGTGATCATAGGTGGTGGGTTAGCTGGTACGGAAGCGGCATGGCAACTGGCAGAGCAGGGCATACAAGTGAAATTGTATGAAATGCGTCCCCAGCGTCAGACGCCAGCTCATGTTACCAATCAACTTGC